>JAJQFU010000010.1:4286-10593 GCA_021200955.1 Clostridiales bacterium | reverse complement strand
AAGAACTTTTGTGATAAGGTATTTCGGATTTTGTGAAAATATAAGCTGTGATATATGATACAATATGACCGATATCGCTATAAGTTTATTTTACTATATTTTATGCTTTTGTCAAGCTCATGACAGCAAAATTAATATTGCGCTGCGCATGCCGGCGGACGGAATAAAGTCTGAATTGGCGACGAAATATGTGGAGGTTGTCATAGATGATGTGAAAATATTAGAGCGTATGCAGACGGCATAAAGCATTGTTACAGTCAAAACCACTGATTTTAGTTAAATCCTCTTCTGCTAGACCATAAGATTATATTGAATGTAATTGCAGAAGAAACAAATTGAAGAGTGGCTATTTGTTTTCAGCGGACAAAAAAGCCTGAATTCTCAAAAAAACATTGACACCGCCTCAAAAATGGAGTATATTATGTGTTATAAAAATTGAGGGCACAGAAAAGCTCTTACCTGCACAGGCGCAGGCAAGGGCTTTTCTGTTTTCCTCAGAAATAAATTAAAAAATGTCAATGCGAGGAGGCTGTCTTTTGAGATAGACCTCTTTTTTTGGTTCGGTTAAAGCGGTAAGCGCAAAGCCGGCAGAAAGGAGAATTCTTATGGCAAAAACAAAAGCAGTAGATCATGATTATTCAATTACTCCTGTTGGAAAAGAAGGGAAAAAGGGATTTTTCTCAATGCTTGTTATTATGATGGGCTTTACATTTTACACAGGTACGATGCTCACAGGCGGTCAGCTCGGTGTAGGCTTAACCTTTAAAACTCTTTTAACCGTTCTTTTAATAGGCGATTTAATTTTGGGAACCTATACGGCTCTTTTGGCTTACATATCTTCAAAAACGTCTCTTTCAACCCACCTTTTGGCAAGATATTCCTTCGGCAAGGTCGGCTCTTACTTTGTATCCGGTATTCTCGGTATAACTCAGGTAGGGTGGTTCGGTGTAAGTATAGTTATGCTTGCACTTCCCATAAGCAAGACATGGAATATTCCTATTTGGATTGTTATTGCGGTTTTAGGCTTGCTTATGACAAGTACGGCCTACTTCGGTGTTAAGTCGTTGGCTATTTTAAGCTTTATAGCTGTTCCTTCAATAGCGATTTTAGGCTGCTACTCAACGGGAATTTCACTTTCACAGGCCGGCGGTTTTTCCGGCTTAGCTGAAATGACAACAGTAAATACAATAGGCATGACAACAGCTATAGGCATGGTTGTGGGCTCATTTATATCGGGCGGTACTCTTACACCGGACTTTACACGTTTTTCAAATAATTCAAGGACAGCCGTTGTTTCGACTGTAGCCGCTTTCTTTATAGGAAACATTCTTATGTTCTCCTTTGGAGCAATAGGCGGGCTTGCAACAGGTATGGCAGATATTTCAGACGTTATGATTTCACAAGGACTTGTTCTTTCGGGAATAGTTATCCTCGGTCTTAATATCTGGACAACAAATGACAATACAATTTACGCCGCAAGCCTTGCTTTTTCAAATATTACGAAAATAGAAAAGAAAAAGCTGGTTATTGTAAACGGTATTATAGCCACAATTTTCTCTATGGCTCTGTACAACAACTTTACAAGCCTGTTAAACTTCTTAAGCGGTTTTATCCCCTCACTGGGTGCAGTAATTATAACGGATTTCTTCTTTGTAAACAGAAAGGCCTATGAAGAAAATTTTGAAAGCTACAGCTTTAAGGCTGTAAACCCTGTTGCATTTATTGCCTTCGTTTTAGGTGTTATTTCAAGTTATCTTCCGGGAATCAGCTGTATAAATGCAGTTGCAGTAAGTATGGTTTCATATGTAGGAATTTCATTTGTTGCTGCTCATGCTCATTTAGGCAGCAAAAAGGTTGCATAAATTCCTTTTTATAATAGGGCTCCCCTTTAAAATAGGGGAGCTGTTACAGCAATATATAAAAATCATTTTATTAAGGAGTATGATAATATGACAAAATTTATAAATGCCCGTTTAAAGGGTAAAAAGGAGCTTTGTGAAATATTGGTGGAAAAGGGCAAATTTAAGAAAATTGCACAGCATATAGAAACGGACGGAGCGAAAATTACAGATCTTAAGGGCTATTTGGTTGTTCCTCCTTACGTTGACCCCCATATTCACCTTGACTATGTTTTTACCTCTCAAATGGAAGGAGCTTTAAACGGCAGCGGCACACTTTTTGAGGGAATACAACGTTGGGGCGAAACAAAGGATAAAATTAAGCCCGAAGAAATAAGGGGAAGAGCTTTAAAGGGTGTACTCAAAGAGGTTCGCAATGGAGTTCAGTTTATAAGAACACACATTGATGTTACCGACCCGAAGCTGACCGGGCTTAAGGCTATGCTTGAATTAAGAGAACAGCTTAAGGAATATGTTACCATTCAGATTGTAGCTTTTCCGCAGGAGGGTATGTATGCCTATAAAGGCGGCGACAGTCTTGTAGAAGAAGCACTGAAAATGGGTGCGGATTGTGTAGGGGCTATTCCCCATTATGAATTTGCCCGGGAATTCGGTGAAAAATCCATACACAAGGCCGTAGAGCTTGCCGTAAAATACGATAAGCTTATAGATGTTCACTGCGATGAAACAGATGACACTCAAAGCAGATTTTTGGAACTTTTAAACGCTCTTGTTTACTCAGAGAGTATAGGCAGAAAAACTGCCGCAAGCCATACTTGTTCTTTCGGTTCCGCTGATAACAGCTATGCCTTCAGAATGCTTAAACAGCTGTATAAATCAGGCATAAATTTCATATCCTGCCCTACTGAAAATATATATCTTCAGGGCAGACAGGACACTTACCCCAAGAGAAGGGGTTTAACAAGAGTAAAGGAGCTTAACGATGCCGGAATAAATGTCTGTTTTGCTCAGGACTCAATGTCAGACCCATGGTATCCTCTCGGAAACGGCAATCTTATGAACATTCTTGACCACGGCATACATATAGCCCAGATGATGTCTCAGACTGAAATAGAAAATGCCCTTGATCTTATAACCGTAAACGGAGCAAAAACAATGAATATAGACGATTACGGCATTGAGCCTGGCAAGAGTGCCGATTTTATAGTTATAGAGGCTAAATCGGAATTTGAAGCCGTATGTGAAAGGGCAGGGGTGTTGGCCTCTGTCAGAAACGGAGAATTTCTCTTTACCAAAGAACCGGCAAAATATAACAATTGTTCAAAATTGTTTTCACTTTAAGCCGAAGGTGACAAGCTATGTTTAAATGTAAGGATCTTATGAATTTAACATCCATGTCAAAGGCATCTCTTATTGCAGGAGAAAAAGGTCTTTCAAATGCAATACGCTGGGTTTATAAGGCTGAAAATCTCGATTTCTTTAACTGGATTAAAGGGGGAGAGCTTCTTATTATAAGCTCCTCCCTTATAAACAGTCCCGGCTTTAATTTGTCTGAGCTTATAGAATGCGCCATAAAATATAATATGTCTGGAGCCTTGATGCTTGTGGGACCGGACTTTATAAGAAAAATTTCAAGAAGCACTCTCCGTCTTGCCGACAGGGAGGGCTTTCCTCTGTTTACAATTCCATGGAATGTGCCCCTTGTTGATGTTTTTATTGAAATAGGCCATAATATAGTGTATCAGGAAAACCTCGAAAACAATAACAACAATATACTTTCCAGAATAATTTACGGAGAAAAAATAAATCCGGAGGTTCTCATATCCGAAAGCGAAAAAATAGGCTATGATATAAATCCGCCTCAGCAGATTTTTACGATTTATTTTGCTGAGGGGATAATGACGGATATAGACGACAAGCTGCTGGAGAATATAAAGAAGCCGTTTAAGGAATATGAGCTGAAAACTTTTTTGTACTGTTACGGAAATAACATAGTCGGTATTGTAAGGGCAGATGACGAAAGGGTAAATTCAGCCTATGAAAAAGCATCCGAGTATTTAAACAGTCTCTATAATACCTCCAAAATTTTTATAGCTGTGGGCAGAGTCTGTACGGAAATTGAAGAGCTTCGCCAAAGCTATACGGACTGTTCAAAATGTCTTAGTCTGCCGGACGATATAATTCCTCTCAGGGGAAATGTTATTTATTATGAAAAGCTGGGCTTTTACAGGCTTCTTTTCTGCTTCGATAACAAAAGCCCATTAGAGGATTTTGTGAATTATGTTTTAGGCGGCATATTAGATTATGACAGAAAAAACAACACTGAGCTTGCGGAGACACTTTCGATTTATCTTAAAAATAACTGTATTATAACAAACACGGCAAAGGCCCTTTTTACTCACAAGAACACTATAAAATACAGAATACAAAGAATAGAGGAAATAACCGGTCGCTCGCTTTCCGACCCTTACTCAAAAAATGAGCTTTACAACGCTGTTATTATAAGAGAATTTTTAAGAAACCGCTGATAATCAGCTTATTGAAACTTAACAGCATTGCACTGCGTACGCAGAAAACACAGAATATTTTTTATTATATTAAAATTTCTGTAAAATTCTCTGCAATTGTAATCTTTATCCGGACGGCATAGAACGGCAAAGTCAATAGAATTGAAAATCAAATCGGCACTTTTTCCTTCATAGGCGAAGTTTAAAATTGTGCGGTAAAACAGGTCGGAAACAAGAGCGGCATCGTTGCCGTAAACGCCGCAGCCGAAAGCCCCTAAAATCAACCAGCGATAATTTTGGGAAGCCGCCGTCAAAAGAATACCTTCGATTCGTTTACTGAGCATTTTTTCATATTCCGGCTGTGACATTCCTTCAAGCCCAAGCCTTACCATAGGAGCCGCACAGCTTATAACGACGGAAATGGGGAAAGGCTCGGCAAGGGTTTCGGAAGAAGAATCCTTGATTACTTCAACATAAGGGGTAATCATAACGCCGTCAGACCCCATTCTCGTCTTTCTTGCATTATTATAGATGTAGTACTTCTTTGCATTTTCACTTTCCAATGACAGCAGAAGTGATGTTCTGCGGCAGAGATCCTCCTCCTGTGCAGAGGCTCCCTTTCTGGTGTGTCCGCCGGGCATAGTGGCGCTTGCCAAATTCAGAACGAGAATTTTAGGGTCAGCTTCTCCCTTATTTTTTAAATCTTCATATTTTTTCTGAGCAAGCACAAGAGCATCTGTATTTTCGCAGCTGAAAAGGCGGTGAATGTTCTGTGCTTGCTTTTTGTTATTTTCTGCGGAAATATTTTCTTTATTTGATTTTAAACGCAGCTTTTCAATATCATCGGGTAAATAAACCGTTTTTGTAATATTACCGCTCATTTATCCGAAAGTATATCAATAACCCATTCTCAATAACCCATTCAAAGTCTGAATATGTTGAAATAATGCCCAAAAACGTAACTAAATCAAATGGAATTATAACGGTTTGCAAAGACCTTAAAATAAATCCCGGAGAAGCTATAGCCGCCGGAGACAGCGAAATGGATATAGATATGTTCAGGGCTGTCAAAGGCAGCATAGCAATGGGAAATGCACCGGAATATGTAAAAAAAGAAGCTCTATACACAGCAGATAACTGCAATAAAGGCGGTTTGTCAAAAGCGCTTAATAAAATCTTTGAAATTTAATAAAGGAGGACTGTTTTAAAATGAAAAACTTTACTTATGTAATAACAGACGAAATAGGTATCCACGCAAGACCTGCAGGGTTGCTTGTTAAAGCCGCAAAGGCTCTTTCATCAACAGTTGTTGTTAAAAACGGAGCTAAATCCGCAGACGCAAGAAAGCTTATGGCTCTTATAGGCTTGGGTGTAAGAAAGGGAACGGAAATAACCGTTGAGGTAACAGGAGAAAACGAAGCTGCCGACGCAGCCGAAATCCAAGCCTTTTTCGAAAACAATCTGTAATCCGATTATAGAAAAGAGGGATTTTTATGGAAGTATTTAAGGGAAAATCTATTTTCAAGGCTGTTGCCATAGGCAGAATTGCCTTCAGTTCCAAAGAAAAGCAGCAGGTCAGAAGAACAAAAATCGAGGACACTGCCGCTGAAATCAAACGCTATGAAGAAGCAAAGGCTTTGGCAGCGGCAGAGCTTACGGTACTTTATAACAAGGCTTTAAAAGAAGCAGGAGAGGAAAGCGCCGCTATTTTTGAAGCCCACGCAATGATGCTTGATGATTTTGATGACGGTGTAATCGAAAAGATAGAAGGTCAGCTTGTTAATGCGGAATATGCCGTTGCAAAAACAGGGGACGATTTTGCGGAAATGTTTGCCGCAATGGAGGATGAATATTTCAGAGCAAGGTCTGCGGATATGAAGGACATCTCTGAAAGAGTAATTTCAAAATTATTTGGCAGTGACAGCGGCGTTGTATTAACTG
>JAJQFU010000010.1:0-4276 GCA_021200955.1 Clostridiales bacterium | reverse complement strand
TTCAATTATAGTTTCAGAGGACTTAGCCCCCAGTGAAACCATTCAGCTTGATAAGGAAAAGCTTCTTGCCTTTGTGACGGAACTTGGCTCGGCTAACTCCCATACGGCAATTTTGGCAAGAACAATGAACCTTCCTGCCCTCATCAATGTCAAAATTGACAAGTCTTGGAATGGCAAAACAGGCATTGTAGACGGCTATAAGGGAATTATTATCGTTGATCCGGACGAAGATGTCCTTGAAGAATATAAAAAAATTCAAAAAGAGGACACAGAAAAGAGAGAGCTTCTCAAAAATCTTAAAGGCAAAAAAACAGTTTCAAAAAGCGGTAAAAAAATCCACCTTTACGAAAATATAGGAAAGCCTGCGGATTTGGGAATGGTTATTGAAAATGGTGCCGAGGGAATAGGTCTTTTCAGAAGCGAATTTCTTTACTTAGGCTCAAGCGGCTTTCCAACGGAAGAGGAGCAGTTTGCCGCATACAAAAAGGTTGCGGAAACAATGGGCAGCAAAAAGGTTATAATCAGAACCCTCGATTTGGGAGCTGACAAGCAGGTTGAATATTTCAATTTAGGCAATGAAGATAATCCCGCAATGGGCTACAGAGCAATCAGAATTTGTCTTGACAGAACCGACATTTTCAAAACACAGCTGAGGGCCTTGCTGAGAGCAAGTGCTTTCGGAAATATCTCAATTATGTATCCCATGATTATTTCCGTAGACGAGGTCAAAAAAATTAAGGAAATCGTTGAAGAAGTAAAAGCCGAACTCAGAGCCGAAAACGTAAAATTCAACGAAAACATAGAACAGGGCATTATGATTGAAACTCCGGCTTCTGTTATTATGAGCTATGAGCTGGCTCAGGTTGTGGACTTTTTCAGTATAGGCACAAATGACTTAACCCAGTACACCCTTGCCATAGACAGGCAGAACTCCAAGCTTGACAGCATAAACGACACCCACCACCCCGCTGTTCTCCGCTCAATCAAAACAGTAATAGAAAACGCTCATAAAGCCGGAATCTGGGCAGGCATCTGCGGCGAACTGGGTGCAGACACAACCCTGACTCAAACCTTCCTCGACTACGGCATAGATGAACTTTCTGTTTCTCCGTCATTTGTATTGCCAGTAAGAAGAGCAGTGATAGAATCCGAATAAAAGTAATACATATTTGGAATAAAAGTATATGGAAACACAGCTATGGTAAGATTTCCTCTCTACTGCCCAAAATGTAAAAGGGAATTTCTCATAAATGTCATACAAAACAAGGCTGCAAAAGAACAGCTTTACAGTGTAATATATAAACTTACAGAGAAACAATTTCGCAGAATTTATTCACGTTATTTTCTGAATATGAAGTTAAGGGACATTGCAGAACTGGAAGGAATAAGTATTACCGCTGTCCGTAATTGTATTTTTCTTGGACTTCGCAAACTCAAAAAAATTTTAAAGAAGACACTTTAACTGCTTAAAAAAAGCGACTTTCAAAAAAATAGCTGCCATTTGGGTTTAATTTTTAATAATAAAAAGGATAGCAACCGGCTGTTAAATGCCTTGCTGCTATCCTTATTTATATATCACAAAATCTTGAATTGCAGTTTTACAAAATTATCTGTTGCCGCAATAAACATATGACATCCAACATTTCGCACAGGTATTCGGGATCATAAAGCATATCTTCAATGTCGATATAAGCCCAACCCATGTCTACTAATTCATATACAATATTTTCGTCAATGCCTAAGGACTTGGTACAGCTTACCAAATCGTCTACGTAGTCCTGCTGAGGGTTAAGATGATAACCGCTCCTGCCTATGCTTGTTTTGCTGTCTTTGCTGTCCTTTGTGACTTTAAAAGAGTTTCTTGAATTTATGCCCCAGTAGGGATAGCCGTAGAACAGATTATAGGCAAAATCAAATGTATCCTTTGTTATTTCTCCGTCGGGAGTGAATTTGAATATATCGCCCTCTTTTATTTCGACAGAAGTAAATCCCCTCAGATTGAGCTTATTCAGGGCTTTTACTAAAATTTCTGCTGTTGAGGCATAGATGTAGAAGCCTTTGAATTTTGCAATTGCCATAGGATTATAACCTTTGACAATGTAAAGTGAGTTATCCTTATCAAGCACCGTAAAACAAAAAGAACCCTCAACTTTTTCAGCCATAAATCTTAGACTGTCAAAGGATAGGGTATTCTTTTTATCAATTAACTGAACAGCTACATAAGAGTCGGTTTGTATTTTTGTTGCCGGCAGCTTTTCAGTACGCCTGAGAGTGGTGTCATTATAAAGTACGCCATTATGAGCGAGGGCAAAGTCCATATTTTTGGACAGGAAAGGGTGGTTGTTGCAGTTGATTTTTTCACTGCCCTGAGTTGAAAGTCTGGTGTGACCCATTATTACTGAGGGATTGCACTTGAAGTAGATGTTCATCTTTCTTGCCGCAAAACCGAGTTTAGCAATCGAAATCACTTAAAAACCTCTAAATAATCAGCTTTTTTGAGCAATTGATACCACTAAAAATTAGTAATTTGACACCACATTGACACCAATTTTGAAAAAGAGCCATCTATAATGCTATGAAAACTTAATATTTGAAAACTGTAATGGGTTCTGTTGATTTATATTGGATTATAAATGGGCAGAACTTTTTTATATGCGATTTTATGCTTGGGTAATGGAGTACCTATTGTAACGATAATAATTTTTTAGATATGGAGGAATGAAAATGAATAATAAAAATAAAGGCAACGGTACTGTAGTAAGGGTTAAGAAGGATAGTAATTTTACGGCTATGAGCAATTTTCATTTGTGGGATAAGAGGCTTTCGTTTAAAGCCAAGGGGTTACTGTCTTTTATGTTAAGCGTTTCCGACAGTTGGAAGTTTACAATTAAGGGGCTTGCTTCTATGGCAAAGGATGGGACTGACAGCGTAGCTTCGGCTGTAAAGGAGCTTGAAGCCACGGGCTATGTCGTTCGGAGCAGAAGCAGAAATGAAAAGGGACAGATGGGAGAAGTAGAATATACGATATATGAAAATCCATGTGACAACAAGGCTATTGAAGAAAATGCCGATTGTTTTACACAGTCTGATTTTGAAAATGAAAATTCCGATGAGCAGTCTGATACTGCCGAAGATGTTGACAGCTTTACAGAAAATGACAATGAGATTGAAGAAGAAAACTGCGAGCATATCGAAACTATGGGTTTGCAAAAATCGGCAGACAAACAGCCTGACAGGGAAAATCTTACTGCGGATAAGATATTGTCTGAAAACCGCTCTGACGGGATAGGTGCGTCCGAAAATAAAGATGTAAAATACATTGGCGAAAAACCGAAAAAGGAAAAGCCTGTTTTGGGAAAACCGTTTACGGAAAATCCTGTCTTGGATAATCCTATTCGGGGAAAACCCAAACAGGAAAATCCCCCACAAATAAATACTAAAATAAATAAATACTAAAATAAATAAATATCAATCTTATCTTATCCTCTCTCTCCTCTCTCCTCATAGAGAGAGTGAGAAGAAAAACGATAAGATACAATGAGACTTAAAGAATTTTTTTATGGATAACGGTTGTTATTACTTTTCATTGGGCTTATACTGCCTGTTGAGGTAAACAGTAAAATCACTTTTACCTGTGATTAACGTATTCAAAAAACTGTTTTGTTGCAAGAGAAGCGATTTTTTCAACCCTTCAAGGCAATTCCGATGTCTCTGTAGGCAGGAACGTCAATTTACTTTGCGATAATGCAGAAGGGTATGCATTTTAAGATAAGCTCCGGCAGCATATTTATGCCCAAACTGCCTTTGACTATGGACATTATGGCATAATCATTCCACATGGTAAAATGCACCTTTGCGGTTGAATCTGAAAACCTCGGCTTTTGACCATTTTTCAATAAATACAAAAGGCTCATTGACAGAACTAAAAGGAGTATTCGATAATAATCCGTCAAAAAATGTTTTTTGATAAAATCAAGAGATTTATGCTGTTATTTCTAACCACGAATTTGCAGGCAAGCGGAAAAAGCCGCAGTTAAACCGGACTGTTAAAATCCGCCATTCCATTTCACTAAAACTGCCTAAGGGTAGTTCATAATTGATGCCGAGGTAACCCGTATGTCTGTTATTATTCTTTTGGTTTAACCGCTAATGCTCTTAAAATTCGTATTGAAGATTATGAAATACTGCTGTTACAGTGAAGAACGGTCTTTTGCAAGATACTCTTTCTGTAATCTTTGGGTGTACACAGGTATAGCTCTTTGAATTTTTTTGTGTA
>JAJQFU010000112.1 GCA_021200955.1 Clostridiales bacterium | reverse complement strand
AGTGTAAAAGAAAGAAGGTTGGGAGTATGGAGTTAAAAGAAGCTGCGGGTTTCGGTGCTAAAAGAAACATAAAAGACACTGTGTTCACAAGGCTGTTTCGTGAAAAGAAATATCTCTTACAGCTGTATCAGGCTTTGCACCCGGAAGATAACTTAACAACTGAAGAGGATTTAAAGACAATCACCCTTGAGACTATATTCCTAAAGGATATAACGAACGATTTAGGGTTTTCCGTTAAAGACAAACTGTTTATTCTTGTGGAAGCCCAGTCTACTGCATCTGTTAATATCGTCGTGAGAAGCTTTATGTACCTTGCCCATACTTATCAAGAGCATTTTAAGGAAACTGAGCAGAACCTGTATGGAATGAAGCCGGTAAAAATCCCCAAACCGGAGTTATATGTCATTTTCAGCTGTGACACTAAAACGGATAAAGATTTTTTGATATTGTCGGAAGAATTTTTCGGCGGTGAAGAGACTGCTATAGAAGTAAGAGTTAAAGTAATCACCGAGAAGAACAGCGAGGGTATTATTGAGCAGTATATTTTGTTTACTAAGGTTCTTGATAAACAGGTTATAGCATACGGATATACAAGAAAAGCAATTGAGGAAACATTAAGAATTTGTGAAAGCTATGATATTCTGAAAGAATTTCTTAAGGAGCATGAAAAGGAGGTCGCAGATATTATGATTAGTTTATACAGTCAGGACGAGATTTACGAAATGTATATACGTGATATTAAAAAAGAGAGTGAAGCACGGGGTGAAGCACTGGGTCAAGCTATAGGCGAAGCTAAGGGCAAGGAGGCTATAGTTATCGAAATGATAAAAAATAATCTTGAACCTTCATTAATCAGCACAATTTCAAACTTTTCTTTGGAAAAAATTAACGAAATCAAAGAACGCTTGTTAAACAATGTTCAATTAGCCAATGAATAAATATATGTAATAGCTAATGAATAACTATATGTAAAAGGTGCAGCGAACTAACCACTGCACCTTTTCTAATATAAGCTTCTATTTTACTTTACAAATATTACGTGCCGTAAAATCGGCTCGGGAAGGTTTAATAACTGTACCAGCTGAACACCTTATAGCTTCCGTCATCATTTAATATATATTCTTTAAAGCTTCCGTCTGCGTTAAGTATGCACCGGCGAAAAGTTTCTTTTTCTATTGCCCGAAATTCACCGTTTTCGCCGTCCTCATATTTCCATATTGAATAATAGCCGTCTGAAACCTTTTCGCTGTAAAGCCGTTTAATATAGCTTGGGGATAAACCGTAGATATTATCGCGTTTTCCCGTATACTCATAAACTATTAGGTTTGAGCCGTACGCAGTCAGAACAGAAACATACTTAATTTCCAAATTGTGGGGTTCTTCCGCTAAAACATCATCAATACTGTAGGTTAATGTTTTTATAAGCTCGCCTTTGCTGTTGAAAACATAATAAGTGTTATCGGGATTATAATCTTTCATTAATATGTAAGAGTCCTTTGCTGCCAATACAAACGTATTATCAAAATCATAATAGTGTTCAAAGGGCAAATAATAAAGAGGAGCTATTTTAAAGTTATCTCCGTAGGCTCCCCAAGTACCCTCAGAGGTTTCATACAGGTTCACACCGCAGTTTAAAGTTATAGTTCTTACTATCTCTATCTCTGTTTTTTCGCTGCTTTCCGTTTCGGCGCAGACATTAACTGTAAACAACATTATCAAAGCAGTTATAAACGCAAAAAATCTTTTCATATAAACCACCTCCGAAAACATAAGATTATCAGCCGTTTTCTTCTTCAATATACTCTTTAAAGCTTCCGTCAGGATTAAGAATACATTTTTTGTCTGTTTCATTTTCGACTGCCGTAAAGCCAACGCCTGCATAAGGTCGTATTCCGTAATATCCTTCACCGGCTATATTCTCGCTGTATAATCTTTTTATATATTGCGTAAGTATTGAGGTTTCGTAATATGCAGGCATACCGCCGAAAATTATATTTGAGCCTATTGCACCTGTTGACGTAATAAATGAAAATGTGCAGCCGCAAGGTTTTTCCGCCTGAAAATCAGCAGCGGTATAAGTAAGGGTTTTTATAAGCTCGCCTTTATTGTTGAATACAAAATAGGTTTGAGAGGCTTGTTCGGGATATTCCGCACTTATTGCCTGATCTGCACTGAGTGCCAATGTAAAAACTCCGTCATATTCATAATAATTATCAAGCATACACGGAAGATAATATTCGGCTTCTATATAAAATCCATTTCCGCAGGCACCCCATTTTTTGTCGGAGTTTTGAAATATAGTTATGCCGTCGCCTATATCATATTCTCTGATCTTATAAACCTCTTCTGTTTCTCTGTTTTCCGTTTCGGCACAGACATTAACCGTAAACAACATTATCACCGCAGTTATAAACGCAAAAAGTCTTTTCATAAAATATACACCTCCCGAAATCAAATTTTCTTCTATATAATAATTATAAAATCCTTTGTGTTTAAAGTCAATGATTTTAACAATATTTAATATTTTTGTAAGCTTCGGGTAAAGATAAAAAAGAGGATTTTCTCTCCTTTGTATGAGAAAAAATCCTCTTTGGAATTTATGTTTTATAAAGGCTTAAATCAGCCGTTGATAAGTCTGTTTGTATCCTGAGCGATCATAAGCTCTTCGTTTGTGGGGATAACATAAACCTTAATAGGCGAGCTTTCAACGGAAATCATCTGAGCCTTGCCTCTCTGGCTGTTCTTTTCGGGGTCAAGCTCAACGCCCAAGAATGAAAGGTAGTCGCAGATAGCCTTTCTTGTAGAGCCTGAGTTTTCGCCGATACCGGCTGTGAATACGATAGCGTCTGCGCCGTTTATGGCAACGAGATATTCGCCGATGAACTTAGCAACTCTGTAGTGGAAAGCGTCAAGAGCGATTTTTGCTCTCTTGTTGCCCTCTGATGCAGCTGCGTCAAGGTCACGGAAGTCTGAAGAAACCCCTGAAAGACCCAAAACGCCTGACTGCTTGTTCATAATGTTGTCAACCTCTTTGCCGCTTAAGCCTTCTGCTTCCATAAGGAAGTTTACGATAGCGGGGTCGATGTCGCCGCAGCGTGTACCCATAATGATACCTGCGAGAGGTGTAAGACCCATAGTTGTGTCTACGCACTTGCCGTTTTTAACAGCTGCAAGAGAACCGCCGTTGCCTAAGTGACAGGTAATAATGTTGATTTCGTCAACAGGCTTGCCCATAAGCTCAGCACATTTCTGTGTTACATATTTGTGGCTTGTGCCGTGGAAGCCGTATTTACGGATTTTATGCTTTTCATAAAGCTCGTAGGGCAGACCGTAGAGATAAGCCTTTTCGGGCATAGTCTGGTGGAAGGCTGTGTCGAAAACGGCAACCTGCTTAACGCCGGGCATAAGCTTTTCGCAAGCATTGATACCGATAAGGTTTGCGGGGTTGTGAAGAGGAGCAAGCTTTGAGCAGTCCTGAATAGCTGCCTTAACCTCGGGTGTAATAATAACTGAGGAAGCAAAGCTTTCGCCGCCGTGGACAACTCTGTGGCCTACGCCGCCGATTTCGGAAATGTCTGAAATTACGCCGTGGTCTTTGTCCAAAAGGGCGTTCATAACAGCTGTTACGGCTGCGTCATGATCGGGAAGGGGATCTTCGCTTATAAATTCCTTGTCCCCTGCTTCGTGCTTAAGTCTGCCGTCGATGCCTATTCTTTCGCAAAGACCTACAGCCATAACATCGTTTGTATCCATATCTATAAGCTGATATTTAAGAGATGAGCTGCCGCAGTTTAAAACTAAAATCTTCATAGGTTTTTAATCTCCTTTATATGTATTATTAAAGCTGAGCCTGAACGGCTGTTATAGCAACAACGCCTACGATGTCCTCTGCGAAGCAGCCTCTTGAAAGGTCGTTTACGGGCATTGAAAGACCCTGAAGAACGGGGCCGTATGCTTCAGCCTTAGCGAGACGCTGAACAAGCTTATAGCCTATGTTGCCTGCTTCGAGACTGGGGAATACGAGAGTGTTTGCCTTGCCTGCTACGGGGCTTCCGGGTGCTTTGCTCTGACCAACGCTTTCAACCAAAGCTGCGTCAAGCTGAAGCTCGCCGTCTACTGCCAAATCGGGGCATTTTTCCTTAACAAGCTTAACTGCGTCTGCAACCTTTGTAACGTCTGCGTGAGCTGCGCTGCCCTTTGAAGAATATGAAAGCATAGCAACCTTGGGCTCTTTGCCAACCAGCATCTTGAAGCTTTCAGCTGAAAGCTCTGCGATTTCTGCAAGCTTGGATGCATCGAAGTCAGTGTTTACTGCGCAGTCTGCAAATACGAAAAGACCGTTTTCGCCTAAGTCGCAGTTGGGAACTTCCATAAGGAAATAGCCTGAAACGCTGCTGATACCGGGCTTTGTCTTAAGAAGCTGCAAAGCGGGGCGGATTGTGTTGCCTGTTGAGTGGCAAGCACCTGAAACAGCACCGTCTGCGTCTCCGCATTTACACATAAGGCAGGCATAATACATATAATCGTCTTCCATAGTTTTAGCTGCGATTTCGGGGGTTACGCCCTTCTTGCTTCTGAGCTCAACGAATTTGTCAACATATTTCTGCTTGTTGGGGTCGTTAAAGGGGTCAACTATTGTTGCTCCGCTTATGTCATAGCCTGCGCCGTTTTCTGCGATTTCTTCGGGTGTGCCTATGATAATAAGGTTAGCAAGACCTTCCTTCAAAATCTGCTCGGCAGCGGCAAAAGTTCTCTTGTCCATAGATTCGGGCAAAACAATTGTCTTTTTGTTTGCCTTTGCTCTTTCTTTAATTGTGTCTAAAAAAGCCATTTTAAAAACTCCCTTCATTTTTATGTTTTTCGGTAAAGTTAATAACCTTCAACCTTAATTATACCACTTTTGCGTAAAGTTTCAAGCAATATTTACTATATTTTAAAAATAATTTATAAAAATTTGTGAATAATGATAGATTGAGAGAGATATATTGATATTGACACAAAGCTTAATTTAATGCATAATGAGGGGTATAATTAAAGATTTAAGGAGACGGGCTTTATGAAGGGCGTAGGTATTGCGGCGGAATTTAACCCCTTTCATAGGGGACATAAATATATAATAGAAGAAGCCAAACGGAGGACAGGCTGTGACTTTTTGGGGGTTGTTATGTCGGGGTCATTTTGTCAAAGAGGTGAACCTGCTGTTTTTAACAAGTTTTTGAGGACGAAGGCGGCTCTTTTAAACGGAGCGGATATTGTTATTGAGCTGCCTGTGATTTTTGCTTCTTCGGCGGCTGACGCTTTTGCATGGGGTTCGGTTGAAACGATAGAAAAAGCCGGAATTTTTTCTCACATGGCTTTCGGGGTTGAAGCGGAGAGCCTTAAAGACCTCGAAAGGGCAGCCGATATTTTAAGCCTTGAGCCTGAGGAGTTTAAAACAACCCTTAAAAGATTTTGCGGAGAGGGCGTAAGCTTTCCCAAAGCGAGGGAGATTGCCTTAAGACAGATTTTCGACTTTCCCGAAGGCATTTTCAATAAGCCCAACAATATTTTGGCTTTAGAATATTTAAAAGCCATTAAAATGAAAGGAAGCCCTCTTACCGCCGCAGGTATTCAGAGAATAGGTTCAGGGTATAATGACACTGAATTTAAAGGCGAATTTTCGTCGGGTGCGGCAGTAAGGCGGTCAATAGGGGAGGGGCTTTTTGAGGAGGTAAAAGCCGCCGTTCCCGAAAGTGTTTACAGTCTTTATAAGGAGCATTTCGGAGAAAAGCAGCCCAGCCTTGAAAATTATAAAGAAGCTTTAAGATATTTGATTTTAAGGCTTAAGCCCGAGGGGCTTGAAAAAATCTGCGACATAACAGAGGGGCTTGAAAACAAAATTTATAAAAATGCGGATTTTGAAAGTGTGGAAGGGCTTGTTTCAGCCCTAAAGTCAAAAAGATATACGGAGAGTAAGCTTAAAAGGGCAATTGCCCATATACTTCTTGACATAAAAAAGGAAGATGTTTTTCCCCTGCCCCAAGCCCCTTATATCAGGGTTTTGGGCGTAAGAAAGGAAGCAAAGGGACTTCTATCGGAGCTTAAGGAAAAGGCGAAGGCTCCCGTAATTATAAATGTAAAAAAGGACGCTGAAAGGCTTGACGGTAATGCAAAGAAAATTTTGGAAAAGGAAATTTTTTCAACAGGGCTGAGAGACGCAAAAAACAAAGCCTCCGATTTTACCGAAGGCTTGATAATAATTTGAATTTTGGTTACAGCCCCAATTCACGGCAATATCCCTTTAATGTTTCGGCACTGTTTTTCAAAGCCGCAACCTCAACGTCGGAGAAGGGCAGTTCTAAAATTCTGCTTGCGCCGCTGGCGTTTACAACTGTGGGAACACTGAGACAAATATCTTTTATGCCGTATTCCCCTTCAAAAACTCCGGAAAGGGGCAAAATCGAGTTTTCGTCGCCTATAATTGCTTCGCAAATTCGGCGTACCGCCAAGGCTATGGCGTAATAGGTAGCGCCTTTTTTGCTTATGATTTCATAGGCGGCGTTTTTGGTTTCGTGATAAAAATCGTCCTTACAGCAGTTTATATCGTCGCAGGAACCGCACTTCAGGCAGTAGTCCTCGATTGTTAAGCCTGCCAGACGGGTCAGGCTCCATGTGGGAACCTCCGAATCTCCGTGTTCGCCGATGATGTAGGTGTGGACGTTTCTGGCGTCAATGTTTGTGTGTTCGCCTATTATATATTTGAGACGGGCTGTGTCCAAAACCGTTCCCGAGCCGAAAACCTTCCGTTTTGAAAAGCCCGACAGCTTGTAGGTGACATAGGTTAAAATGTCAACGGGGTTTGAAACCACCATTAAAATTGTGTCGTCTGTGCAGTATTTGACGATTTCGTCAACTATGCTTTTGAAAATAACGTAATTTCGCTTTAAAAGGTCAATTCGGGTTTCCCCTTCCTTTTGGTTCGCTCCGGCAGTGATTATAACCATATCGCAGTCCTTTATAAGGCTGTAGTCTCCGGCGGTTACCTTGACGGGAGACACAAAGGGCAGACCATGGTTTAAATCCATAGCGTCGCCCTCCGCTTTGTTCCTGTTTACGTCCACAAGAACAATTTCGTTTATAAGTCCGCTTAAAAATAACGTATAAGCGGTGGTTGAGCCCACAAAACCGGAGCCTATTATGGCAATTTTTCCCTTAATCAATAAAATCTCCTCCAAACAAATTATATTTTTATATAGTTTGTTCGGTTTTAAAGAAAAAATACTTATTAAGCCGGCTGAAAATCGTTTCGGATTAGAAAAAACAAACACTTTTCTTATCCGAAACGGTTTTTTATGCAAAAAAATCCCCCTCCGAAGAAAGAGGGGGATAAAACTTACTGATTGGTTCTTTCAAAGCTTACGGCTGCATTCAGCACCTTAGCCAAAATCTTCGCCGCATCAGCCGCATCAACAACCTCGTCGTTGTTTACATCGGCTACTTCATTAACAACTGCCCATTCCTCATTGGCAGTACTGCCTATAATATACTGCAAAAGCACAGCCGCATCATTTGCGGTAATTTTTCCGCTTTGGTCAACATCGCCTACAACGCCGTTGTTTTCATCATCATCGTCGTTTCCGCCGCCTGAGCTTCCGCCGCCGCTTTCTCCCAAAGCAACGCCGTTTATAACAACGTTTGTTATAAGAGCCTTGTTATATCTTATAAAGTCCATATTGTCCTGAGCTGCGTCAATGGCAAAGCCCACGTAGCAGGTCTCGGGCAGTGTGGTTTCATAAGAGCTGAGCTGTGTCCAGTTTTCTCCGTCTGTTCCGCCGTAAAGAGTAATTGTGTCGCCGACCCTTGTCATTCTCATATACATAGGTGTCTGCTCTTCATTCATTCTCTTCTTGGCAACGCTCATAAATGTTCCTATAGTTGAACTTGAAATACTTGAAACAGAGCCGTTAGCAGAGGTTCTTACAAAGGGACCTATATTCCTTGCCAAAATAGCTCCGCCGTCTGCGCCTGTATAGCTTTCATAGTCTTCGCCTTTAATATAGGTTACTGCGTTCCAATAGAATTCGGGCTTGCCCTCGTCTACTGAAGCTCTTGCCATAATGCCGACCTTCTGATAATAGTCAAGCTTAGCCCACATTTCAACCTGTGCGCTTATATCAAAGTCGCCGGTCATTTCGGTATAGTCAAAGTAGAAAGCGTCGTCTGCGCTGTTTGAAGCTGCAGAGGTTCTGCCTACAAGACCTGCGCCCTCGATTATGATTGAGCCGTCCTGTGAGTCATAAGAAACATTTCCGCTTTCTCTTACAGAGCCTATATCGGCAGCGGTGAAATCGGGAATATTCTCTTCGGATTCAAGAACAGTTATTCCAACCTGATCCGAAATTGTATAGGGTGCATAGCTTCCCACAATGTCGGGTGCAACAGCCACCTGAAGCAGATATGAGCCTATTTCCTCAGGTGTAATTTCAAGGCTTGTTGAAACGGTTTCGTCGTCAAACAATACATTGTAGTTATAGACGTCAGTCATAGCGCTGTTTCCGCCAAGCTCAAGATAATATGTTTCGCCTAAAATAAGGTCAGTGTTTCCGTCAGAAAGAATGTTATTGCCTTCTGCGTCTAAAATACCGGTAATTTCAATGTCGTCGCTTGAAAGTGTACGGTCTGAAGCGTAGCTTGTGAAGCTGTCAACACTGCTTACTGAGTTTTCGCCCCATTCGCCTAAAATATCGTTTAAATAAACCTCAAGATATGTATAGCCGTAGAAAGGACTTGTTTCATCTGTAATAAGAGTTGTTGAGTCGGCTTTGTCGGGGTCTGTTCCCAAAGCTGTTTCATATGCGTCGGGAATACCGTCGCTGTCTGAATCGTAGGCTGCGCCTGTGCTTCCGTTATGGAGAGCATCTTCGATTGTAATATATCCGCCGGCTTCGGCTTCATTGTTTATAAATCTGCCTGTTCCGTTTTCGATTTGAGAAAGAAGTCTGTCGTCCTGAGCGTCTCTTACAAAGCTTGCGCCTGCTCCTGCAAGAACATCTGCATAAGCTGTCTTTGCATCTGTAGGCTCATAGGGTATTTTAAGCTCAGCCTTTTCGTCAAGTCTGTAAGCCTCTGTTCCCAAATCTATAAAGCCTGCCGCATTATTATTGTTAAGGGTTTCGTTGCCCTCCATAATGTTTCCGCCGTCAATATAATATGTGCTGTGATAGCCGCCGTATGATGAATCTGTGTCGCAGTCAAAGAAATAAGCCTTTACCTTTTCAAGTGTGTTGGGACCTGACTTATAATAATTGCTTTCAAAGTTGGTCTTGGGGCCTTCCTCTGTCTTGCCTCTGTCGCCGCCGTATGAGGACATATGACCCCAGTTGTAAACAACGTTATTGGCAAATTCCAAAAGGTTGTCATAATCTTTGTTTCCGTATGTAAAGCCGCCTTCAAATCTGGGGTTTCTGGTGCCGTTGCCTGCCCAAATGTTGTGAACTATGGTTGTGTTATAGCCGTTCATAATACTTCCCATGCCGTGTTTAGCTTCGCTTTCGCCGCTTAAAAGCTCGGCGTCGGTAGTATTTTCGCCGTTCTTGTTTACCATAGCAAGACCGCCGGTAATAATGTTGTATGAAAGGGTTGAGTTAATAAGCTCCTTAGCGCTGAAGGTTTCGTCAACGCCCCAGCTGAATGTACAGTGGTCAACAACTATGTTCTTGCCGGAAGCCGTTGCGCCGTCAAGGTCATAGCCCTCGCCCAGTCTGAATCTCAAATATCTGAGCATAATGTTTTCGCCGGAAATGTTGCAGGTGCCTCCGGCAATTGTTATGCCCTCGCCGGGAGCTGTCTGACCGGCTACGGTTAAGTTGCTGCCGAAAACAAATCTTCTTTGGCTCTTTGTTGCTGCCGGGTCAACGTGAATTGTTCCGCCGACTGCAAAAACAATTGTCAAAGGTGTGTCAGTAGAGGATCTTGCCTTGTTAAGACCGTATCTCAGAGTACCCTCCTGAGGATTTGAAACACTGTCGTCAAGGCTTGTAACAACATAAACCTGACCCTCTGTCGAAAGTGTGGTTCTTCCGCCTGAGGTATATGTTCCGCCGCCTACAACTGTGGGGAATGCGGGAACCTTTATAGTGTTGCTGTTTTCAGCCGTAAAGGAAATCGAGAAAGATTCCGCCTCTGCGTCTGTTATTTCAATTTCGTTTCCGCTTGAATCAAGAGGAACAACTCTTACATAGTAGGTTTCGCCCTCTTCAAGCTCTATATCGCTTGGGAAGCTTTCAACCTGCTGTGTTACAAGGAAAACAGTGTTTTTGTTATCCTGAATATATTCATTGCCGTTCTTGTCTGTTTTGGCTGTTACGCCGTCCTGAACGGGCATATCAACCTTTTTCTGTGTATTGAAGGTTGATGTTGTGTCGGCTGCCGTCCAGTTTGTGCCGTCCTCGGAATAGTCTATTCTGTAGGATGTGGCATATCCCGTTGTTACAACAGTTGTGTCAACGTGGGAAGTTTTGCCTGTAAGGTAAGCTGCCGCGCTTGAATCATAGGCGTAGTCAAGTATTGTCTGACAGCCGTCCTCTTCGCCTTCGACAAAGCCCATATAAACCTCTTCTTCGCCTGTAAGGCTTATACTTACCTTGCTTGCGCTGTATGCCGGGCTGTAGCCGTTATAGTTTACAATAAGACCTCTGTAGGGCATAGTCCAGCTTGCCATAGGGTCAGCCGAATCTACAGCCTCGTCTGACTGAGCGTAGGCTGTCAGAGGGTTCTGGTTTAAAAGTGTTCCGTCCTTGGCTACGGAAGGCCATGTAAGAATAAGTGAGCCGTCGGCATAGTCAGCTTCAAGGCCCTTTGTGTTTCTGTAGTTGTATCCGGCATTGGAGCTGATTGTTGCTCTTGCAAAACCGGGCACTGTAAAATTAATACAAGCCGCAGATGCCATAACAAAAGCCGTTAAAGCAGCAAAAAGTCGTTTCTTCATAGTTTTTCCTCCTTGTTATTTAATTTTCTTATAAACGCCGGTGATTAACCACCGCTTCTTTATCAATTATATCACAATTCTTTAATAAAACAAAGTATTTATTTATTAAAATTGTAAAAAACAGCCCCAAAGCATATGCAAAGGGGCTTAAAACATTATTTAATTAATAGAAATAACCTCATATCCCAGATCCGTAACCGTTGACTTAAGAATATCATCGCTTACATCTTTCGAAAGTGTAACCTCAGCACACTTATTTTCAAGGCTGACCTCTGCTTCAACGCCCTCAAGAGCGTTAAGAGCCTTTGAAACGCTGCCTGTACAGTGAGTACACATCATACCCTCGATTTTAATTGTTTTCTTCTGCATAATTTTTTCCTCCCTTATGCTTTCTTCATTAATAATATTGTTATTTACAGCCGCTTTTTCATAGCCTGTCTTGAAAAATCTTAGCCTTAAAGCATTCGAAACAACGAAAACAGAGCTTAAGCTCATAGCCGCAGCACCTATCATAGGGTTAAGCTTTATTCCGAAAGGAATATACAAAACCCCGGCAGCAATAGGTATGCCTATAATATTATAGAAAAATGCCCAAAACAGATTTTCCTTAATATTCTTCATAACCGCCTTGCTGAGCTTAATTGCCGCAGGCACGTCCAAAAGATCGTTTTTCATCAAAACAATGTCAGCGGAGTCTATGGCGATGTCCGTTCCGGCGCCTATGGCTATGCCTATGTCGGCTCTTGTTAAAGCCGGAGCGTCGTTTATTCCGTCGCCGGTCATAGCTACCTTTTTGCCGGACTGCTGAAGCTTTCTTACATCAGCTTCCTTATCCTCCGGAAGAACCTCGGAAATAACGTGCTTAATTCCTGCTTTCTTTGCAATGGCTTCGGCGGTCTTTTTGTTGTCCCCTGTTACCATTATAACATCAATTCCCTGTTTTTCAAGTTCCGAAACAGCCTGTGCGCTTGAAGGCTTTATGGCGTCTGCAATAAACACTGCTCCTATACATACTCCGTTTTCGGCGAAATACAGGGGTGTTTTCCCCTCGTCCGCTCCTTGACGTGCTTTTTCTTCAAGAGAAGAAATGTCTATGCCCTCGGCAGTCATCATTTTTTTGTTTCCCCCTGAAAGGGTTTTGCCCGAAATCTCGGCTTTAACGCCTTCACCCGGCTTTTGAACAAAGTCCTTAGCTTCGAAAAGTTTGCCATTTCCGTATTCCTCACAGATTGCCTTGCCTAAGGGGTGTTCCGAAAGGGCTTCAATTGAAGCGGCTTTTTTCAGAAGTTCGTCTTTGCTTATTCCTATGGGGAAAATATCCGTCACCTTCGGCGAGCCTGTTGTAATAGTTCCTGTTTTGTCCAAAACAACAGTGTCTATGGAGTGGGCGGTTTCAAGGCTCTCGGCAGACTTTATCAAAATACCCAGCTCTGCGCCCTTGCCTGTTCCCACCATAATGGCAGTAGGTGTAGCAAGCCCCAGAGAACAGGGACAGCTTATAACCAAAACAGCAATTCCCAAGCCTAAAGCAAAGCCGACGGAATAGCCCAAAAGCAGCCAAACAACAGCCGCCAAAACCGCTATGGCAATAACAACGGGGACGAAAACCCCTGCCACCTTATCCGCCAATTTGGCAATAGGCGCCTTAGATCCGGCGGCGTCCTCCACAAGCCTTATAATCTGGGAAAGGGCTGTGTCCTCGCCCACCTTTGAAGCCTTAAACTTAAAGTAACCGCTTTTGTTTACAGTTGCTCCGGTTACGTTATCTCCCGGCTTTTTATCTACAGGCAGACTTTCACCTGTTATGGCAGACTCGTCAACAGACCCTGCCCCCTCGGTAATCACTCCGTCAACGGGAATTGACATACCGCTTTTAACCACAACTATGTCTCCCACAACAACGTCATCTGAGGAAATAACAACTTCCTTTCCCTCTCTTACAACAACGGCTGTTTTGGGGGCTAAATTCATAAGCTTGGTTATGGCGTCGGAGGTTTTCTTTTTCGAACGGCTCTCCAAGTATTTCCCTACGGTAATAAGGGTCAGAATAGTAGCCGCCGACTCGTAGTAGAGTTCGTGCATAAGAGACATATCCATTGGGTCAAGAGCCATTCTGAAAAGCGTCACCGAGCTGTATAAAAATGCAGCTCCCGAGCCTATGGCAATAAGGCTGTCCATATTTGGGGAAAGCTTAAACAGCGTTTTAAAGCCTGTCTTGTAAAACTTATCGTTTACATACATAATCGGCAAGGTTAAAAACAGCTCGCTCAGTCCCATAATAAGGGGATAATCATGAATAACCGAAGGTGTCGGCAGACCTATCATATGTCCCATACTCACATACATAAGAGGAATTAAAAAGCATATTGAAATTATGAGCCGTCTCTTAACCTTAAGGCTTTCGTCGGGCGTCTCCTCTTGGGCTTTCTCCGCCTTCTTTCCTAAAACAGATGCTCCGTAGCCCGCCTTAACAACAGCCCCTATTATTTCATTATCGCCGACAGCGTTTTCGTCAAATTCAACGGTCATTCTGTTCTGCAAGAGATTAACGTTTACCTCTTTTACGCCTTCAAGCCCTCTGACAGCCTTGTCAACCCTGGCGGAGCAGGCGGCGCAGCTCATTCCCGTAACATTAAATTTCCGTTCCATAAATTCACCTCTATAACAATCCCAACTAAAAAGGTGGGTTTTTCTTTGGTTATAATATAACAACAGATGTTATGTGTCAATACTTATATTTTTATTATTAACAAAAATATTTAATTTCGTCAAATTAACTATTCACTTTTTTAAAATATGTGATATAATTGATATTGTTATAAACTCGAGTTTGACAGTAAAAAATGCAAAAAGTCCTCAAAAGGCTGATAATTCAGCGGTTTTGAGGACTTTTGATATTTGGGGAGATATGCGTAATTAGAATTGCTTTTTGGATTTAGATATTACTGACTGCAGGTTTCTCTTGGTTGTCAATTTGTAGTCGGTGCGGAAACCGACGAATGCGTGGAGACCGTCGGTAAGGGGTGTACGGGTGTACGCCGGAACGAAGCCTTCATCACCGACTTTTGTTAGATTCATATTTCGTAAGGTTGAGATTATTTCTTGGCAAGTGTAGGCATTATTCAATTGATTTTCAAGCAATCGATAAATCAATAGAGTTATAAAGCAGGTCATAAAATGGGCTTTTATGCGGTCATCGCGTTTTAGAAAAACAGGTCTTGCTTTAAATTCCGACTTCATAATTCTAAAGGATTCTTCTATTTCCCATCGATTGCGGTTGATTTTTACAATGTCTGCAGGATCATCATCTAAGTTGGTGCTGACAGCATAGAAGCCATCATATTTCGCTTCTTCGTTAATAACAGCTTGATTTAGAGAGTAGGAAAACAGTTTCTTCTTTTTAATTTTTTCGTCGTCACTCTGAATAACAGTTCTCTTTATCAAGCGTTTAAAATCATTTTGTCCTTTCCTTTCGATTCCGCTTGGATTTTTTAGTGCTTTTTTCGCTCTTTCTATTTGCTGTTCTCTTATTTTAGCCTGATAATTTTTATATTTCAGAGAAAATGTAACTATAAGAGTTTGATTGAATGGGGTATCGTGTTCTTCATCATAACCTTCAATATAATGCTGTTTGTAAAATATTTTCTCTCGGTTTTCCGGAGAATTTTCGATTTCGTCTATATTGTAAAACCGGATGTCGCCTTCAAGATGCCACATTTCCGGTGAAAGTGCCCGGTCTTTCAATTTTTGATCCATTTTTTTTCAAGGACTGAGTTGTAATAAAGTATCTTTCACCTAAATTGTTAAACTTCTTATTTGATTCCGATGAAAGTCCGGCATCTGTGCAGACAACAAACTTGGAAAGCTCAAAGTCACTGATAATTTTTTCCCCAAAGGCTTTAAAGTAAGCTGTTCATTCTTGTTTCCCTCGTTTATACAAAAAGCCAACGGCAAGCCGGATCTGTCCATAAACAAACCCATCTGCACTATGGGATTAGGTCTGTGTTCCTTGCTTGCTCCGTACTTCTTTATTCCTTCTTCATACTCGGTTTCAAAAAAATAATTTGTACAGTCATAGTAAAGAACCCTTGTTTTTCTTTTCACGATTTTTTTCGAATTCTTATAAAGCTCAGCCTGTATGAAGTCAAAGTCTTGGGCGATAACCGAAAGTGCCCTGTAAATCTGATGAAGATCAAAATCAGGCTGTTCATACAATCTTTTTGAAAGCTCATAGCAAGACAGCTTTGAAGATGGATAAAGAAGCCTTCCGTAAACGAGCCTAGACAAAATCGAGTTCAGATCATATGAAAAAGAATGTTTTTTTGCTATTTTTTCACATATCCCCGGCAAACCGAGCTGATAATACAGCTTCTGCAAAAACAGATACCCGACATTGAAAGAAAATATGCTGCACAGTCCTTTACATATTGAGGTGCATCTTCGGGAGCTTCTTCGGGCAGTGCTCCGGCAAGTGCATAGTAGCCGTTTTTATAGTCCTCAGTTCTCTGATTGTTGTATGCAACTCTGTTTTCATATCTTGCTTCCTCGTCATTGGCATCAAAATAGCCCAAAGCTACGTTGCGGCTCATATCATACATTATCATTGCCGCTGTTGCCTTAATTCTTGTATCAAGAGCCGCTGGCTGAAGAGTCATTCCGCCCCGGCCGCAGATACCTATTATACCGATTTTCTCAGGGTCAACATTGTCCTGAGTTGAAAGAAAGTCGATGGCTGCCTGATAGTCCTCAACGTTTATGTCCGGTGAGTTAAAATATCCGGGTGTGCCGCCGCTTTCCCCTGTAAATGAAGGGTCAAAGGCTATAGCCAAATATCCTCTTTTTGCCATTTCCTGAGCATATAAGCCCGATGACTGTTCTTTTACCGCTCCGAAAGGACCGCAGACTGCAATAGTCGCCAGCCTGCCGGTGTATTCCTTAGGCTCATATAAATCTGCCGCCAAAGTGATTCCGAAATGGTTTACAAAGGTTACCTTTCTGTGGTTTACCTCGCCGCTTAAGGGAAAACCTTATCCTACTCGTCTGTAAGTTTTTAATTTTCTTTTTTGATTAAAGTGCCTGTCATTATAAATTCCTCGCTTTCATATATTTTTATATTTTTTGATACCTGTTTTAAGTCTTAAAAGCCCCTCTGTTAGGCTGCTTTTTGGGCAGGCTGTGTTTAAGCGGAGAAAGCCTTTGCCGTTTCCCCTGTAGGCTTCACCCTCCGAGAGAATAAGCCCCGTTTCTTTTCTTATAAACCTGCACAGTTCTGTGGTGTTTTCCGTTATTTTTCGGCAGTCAAGCCACATTAAATAGGTAGCTTTGCCCTTTGCTACGGTTATTTCGGGCAGCTCGGCTTTTATAAAGTCCGCCGCCGTTTTCTTGTTTTCGGCTATGTATTTCCGAAGCTCTTCAAGCCAAGGCTCGCCTTTTTCGTATGCCGCAACTACACCTTCAACGGCGAAAAAGTTGGGTTCGGCCACCTCATCGGAATTTAAGCCCCTTATCATTTTATTTCTTAAGGCTTCATTGGGAATACACACAGCCGCCGACTGCAGACCTGCCAAATTAAATGACTTTGCGGCGGAAATACAGGTTATGCTTATGTTTTTGCAGGCTTCGGAAACGCTTCCGAAGGGAGTGTATTTACTGCCCGGCTCTGTCAGGTCGCAGTGAACCTCGTCGGAGAGGACTGTTACATTATATTTTTGACAGAGTTCTCCTATTTTGGCTAAATCCTCTCTGCTCCAAATGTTTCCGGTGGGGTTATGGGGATTGCATAAAATAAGCATTGTTGTAATGTAATTTGAAAGCTTTTCTTCAAGGTCATCAAAATCAATGCTGTAGCTTCCGTCTTTGTAAATAAGTCTGCTTTCGAGAACCCTTCTGCCGTGGTTTTCAACAGAGTTAAAGAAAATGTTGTAGACAGGGGTCAGTAAAACCACATTGTCGCCTACATTCGTCATTCTTTTAACGGCACAGCTTACGGCGGCTAAGGTGCCTGTGAAGAACTGAAGCCATTCATCCTTTATTTCAAAGCCGTATCTTCTTTTCCACCAGCCCTCTATAGCCTTATACCACCTATCGGGAACAACACTGTAGCCGAAAGCCCCTATTTCAACACGTTTTTGCATGGCTTCTTTAACCTCGGGAGCTGTTTCAAAATCCATATCGGCTACCCACATAGGCAGTTCGTTTTCTTTCGCGTCCCACTTAAGAGAATATGTATTTCTTCTGTTGACTGCTTTGTCAAAATCATATTTCATTTCAGATACTTGCTCCAATTTCATAGGCTTCTTTTAAAACAGGGGTGTCCTTGATTTCTCCAACATCTGTAAAGCCGTGACCCTTTACAACTCCCTTAAGTGAGGCTCTTTCAAAACAGCTTATCCAGCCCTCCAAGCCGTTAATTGCTCCGTCTGAGGTTTCCTCTTCATCTTCTGCGGCGGCTGTAAGAAGATAAATGTCTTTAAATTTATAGTCGCTGTCATATAAGGGGTTTGCCCTGTCAAGCATTGTTTTCATCTGACCGCTCATTTCATAGTAGTAAATCGGCGTTGCAAAAACCAAAACATCAGTGTTAAACATTTTTTGTGCTATAATACTTGCATCGTCTCGAATTACACAAAAGCCTGTTTCCTGACAGGTAAGACAGCCCCTGCAGAAGTTAATTTTTTTGTCATAAAGACGAACAATTTCAACACTGTTTCCGCTGCTTTCCGCACCTTTGGCAAAGGCGTCCGCGAGCATATTTGAATTTCCGTCCTTTCGTGGACTTGTGGATATTATAAGAACATTCTTTCCCATTTTATAATCCTCCTTAATTTATTTTGTGATTGTAACTGTAACCCTTCCGCTGCCGACAGCTTCCGCAAGATCTTCGGGATTTGTAATATGCCCCATAGGGGTATAGCTGTAGTAGGAAGGAACAAATGTATCATAAAATATAACAAGATAATTTGAATTGTAAAGCATAATGTCACCGGTATTGATTATTTCCGGGTCAATGTCATCTGAGGGAAGGGCTTCGTCCATATAAAAATATTTTTCGTTTCCGTTAAGCTCAGACATATTATAGGTAACGGGCAGCTTCTCAGCAAAGGCATTTGCCGTTTCGTTGTCATAGAGAACGGCTTCAAAAACCTTATCGCCTATTGTAATATTAATATTTGTCATATTCTCACTTTCGCTTTCTTTGGTTGTCTCCGGTTCTTCTTCGGCAGCTTCCGCCGCTTCTGCAATCTCTTCCTCTGTTAATGTTACGGTTTCGATTTCTGCTCCCTTTGTAATTGTTATCTCCTGTGTTTCCGCATTCCACTCTACCTCAAAGCCTAAGCTTTCGGCTAAAAATCTCAGAGGAACAAGGGTTCTGCCGTCGGATATAACAGGGGAAACGTCCTCTCCCGGTTCGATTTCCGTCTCTACACCGTTTACTGTTGCAGTAGGATTGTCAATCTGCATAACGATAGTTGTTTCATCTGCTGTTTCCTGCTCTGCCATACAGCCTGTTGCTGCCGAAACAGCAATAATCAGCGATAATGCTCCTGTAATAAATTTTTTCATGTTCTCAGCTCCTTTAATAACATACACATTTATTTTTATTTACATCAAACTTACGGATAATTTTGGTTTTGTTTACATCAACCTTATCCTTTTCCATAATAAGCTCACCTATAGAATCGGCTCTGATTGTGCCGCTTGTGGGATTGATTATACTGTCAACATAGCTGTCTATTTCAGCCTCAACCGTTGAGTATTCAAAGGCAAGTGTTGTATTTATAAGACGGCAGTTTTTCATAATGAGATTGTCTATATAACACATTCCCTGAAGGCTTTCGATTGTGCAGTTTATAAGGGTCAGATTTTTTGAGTTCCAGCCCAAATATTCGCCTGAAATAAAGGAATCGTAAACGGTTATGTTATTGCTGTTCCAAAAAGCGTCTTTTGAAAGCAAACGGGAATTATGAATTTCAACGTTTTCCGCTCCGTCAAAGGAATAATTTCCGTAAAGTGTAAGATTGTCGATTTTCATATCCCTGCTGTTCATAGCGAAATAGTCGCCCTTTGCGGTGATGTCCTTCAGTGTTACATCTTCACAGCTCCAAATGGTTTCCTCTGCATTGGGAAAGGATACATTTTTTAAAGCCACACTCTTACATCGGCGGAAGTTCTTAGGGGCTTCAATTGCGGAGTTCTCAACGGTTATGTTGTTTGTATACCACACTCCGGCTCTTGCCATTTCAAACCATGTGCAGTTTTTGACCTTTATATTATTTGAATACCAAAGTGGATATTTCCATTTAAACATACTTCCGTAAAGCTCTATATTATTGCTTTCCTTGAGAGGGGATTCTCCGTCCGCAAATATGCTGTTTGTTATGCTTAAATTTTTGCCTTTAAACAAGGCTCTTTCCCCTGTAAAATATTTTTGATTGTATTTTATGTTAATGCCCATAAAACCGCTCCTTTACTTTTTCATTGTATACATGAGATAGTCGAGACAGTCGATCTGTTTTTGATTTTTGTGAAGCTTATCAAGCAGAGTACGGCGGTGTCGGTTTAGAATATCAGTGCCTTCTTCAGTATACCCCTTGTTTATATTTTCCATAAATTTACTGATTGTTTCATCGCCGCAGCCTGCATCCTTCAAATTTTGAATTATGTCCTCTTTGCTTTTATTTATCATAATTTTTCTCATCCCCTTGGTGTTATCAGCCGTTAATGCTTATATGTATAAGCTTATTGTCCCAGCCCTCTACAACAGGATTGTTTTCTACAGCATCAACAAATTCCTCCGACCAATCAAAATATCCTAATGGCGTAAATTCTCCTTCCACTTCAGCATCCTTATAGAAAAGAAGAATTTCGTTATCCTCAGAAATATAAACCGAACCGGCTGCCTCTTCCGTCACAGTTTCCGGGTCTGTGGGAATTTCATAGCTTGAAGGAATTTCGTAATACTGCATAACCTCCCAATTTTCATAATCGTCATAATGATATATAGGCAGCTGCCAGTCCTCCATAGCGGCGAAAGTTCCTATTGTGGCGGCTGTTTCGTTGTCATATAAGTGAAGAGCAAAAAATTCGCTGTCGCCGAAGCTTACATATACTTCTGTAATGGGTTCGGCTGCTTCTTCCGCTGCTTCTGTTTCTTCATCTTCGGAAATTTCTTCCACTTCTTCCTCTGTGCCTGTTATTGTAATCTGCCTTTCCTCGGCGTTCCAGCTTACCTCAAAGCCCAAGCCTTCGGCAATAAATCTTATGGGCATACAGGTTCTTGAATTTATAATTATAGGGGCAGTGTCGAGAATAGCTTCTTCGCCGTTTAAATAGGCTGTATTACTGTCGATTGTCATATTTATAACGTCTGTTCCCTTAGTTATTGTTATTTCCCTTGTTTCACTGTTCCAGTCCGCTTCGCCGCCTATAGCTTCAACTGCCGCTCTTACGGGAACGAGGGTTCTTCCGTCGATAATAACCGGCGCCTGTTCAAGCTCCTGTTCTTCACCGTTTACAGTCATAGCATTGCTGTCAACTGTCATAACAACTGTTGTTTCTTCTGCGGCAAGGGCGCTTAACGAAAATACTGCCGCAAAAATAATAGTAACCAAGCCCGATAATGTTTTTTTCATTAAAATCATTCCTCCTTAAGCACTGATATGAATAAGTTTGTTGCCCCAGCCTTCTAAAACCGGGTTGTTTTCCACTGCGTCAAGAAATTCATCCGTATAGTCAAAATATCCTACGGGAGTAAATTCTCCTTCCACTTCCGCATCTTTAAAGAAAAGCAGAATTTCGTTATCCTCAGAGAAATAAACCGAGCCTGCCGTCTCGTTTGTCACTTCCTCCGGGTTTGTGGGAACCTCATATTTTGAAGGCAGTTCATAATACTGCATTACCTCCCAGTTATCGTAGTCGTCATAGTGATATATAGGCAGCTGCCACTCGTCCATAGCCGCAAAGGTTTGAAGAGCTTCTGCGGTTTCATTTTCATATAAATGAAGGGCGAATTTTTCGCTGTCTCCGAAGCTTACATAAATTTCCGAACCGCTTGTGTTTTCTTCTTCAATGACTGATACTGTGTTTGTCTCTGTTTTGCTTCCTCCGCAGCCTGTTGCTGTCAAAATAAGTCCTAAGCCTATAAGTGTTAAAAATTTTCTTTTCATTTTTGCTCCTTTCTCTGCTTTTCTGCAGATGTAACAATTAGCTTTTTCTTTCCCGTTTTGCTGTCGGCTTTTATTTCGTCAACAAAGCTTAATTTAAAATCAACATAGTCGAGTTTTTTCTCGGCAAGTATTTTCTTCATCTGCCTGTGCATTTCCGCTTCTATTTTATTTTTGTCTGCATTCGCCGAGGTTTCCGCAAGCATTTCAAAGGCATTATCGCTCAGCTGTCTGAACTGAAAATCAAGAAGTCCCTCTATGCAAAAGCCCTCTATGGCAAGGGGATGAAGAAATTCCTTTTTGCCCTTATTATCCTTAAACCAAAGAATATCCTCGCTTCGCCCCACAAGCCCCACGGCCCTTGAAAAGGGTGTTGAACCGCCGTTTTGAGCCTTTTCGATTTTTATATTGTCTGTAATACAATATCTTATAAGGGGCTGGGCGAAATTATAAAGTGACGTTAAATACATTTTTCCGTCTATGGCTTCTATAACATTCATATCGTCATATAATATCATTCCCTCAGCCGGGTCTTTCTCAGCCCCCAAAATAAGAGACTCGCTTGTTCCGTAATAATTTATAACCTTAACTCCGAAAATCCTTTCAAGATATTCACGAAGCCCCGGGTTTAGCGGCTCTCCGCAGGAAACAACACAGCGAATATTTAAATCAACATTTTTCTCTTCCGCAAGTCCGGCTAAAATTTTCACCGCCGAGGGGTAGCCCACAATCATATTTGGTTTAAATTCGTTTATTTTTTCAACCCACTCGGAAAAGGGAGTGTTTATGTCAAGATAAAGCCGGTCGCCGCCTACTCCGTCAACCCCGTCTCCCACAGCCATCGCTCCGCCGTATCTGCCCTCTGTTGCGGCAGTGTAAACCATTCGAGGACCTTCTGCGAAAAATTTAACCATTTCAGCCATAGACATGTTTGAAAGAGCACCCCTTATCATTCCCACAAGCATATTGTTCCAGGCATCCTCGTCATAAACAAAGTAGCCGGGCTTGCCTGTGCTGCCCGAAGAGTGGACAATGTGATATTTGCCCTTGAAGGGTTTTCGGCTCAGTTCGGAAGATGAATCAAACTCCCTTATTTCCTCCTGTGTTAAATCGGGAACGGTGACAATTCTGTCGAAGTTCATTAGGAAGGCTTTTTTGTCAACAGTGGGGAGGTTAGATAAAGGCACATTGTCGATATTTTTTTCGTTTATGCCCTTGCCCTCAAAGGTCAGTCTGTAATATTCCGAATTTTTATAGGCATATTTAAGCAGCTTCCTTAGCTTCCGTTCCTGTAACTTTTGAATTTGCTCCGCCGATTTTTTCTCGTTTCCCTTAAGCAGAAGCAGCTTCATAAGCAAGTTAATATAGTTCATCGCCTTCCTCCTTTCCGCCTATTTCAAAGCTGTAGCACTTTTCATAGTTTTCTCTGTGATAGTAGTCGGCTTTTAATGTGTCAAGATTATAAACAATGCTCCACTCGGTGGATTCATACTCATTGAAATTCTTCTTGCTTACACGCTCAAGTGCGTCTCTAACCTGCCCTGCTGTCATAGCTTCATTTTCGGAAAGAAGCTTCATAAGAATGTCATATCTTTCGTGAGACTGGCTTGAGCCTATGCCCTTTTTATTCCCCTCCGCAATGTAAAAATTGGTAACTACAGGTGTTTCCGAAACAATCATCTCATTGTTTACATATTCCACAACAACGCTTTTTCCGGTTTTATCTGCAAGTGCAAAGTGAACCATCATATTCATTGAGGAGTGCATATCATACTGTTCAAGAAGGTCGACTGCCTCGTCAACGCTTCCTGCTTTGTTAAGGATAAGCCGCACAGCCGTAGTTGTTGTCAAGTCGGGCTTGTCTGTGTTTTGGCTTATAACCTCCGAATCCTGTATCATATTTACGGAGACCGCCAGTCCGGCTTCGTTCATACCGTCAAGGGGAGCATACAGAGAAGCGGTCGTAAGTATGCTGTCATAGGAAAGATAATTTTCGAAGCTACCAGCCGTATTCTTTATAAAATTCGTATTTACTGTGGATATTGAAGAATAGCCTTCATCAGGCTCGGAAACAACAACCAAGCCCTCGCAGCCCTGCCAGTCAAAGTTTCTGCCGAACAGGTGTTCCCCCTCGGGGCTGACCGCCGAAATCGTACTGCAGCCGAAGGTTCCGCCGGAAAAGCTTAAGCCAGAGCCTAAAAGGTAGGACAAATATTCTATGACCTCTCTGTCGGAGGAGGCTCCGCCCTTGTTCAAAAATGCCTGAAAGCCGTCATCACCCTGAAACCGCACTGCGGAAAAGCCCGCTTCCAGTTGAGTTATTTCCGCTGTTGGTGTAATAATTTCGCCGTAACTCATTTCATCAGCCTCCGTAACAACATTCTGTGCGGATACGTCTATACTTTTATTACAGCCCGAAAACAAAGCCGTTATTACCGCTGCAGTTAAAATAAAAATCGATTTTCTTTTCAATTAAACCCCTCGTTTCTCATCATATATGGATTTTATAACCCTTGCCGGAACTCCGGCGGCTATGCTGTCAGCCGGCACGTCCTTTGCAACAACCGCTCCGGCGGCAATTATCGCGTTGTCGCCTATGGTTACTCCGGGCAAGATTGTCACGTTTGCTCCTATCCAAACTCTGTCGCCTACAACAATAGGCTTGGGAATCATACTGCTTCGCATTTCAGGCTCAAAGCAATGATTTAGAGTTGCAAAGGTCGTTCCGTGTCCTACCAAAACACCGTTGCCTATTTTAACTCCACCCTGATCCTGAAAATAACAGCAGCTGCCTATAAAAACATTTTTGCCCACTGTTATATTTTTCCCGCAGTCTGTGTAAAAGGGCGGAAAAAGTACAAAGCTTTCATAAAGGGGCTTGCCGGTTATCTTAAAGAATATTTCTCTCACTTCCGCGGGGCTGTGATATTTTCCGTTAAGCTCCGCAACAAGCTTCATTGCCTCGTCTGTAAGCTTCGACATAGCTTTGTGCATTTCAGAACCCCCGATTACAACATTTCCCATATTCATATATTTCAAAAAATCCTCTGTATTCACATTAATCCCTCCTTGTTTATTTATATTCTATCAGCTGTTATTTCAAATAGCAAATACTTGTATTGAATAGCTGAATATGCTTTACAGGCATATAAAAATGTGCTAAGATATAATCAATAAAAATCAAAAAAGGAGGACATTTATGGAACTTAGAGTTTTGGAATATTTTATGGCGGTAACAAGAGAACAAAGTATTTTAGGTGCAGCGGAATCTCTTCATTTGACACAGCCTACACTTTCAAGGCAGCTAAAGGATATGGAGGATGAGCTGGGAAAACAGCTTTTCATAAGGAGCAACAGAAAAATTACTTTAACCGACGAGGGTATGATTTTAAGAAAAAGGGCACAGGAAATTTTGGAGCTTGTGAGAATGACAAAGGACGAAATTTCTCTTTCCGAGGAAGCTGTTGCCGGAGATATTCACATAGGCGCCGGAGAAACCGAGGGAATCCGCTTTTTGGCAAAGGCAGCGAAAGCCCTCCAAACCGACTACCCCAAGGTTCGTTGTCACATTTTAAGCGGCGATAAAACAACAGTAACTGAACAGCTTGACAGAGGCCTTTTGGATTTCGGTCTGCTTTTCGGCGACATAGACAAATCAAAATATAACAGTATGAAAATACCGAGCAGGGACAAGTTCGGCGTTTTAATGCGTTATGACGATCCTCTTGCGGAAAAGGATATTTTAACCCTTGAGGACATAATCGACAAGCCCCTTATTGTTTCAAGGCAGTCTGCCCACGATAATGAGTTATCTAACATTTTCAAATGTGAGCCGGAAAGGCTGAACATAGCCGCCACCTACAGCCTTATTTTCAACGGCTCGATTATGGCTGAGGAGGGCATAGGCTACGTTATAGGCTTCGACGGAATAATCAACACAACGGGAAACAGCCTTCTCCGTTTCATACCCCTTAAAGACCAGTCTGAAGTCAAGCTCCAAATAGTTTGGAAAAAATACCAAATCTTCACCAAAGCTGCCGAAAAATTCCCCGAATACCTGAGAAAAATCTGTCAAAGGGAATTGTAAACGGTATGAGTAAAACTTCTTTCAGCCCCGACAGCCCTGTTACCTGTGAACAGGCGGCAATAATTCTTGTTAAATATGCGGCTTATAAGGGAACAGCCCTTGAATGAACCCAAAATCAGCAGGGCTGTGAAATTCTTTCTTCCACAAAAAACAAGAAGGGGAAAGAATTTCACAGTACCCGATGTCTTTCTGGTTCCCTTTACTTATTATTTGGCGCTACCCTCGTGTCTTGTTTTCGGATTTTACGCATATAAATATGTAAAAATCTGAAAATAAAAGGCACGGCTGAACTGTTGCTAAATAATCCCTATAATGTGTAAGACGGTAAAAATCCCGAAACGGAATATTTCAGAACCATTTCGGGATATTGTTTTTCTGTTCAAATTTTGACTTTCTTATAATGACTTTACCCATTCAGCAAGCCGGGCTTCGCTTTCTCCGCCTGTAAAGCGTTTGCCTTTTTTCCACTCATATTTGTTTCCGTAGGTCTTTTTAAGCTTTGCTTCGCAGCCCTCAATGCCTGTTCCGCCGGAAGTGCAGAAAAGGGCGATTTTCTTTCCGCTGAGTTCGGTGCTTTCCAAAAATGTATTAATAATAGACGGTGCGGCATACCACCATACGGGGAAGCCCAAAAGAATTGTGTCATAATCCTCGGGGTTGGAAAGCTTGTCTGCAATGCCGGGACGTGAATTGGGGTCATTCATTTCAATAGTGCTTCGGGAGCTTTTGTCTCGCCAGTCCAAATCCGAAGCTGTGTAGTGTTCCTTGGGTTCTATTTCAAAAATGTCTGTGACCGCTGCCCTTGCGATTTTCAGAGCCACGCTTTTTGTTACTCCGCTTGCCGAAAAATATGCTGTTAAAATTTTGCTCATTTTGTTTGCTCCTTTCTGAATTTCAATGAGATGAAGTTGTTTATACTTTTTGGCTGCCAACTGACCAAACATGTTTGTCATTGCTTGCAGCCTTTGTGTTTTGAGCCATTACTCCTACAAACTGATGAGGAACGTAGCATTCTTCCAAATAAGCAATTTCATCATCGCTTAATTTAAAGTCGGAGGCTTGGCTCATACCGTCTATTTGCTTAGCGGCTGTTGCTCCTACAATTGGGGCTGCTGTCTTTGTTAAAAGCCATGCCGGTGAAATAACCGTCATAGATGTATCGTGCTTTTCCGCAAGCTCGGCAACACGCTTTATAATTACATCGTCTGCTTCGGCGGTTTTGTCATATTTGAATTTTGCGTAGCTGTCCTCTTTAAGCCGCTTTGTGCTTTCTCCGGGAAGTCTCGAAAGTCTGCCGCTTGCCAGTGCGCTGTAGGGTGTTATTGCAATATTGTCCTCTTGGCAGAGCTTTGCCATTTCTCTTTCTTCTTCTCTGAAAATAAGGTTGTAGTGCCCCTGTATAGAAACAAACTTTGTAAAGCCTTCCTTTTCCGCAAGGGCATTCAGCTTGGCAAGCTGATAGGCAAAGCAGTTTGATATGCCTATATAACGGGCTTTTCCTGCCTTCACGGCATTGTTAAGCCCCTCCATTATATCATAAACGGGTGTGTTGTAGTCTCACATATGGACAAAAATAAATGAGCAGTACCCGGAGCTTAAAATAGAAATCCTGCCCATGACTTCAAATCAGGGGAAGAACACAACCTTTTCACTTTTGGGAACCAAATATGATATGTTTGAGGAAATTTACGGAACAAAAGGCTGGAAGGGAAAGTGTAATTTTTTGGAATTAAAAAGAACGCCTATTTGCTGTGCCGTAACAAAAAACCACCGCTTGGCAAAGGAAAAAAGTCTGTTCCTTAAAGATTTAAACGGTGAATACGCTGTTATGCCCATAGAGGGATTTTCCTATGAATTAGACGCTTTAAGAGCCGAAATAAACAAAAACTATCCTACAATAGGCATAATCTATTCTAAAAATCCAACCCCGGCAGCTCAAAAGTTCATTGCCGCCGCCGAGCGCTGTGCTTTTGGTTAAGAAAATTAATTTACGGGAGGTTATGACTTTATTTAGGGTAAGGGAATATGAAATCGGCGAATTTGAAGAGGCTGTGAATAATACATTTCACCCGGTTTAAGACGAGGGGAAGCTTTGATACATCTTTTAAAATTAAACTGTAAATCTAAACAAGGATAGGGCAGAAAGCAGATTTTGAAATTCCGCTTTCCGCCCTTTAACAGTTTTGACCGACAGACAAGTCTTTTTCTCAATCAAATATATTATTTTTTTACGGAAACATCTTTGTATAGAGAAAAGTTTCTGTTGAACTCTCTGTAGTTGTAATCTTTATCCGGACGGCAAAGAACTGCAAAGTCAATGGAATCGAATATCAAATCGGCACTTTTTCCTCTGTAGGTGAAGCTTAAAATTGTGCGGTAAAACAGGTCGGAAACAAGGGCGGCATCATTGCCGTAAACGCCGCAGCCGAAAGCCCCCAAAATCAGTCGGCGGTAGTTTTGAGAAGCAGCAGCCAAAAGAATGCCATCGATTCGCTTGCTGAGCATTGCTTCATATTCAGTCTGCGACATTCCCTCAAGACCGAGACGAACCATAGGCGCCGCGCAGCTTATAACAGAAACAGTGAAAGGCTCGGCAAGGGTTTCGGAAGATGGGGCTTTGATTACTTCAACATAAGGTGAAATCATAACGCCGTCAGACCCCATTCTCGTCTTTCTTGCATTATTATAACTGTAATATTTCTTAGCATTTTCACTTTCCAAAGACAGCAAAAGCGAGGTTCTGCGGCAGAGATCCTCTTCCTGTGCCGCTGCTCCCTTTCGGGTATGACCGCCGGGCGCAGCGGCACTTGCCAAATTTAAGATGAGAATTTTCGGGTCGGCTTCGCCCTTATTTTTTAAATCAAGATATTTTTTATGAGCAAGCACAAGAGCGTCTGCATTTTCACAGCTGAAAAGGCGGCGGATGTTCTGTGCCTGCTTTTCGCTGTTTTCTGCAGAAGTGCATTTTGAACGAAGCTTTTCAATATCCTCAGGCAGAAAAACCTTTGTTTCTCTCATCTGTTCGGGAGAAAATTTCAGCTTAATTTCACGATTATCTTTTATATAGCTGCCTTTTTCAAGAATATTAAGGGTATCATTCAATATGCGGATATTGTTGTTTCTCTTTTCTTCCTTCTGCTGTTCTATTTTCTTTATTTCTTCCTCGGAAAGCCCCATATATTCGGCTTCTCTCATTTTTTCGGCAAGCTGCTTCAGCTTTTCTTCTTCAGGCAGTTCCGGTTGGGATTTTAATTCAGCCATTTTTTTCACGCCTTTCTTTCAGCTTTTTAAACACGTCATCACAGTTTTCTCGTATATTCAAATCTGCTATGCGGTCAAAGCCTGTGCGCCCGGGGTTTATTTGAACAATTACGGCGTCTTTTCTCCGATAATCCCAATAAACACCTCCGTAATATCCGTGGGTTCCTATAACAAGAATTAAATCAGCTTCGGAAATCCATTTCTGAGCTTTTCGAACGTCCTCATCCCAAAGACCCACATGGCTGTAAATAGGCCAAGGCAAAATTGATTTTCCGCAGACTTTACATTTTGGCAGTTCATCCTGATTCCAAATTTCATAGCCTTCATAAAAGTGTCCGCAGCCTGAACAGCAGTTGACCTGAAGACTTCCCTGAATTTCCGCAACATTTTTTGACCCGGCGATTGTGTGCATACAGTCTACGTTTGTTGTAATAATTCCGAGAAGCTTTCCCTCTTCTTCCAAGTCACGCAGAGCATAATGACTGTAGCTGGGATGATAATGAAACATAGAATCGACCCAGGAATTTAAAAATGAATTGTCGTCCGAACCGCCCGATCCCCGTCGGGAAATACGAAGCTGCCCGTATGTTTTGCCGCCGCCGGCAACTGAAATACCTGCGCCGGTTGTGGCAACAATGCAGCTGCTTTTGTCAATGTAATCGGATAACTGCTGTATTTGGTCAGCACCTTGACCGCCTTTAAAAAAGTTCATACCCATACCCCCTTTATCCCTGTAAAACTGCTTCTAAAATTTCGGCGGCGTCTGCCCGAATATTTAAATCGGCTATGCTGTCAAACTTTGTGGGAGACGGGTTAATTTGAACAAGCTTTGTTTCGGGCTGCATACGGCTTAAATATTCCTCACTTCTAAAGCCGGTTGTGCCTATGACAATCACTAAATCAGCCTTTGAAATCATATTAATTGCCTTATTCATATTTTCCCTTGAAACAACACTGCTTAAGGGTGCTTCTCTGCAAAAGCCCGTAGGCATTAAATAACCTCCGCATTTTTCACATTTCGGCATTTGACTCTGACCCCAAACTCTGTAATCATAATAGCAGCTGCCGCAGTCTATACAGATGTTATCCCTAAAGCTGCCCTGAAATTCAACAACATTCACCGAACCGGCTATTGTGTGAAGGCAGTCTAAATTTTGAGTGAGAATGCCCTTGATTTTTCCCTGTTTTTCCAGTTCCGCAAGCTGCTTGTGAACCTTACTGGGCCCCTTTTCGAAGGTGGCATCGAGAAAGGCATTTTTTATTATCTTATAAAATTTTTCGGGATTTTTGCGGACGTATGAAGCCGAAAAGATCTTTCCGTAATTCATAAACCCCACGCTCTGCTTAAGCCTCCTGACTCCGTACAGATAGGAAATCCCGGCACCTGTAACAGCAACTGCTCTGCTGCTTTCATTCATATATTCCATTAGTTTCATATAGTCCTTTTTCAAGCTTAATCCCTCCTTTTTTTCCACAGCCTGAAGGTCTTTCCGTAGGCACAGGTTCTCGGTAGTGTCGGGTCAAACAAGGCTGTAAATAAATCTACCTTTTTACAGTGGTTACACTTTATAAGACGTTCTTCATAAATCTTACACACCCTCTTTTTGGTGTCTAAATTTTCACAGGGATCTTTATAATGAATGATTACCCTTCCGTCAGGTCTTACAGTACGCATATAACAGCATCTTCCGCAGCGGTAACACAGCGAATCCCAGTTTTTCCGCCATTTGAGCCAAGCCGCAAAAATACGAAACAGCATCTTTAATCATCTCCGAGCCTTCAAAAAAATACCTTTATACAATCTTGATATAGTCTGCTTTACGTGGCTTTGCGACCGGAGCTTCTCCGGCTCTGTAGCCTAAAATGCAGTTTGCAACGCCTACGTAATTTTCATTAAGTCCCCATTCCTTCAAAAGAGCAAGTCCTTCCGGTGATGAGAAAACTTCTTTTGCTCTGTAAATATAACAGGAGTCAACTCCCACAGCGTGAGCCGCATTGAGAAGATTTCCCGCAACAAGGCAGGCGTCCTCAAACCAAGTGGGTGCAGAGGCTTTGTTTCCGAAAACAATTGCAACCGCAGGCGCACCGTAGAAGGGGTCAAGGTCTCTGCCCATAACAGCCGCATTCATTTTGCTGATTTTCTTGACTGTTTCAGGTGTTTTTACAAGAACTATAACAGGCGACTGCATTCCCATTCCCGTAGGAGCATAGGTTGCCGCTTCAAGAATAGCGTCAAGCTTTTCCTGTTCAATGGGCTTGCTGCTGAAGCTTCTTATACTTCTTCGTGTTTTTAAGCTTTCAAGTACTTTATTTTCCATTTTTTAAAATCCTCCTTAAAAATAATTTGTTTGTGTGCAACAGGTGTTGTATAATTAGATTATACTATATTTTGTGAGGTTCATCAAGCAACAATATAAAACATCTGTCGCATTATCTGATTAACAAGGAGAAATATTATGAAAAAACAGCCTGAAGTCACAGACGCCACAAGAGAAGCCTTTATAGAAGCTTTTTTCAAGCTTGCGGAAATAAAAAACATACATAAAATTACGATCAGGGAAATTACAAACCTTGCCGGATACAACCGCACAACCTTTTACCGCTATTTTAAAGACGTATTTTCGCTTATGGAGTATGCAGAAGATGAATTTTTTCAAAGTACACGTAAGACACTGACAGAACAGCGCAAAGGCGGAAACACATATGACAGGCAGTTTTTTGAAACCTTTATAAACTGCTTCCGCAAAAATCCCCAACGAATCTCAATTCTTATGTCGGAGAAGAACCGTTCCCACTTTATAAGAAGAATGAGGGAAAATGTAACAGACAATTTAGGCTCACAGATTGCCGACACTCCCAAAAAGAGGGTTGTAATGGATATGTTCTTTTTCGGGGTTTTCTCCGCCATAGCAATAAATTTGCAAAATACCGAAACTCTTTCAACCGAAGATTTGCTTGATATTATTCAAAAGCTTTTTAACGACTGGTATTGGCCCCAAGTGACAAAAGAAGCATAAATATGTTTTCGATGCTCTTTTTGTACCTGCTTGCCGTTACGGTATGGCAGAAGCTGCTGCCGAGTGCGGTATGCCGCCTACAATATTCTTTAACAAATCGGAGCAGTTCGAAAAGTCTGTTTCCGAATAACTGCAAAAAATCGAATAGGTATACCTTTCGGAACAAAAAATTTGTGAGGTTTTTGTGAGGTTTTTAAACTAAAATATTGCCAAAATTGAGGTTTTATTGTATACTGTATGTATATATTTGATTTTATTTTGAAAATCGAAATGGTTGTAAATTTGAAGTATATGTTGTTTATGCCGCGTTGGTTTTCAGTTTACGGGGTGATTTTTTGGATGAGATTTTCGGGCTGAGGTCTGGGGAGCTGTGTCAGGTATATGATATTTTGCTAATGGATAAGACCACAGGGCAGAGAATTGTCTGGGGCAGCGACAGCTATTTGGAATACGGCGATATGTACGGAAAAGACAGTGCCGTGACGGCTTCCTTTGACGGCTTAAGGGGTTTTACGGTTGAGCCGAGAATGAAGAAGGAAAAGGACCGTCAGCAGGAGAGAACCCGAAGCTATGCGGAGGTTTTTACTCCGGCATGGGTCTGCAACAAAATGATTAACTTCTGCGACGAAGAGTGGTTCGGAAGGAAAGGGGTTTTTAACTCCGAAGGCGAAAGGTCCTGGTCTGTCAATAAAAGCAAAATAGAGTTTTCGGGCAGGCAAAGCTGGAAAGCCTATGTTGATTTACGCCGTCTTGAAATAACCTGCGGCGAAGCCCCCTATATTGTGTCGCCCTATGACGCCTCCACAGGCGAAAAAATAGAAATCGAAAACAGAATAGGTATTTTAGACAGAAAGCTCAGGGTTGTGGGTGAAAACTGCGAAAATGAGGAAGAATGGCTGAAATGGGCGGAAAGAGCTTTTCAAAGCGTTTACGGCTATGAAATTCAGGGGGACAACTTAATTCTTTGCCGAAAAAATCTTCTTTTGACTTTCGGTGAATATTTAAAGCACAGGTGGAACAGAGAGCCCACACTGAGCGAGCTTAAGAAAACCGCAAATATAATAGCTTGGAATTTTTGGCAAATGGACGGGCTTAAGGGAACAGTTCCTCTTGACTGCGCAAAGCCCGACGAAAGCCAGCTTTCACTTGACGATTTTTTTGAAAACAGCCTTGAATGTAAGGAAAATGTAAGCTATGAGTGTAAAATTCATAACTGGAGAAGCGGAAAGACGTTTTTGTTTAGAGAAGTAAAGGAGAAGGGTTTTATGAAATTTAGCTACGTGATCGGGAATCCTCCATATCAGGAGGATAGACGAGGGACAAGCACAACAGCAATGCCGGTATATCATGAATTTATAGATGCCGCATACAATGTTGGAAAAACTGTTGAATTAATAACGCCTGCACGATTTTTATTTAATGTTGGCAGAACACCTAAACAATGGAATCAAAAAATGCTTAATGATACACATTTTAAAGTGCTGCATTATGAATCAAATGCTTCTTTGATATTTCCAAATACGGAAATAAAGGGGGGGGGTGGCGATTACTTACAGAGATGAAAATAAAAGTTTTGAACCGGTAGGGGTATTCACTATTCACTCAGAATTAAATTCGATTATAAATAAAGTTAAATCTAAAACTCAGGACAATCATTATTTAGATAATTTATGTTTTGTTGCTTCAAAATTTAATACAAATAATTTATTTAAGGATTATGAAGATTATACGGGACACGAAAGAAGAATGTCAAGTAATGTGCTTAAATTTAATTGTTTTAAAGAGCACCCTGATAATACTTCAGATATAGAAGTTTATGGAGTATTAAAAAATAAACGACAACATAAATTTATTGATAAAAAATATGTAGATATGTCTGATGACAATATAGGTAAGTTTAAAATTATTTTACCCAAAGCAGATGGATCAGGAGCATTTGGAGATACACTTACATATCCTGAAATTTTAAAACCAAATACAGGTTTTACACATACATTTATGGGAATAGGCGGATTTGATACAATAGAAGAAGCTAATGCGGCATTAAAATATTTAAAATCAAAATTTGCAAGGGTAATGCTGTCAATTTTAAAAGTTACGCAAGATAATACTCCTGATAAATGGAAATATGTTCCTATGCAGGACTTTACGGAAAATTCAGACATAAACTGGTCTGTTTCCGTTGCGGAGATTGATAGGCAGTTATACAAAAAATACGGCTTAAGCGAGGAAGAAATTTCCTTTATAGAAACACACGTAAAGGAGATGGAATAATGGCTAAAATAAGACTTGAAACCTCAAGGCAGATTGTGCCTATGATTTACTGTTATTCCACTCCCGAAATCGAAAGGCACAACGGCTGGGTTAAGATAGGCTATACGGAGCAGACGGTGGAAAAGCGGCTTAAACAGCAGACCCACACAGCGGACGTTATTTTTAAAGAAGAGTGGCGGGGAAACGCCGTTTTTGACGACGGAAGCGGAGAAATTTTCAAAGACACCGATTTTCACGCATATTTGAGAAAGCAGAACATAGAAAACGACAGAAAAAACGAATGGTTTAAAATAAGCGGAAAGGCTTCAAAAGAGAAGTTTCGTGATTTTCGTGAAAGCAGAGGAATTTTAAAGGATTTGGGCGGTGTTGTTCCCTATGTTTTAAGAGCCGAACAGAAAGACGCTGTCAGAAAAACCGCCGAATACAGCAAAACCCACGAAAAGGGCGAATTTTTGTGGAATGCAAAGCCCCGTTTCGGAAAAACTCTTGCGGTTTATGACTTCTGTAAAGAGATTGACGCCTGTAATGTGCTTATTGTGACGAACCGACCGGCTATTGCCAACTCATGGTATTCCGACTATGAAAAATTTTTAGGCACTGAGTCGGGCTATTATTTCGTCAGCAGTACGGAGTCTCTTAAAAATAAGCCCCTTTGCATATCAAGAAAAGATTTTATAGACATATCTTTGAAGGAGCTTGACGAAGGGAAAGACACGAAATGCATTGAGTTTGTCAGCCTTCAGGACTTAAAGGGTGCTGTGGGTATGGGCGGAAAATTCGATAAGCTGAAAGAGGTCGGGGATATTTTTTGGGATGTGCTTGTTATCGATGAAGCCCACGAAGGGGTTGACACATATAAAACCGATTTGGCTTTTAACCACATAAAAAGAAGGTTTACACTTCATCTTTCGGGAACGCCCTTTAAGGCACTCGCCAACGATAAATTCTCCGAAGACGCTATTTTTAACTGGACTTACGCCGACGAACAAAGGGCAAAAGCGGAGTGGACGGGCGAAGGTGAAAACCCTTATGCCAATCTGCCTAAGCTTAACCTTTTCACCTATCAGATGTCCGAAATTATAAAGGACGAGCTTGAACAGGGCATTGAAATTCAGGGCGAAACAGAGGAATATGCCTTTGACCTGAATGAGTTTTTTTCAACCGATGGCAGCGGAAAGTTTGTTCACGAAAGTTCGGTAGATAAATTTTTAGACGCACTTACAAAGCAGGAAAAATTTCCTTTTTCAACAGAGGAATTAAGAAAAGAGCTTAAACACACATTTTGGCTTTTAAACAGGGTTGACAGTGCAAAGGCACTTGAAAAAAAGCTTAAAAACCACCCTGTTTTTAAGGACTATAAAATTGTTTTGGCTGCCGGAGACGGAAGAGGCTTTGACAGCGAAGAAAAACAGACGGAAAAAGCCTTTGACAAGGTGAACGCCGCAATCAGAGAGAATGAAAAAACAATAACCCTTTCGGTAGGTCAGCTTACAACGGGTATAACAATTCCCCAATGGTCGGCGGTGCTTATGCTCAGCAGTATAAAAAGTCCGGCTCTTTATATGCAGGCGGCTTTCAGAGCCCAAAACCCCTGTCTTTTTAAAGAGGGCAGCAAGTATTTCAGAAAAGAAAACGCCTATGTTTTTGACTTTGACCCGGCAAGAACCCTGACCATTTTTGAAGAATTTGCAAATGACCTTTCGGCTGAAACATCCGTCGGCAGAGGTGACAGCGAAAAGCGTAAAAACAACGTGAAAGAGCTTCTTAACTTCTTCCCGGTTATAGGCGAGGACGAAGAGGGCGAAATGGTTGAGCTTGACGCAGAAAAGGTTCTTTCAATTCCGAGAAAAATTCACGCACAGGAGGTTGTAAGAAGAGGCTTTATGTCTGACTTCCTTTTCCAAAACATTTCAAACGTTTTCCATGCTCCTCCCGAAATTATAGAGATGATACAGCAGTTTGCTCCTGTTTCCGAGCCTAAGGCACAGGTTAATATAACCGACCGGACGGCGGAAGAGCTTTCTCTTGACGAAAAGGGCGAGGTTTCTCTGACGGACGACTATGTTATCGGGCGGTCGAAGGATATTTTCGGCGGCAAGATATATTCCGAGCCTAAATATGACAATGAGTTTAACAATGTAGTTGCGAAAATAAAAGAGGAAGAGCCTGACGAAGACAAAGAGGACAGCTTTAAGCAGATTAAAGAAATTTTCAGAAAAGGCGCAATTGATCCTATGCTTAATCAGGCTAAGGAAACTTACGGCAGGGACTTGAGAGCCTCGGATAAAAACCGCCTTGAAAGGGATTTGAAAAACAAAGCCGACAGAAAGGTGGATATTGCCGCCGACGAGTATAACATAACCAAAAACAAGCTTAAGGCGGAGCATAAAGAAGCGGTTCAAAACTGCCGCAGTGAAGAGGAAAAACAGGCTGCCGACAGAGAGTTTAAAGAAAAGACGGAACAGGCGGCAAAAGAGCTTGCGGAGACACTTCAGGAGATAAACCGTGAGGTTTTTGAAGACGCCGGAAAGGAAATCGTCAGAACAGTCGAAACCTCAAAGAAGGAACAGGCTAAAAAGACAATAGAGGACGGTGTGAAAGACCATTTAAGGGGCTTTTCAAGAACAATTCCCTCGTTTCTTATGGCTTACGGCAATGAAGGTGTCACACTCGAAAGCTTTGACAAAATAATTCCCGAAAGCGTTTTTAAGGAGGTCACAAGCATAACCATAGACAATTTTAAATTCCTTCGTGACGGCGGCGACTATACTGACAGCGAAACAGGCGAAACCAAGTACTTTGAGGGAAAGCTTTTCGACCCCGTTGTTTTCAACGACTCCGTAAAGGAATTTCTGAACAAAAAGAAGCAGCTGGCAAACTATTTCGAGGAAGAAAGCTCCGAGGATATTTTTGATTACATACCTCCTCAGAAAACAAACCAAATTTTTACGCCTAAGTGGGTTGTTAAGAAAATGGCTGATATGCTTGAAGAGGAGAACCCCGGCTGTTTCGATAACCCGGATAAGACCTTTGCGGATTTATATATGAAGTCGGGGCTTTATGCCGCAGAAGTAGTAAAAAGACTTTACAGAAGCGAAAAAATGAAAGCCCTTTATCCCCATAAAGACCAAAGGCTTAAACACATTTTCGAAAAACAGGTTTACGGTCTTGCGCCTACTGAAATTATCTATAAAATAGCCCTTAACTTTATTTTGGGCTTTGACGAAAATGCAGACCGCTTTGCCCATAATTTTAAGCTTGCGGATGCTTTGCCCTATGCCAAAGAGGACAGCTTGGAAAAGCTTCTTGACGAGCTTTACCCCGATTTAAAGTAAACAATTTTTTATAAACCTAAAAGGCTCCAAACTGATTTTTATATTTCAGTTCGGAGCTTTTTCAGTGTGTTTATTTTTCAATTATCATAAAGTAAGCTTTGAGTAAATCAGCGAACCTCTCTGAGATTTTCGACGAGAACTTTTATAAGCTTATTAAGTTTGGCAACGCAAAGACGGACGGTATGTGTTTAAATATTCCGACAACAACGGAGAAGTCAGTTTTGTTTACAGCCGGAAATTAAACGAAAAGGACAAGCTGCCCAACGGCAAGAGAGAGTGTGAAGCCCTCAGAACCTTGGAAAAACAGATAAGGCTTAACTTAAATAAGGGCATTGACCCAAACGGTTCAAAAATTACTGTTTTACAGCTTGTTGAAAAATATGCGTCACAAAAAAACGGGGTTAAGGAAAGCACCAAAAAAACATACAATGCCGTAATAAACCGATTGAAAAAAGAGCCGTTCGGGTAAAAGTTAATAACTAAGGTTAAAGTTTCCGATGATCATAATTTTGATGTGGGCGGCGAATTATTTTTGGGTTGGCTTTAGGCACCAAAACAGTATATTCATAGCGGCAACGATTAATAATACCGCTGCCATAGATACCCAGAAACCCATATTTAAGCCGAGAATTTCGGTTTTTCCGAATATATTTATAAAAATGTTTGTTAAAATCATGATATTTCCTCCTTTACAAAAGTTCTCCGTAATGACGGATATAGGCTTTTTTAAGACTTGTTGCCAAAAGCATATAGAGAAGAATACAGGGCAGAAGGTAGGCAAAATAGCTGAGGGGCAGAGGCGTGAAGCCAAGCATTGTGCCTAAAGGTGTGAAGGGAATAGCCGTCAGAACTGCGATTCCCGTCATAGTAAGCAGAGTTACAGGGGCTGAAGCGTGACTTTGTATAAATGGCAGCTTAGGTGTTCTGATCATATGAATAACAAGGGTTTGGCTCCACATTGACTCCACAAACCAGCCGGCTTGAAACATTGCCATATATTTAAACTGCACAGCCGCAAGCTCCGCTCCGCTGAAATGCGCCGCAAGGTCGTTATAAAGAACACCGCCGGAAACAAACATGGGGCAAAACAGGAAGTACATAAAAATGTAGGTTGTAAAGTCAAATATCGAGCTTGTGGGACCTATCCAAAGCATAAAGCTGCCTACGCTTGAAGCGTCCCATTTTCGGGGAAGGGCAATAAATTCCTCGTCTACATTATCCCATGGGATTGCCGTACAGCTCAGGTCATAGATAAGATTTAGGAAAATAAGGTGTATACTCATCATAGGCAGGAAGGGCAGCAGAGCCGAAGCCGCAAGAACGGAAAACATATTTCCGAAGTTTGACGAAGCTGTCATTTTTATGTATTTTATCATATTTGCATAGGTTTTTCTGCCCTCGATAATTCCCTCTTCCAATACGGTTAAATCCTTTTCCAAGAGTATAATATCCGCCGATTCCTTTGCTACGTCCACCGCAGTATCTACCGAAATTCCTATATCGGCAGCTTTCATAGCTGCGGCGTCGTTTATTCCGTCTCCCATAAAGCCCACCGTGTGACCGTTTTCACGAAGGACAGACACTATACGTGCTTTTTGGTTTGGGGTCAGCTTTGCAAAAATATCTGTTTTCTCGGCGATTTTCCCAAGCTCCCTGTCGTCCATATTTTCAATATCCGAACCCAAAATCATATTTTCGGCATAAAGACCTACCTGTTTGCAGACGGTTCGGGTTACTTTATCGTTGTCACCGGTTAAAATTTTTGTTGCCACACCGTGATTCTTTAAGGCTTTTATTGCCTCCGCTGTCGATTCCTTCGGCGGATCGAGAAAAGCCAAATATCCTATAAGAACCATATCCTTTTCGTCCTTTACACCGAAGGCTCCCACAGCCGAAGGATTTGTTTTATGGGCAACAGCCAAAACTCTGAAACCCTTTTCGTTTAAATCCTCCGCTGTTCTGAGTATTCTGTTTTGAACATCCTTTCCCAACGGCTTAACCTCTCCGTCTATTTCCGCAAATGAACAGACGGAAAGCATTTCCTCAACTGCTCCCTTTGTTATCATTTGGGTTTTGCCGCTTTTATCCCTGACAACGGCAGTCAGCCGCCGCCTTGCAAAGTCAAAGGGTATCTCATCTACCTTAACATAGCTTTCCGACAAATCAGTAAGAGCGGGATTTTCCTTTTCCTCCTCTTCCGTTTTTTGAATTATGGCTAAATCCATAAGGTTTTTATAGCCTGTTTGAAAATAGCTGTTAAGATATGCGTGACGCAAAACCCGACTGTCCTCTTCGCCGTTTATGTTCAAGTGATATTCCAAAACAACCTTGTCCTGAGTAAGTGTGCCTGTTTTGTCGGTGCAGAGAATGTCTATTGCTCCGAAATTTTGAATTGAGTTAAGGTTTTTTACGATAGTTTTCTTTTTGCTCATTGAAACAGCCCCTTTTGCAAGGCAGGTTGTTACAATCATAGGCAGCATTTCCGGCGTAAGACCTACGGCAATGGATATTCCGAAAAGAAAAGCCGACAGCCAGCTGCCCTTTGTTAAGCCGTTTACAATAAATACCAGTGGAACCATAATCATCATAAATCTAATCAATACCCACGAAACGGCGTTTACTCCCTTTGTAAAGCTTGTTTCCGCCGCTTCTCCGGCAACAGCCGACGCCATAGAGCCGAACAAGGTATTGTCGCCTACGCAGACTGCGACAGCTGAGGCACTACCGGAAATTACACTGCTGCCCATAAATGCAATATTGGGATAGTCCGTAATTGTTTTCTCTTTTTTCGATGCAAAAGCAGTTTTCCCTATAGGCTCGCTTTCTCCTGTTAAGGCAGACTGGCTTACAAACAAATCCTTTGCTTCTAAAATTCTCACATCGGCAGGAATCATATCTCCGGCTGACAGATGAATAATATCTCCCGCAACCACCTCGTCAAGAGGAATTTCCGACTTGGGCGCATATTTTCGTGTAACAGTACAGGTTGTGGTAATCATTGCCAACAGCTTTTCCGCCGCATTTCCGCTTCGGGATTCCTGAACGAAACGAAGAGAACCGGAAATAACAACCATTGTTAAAATAATAACAACCGTAAGACAGTCAAAATCCGCCGGTTCACAGCCAAGCAGCGAAAAAGCAGGCAAAATCATATCTGTCACTGTCGAAACAGCAGCCAGACAAAACAATATTGCCGTAAAGGGGTTTATAAAAGCCCCAATCAAGCGCTTAGGCAGTGACTTCTTTTTCTCTTTTGTAACACGGTTTGAACCGTAAAGAGAACGGCTGTCTGCGACCTCCTCTTCGCTTAAGCCCGTTAAGGCTGTGTTCAGCCCTTCAAGAACAGCTCCCACAGGGTTTTCCGCCGCAAAGGCTATGCGGCTGTTTTGTTTGTCACGAATAACGGCTTTTTCTGTTATTCGGCGAAGTTCATTTCTGCTTTCTTTTTTGTTTATTTTTTTCACAATGTTTCCTCCTCTCAAAAAAATCTGCTGTTACAAAACTTCCCACCCGGCACTTACAACCTCGGGAGAAGCAAGCATTTGCCCGACGATATTTTCCAACACCCTATTTTTAGGCTTTCCGCTTGAGTCATATTCCGAAACAATTTCAACCTTATCCCCTACAACATCCCCGCTTTCCAAACTTGCAAGATACAGTGTTTTGCAGGAATTTCCGTTAATCAGCTGCATACGAAGATTATGCTCTGCTTTTTCCGAACAGGTAACGGAAATTCTGTATCTTTTTTCGTTTTCCTCCTCTGCTATGACAGGGTTTATTTTTTTAGCCAAGGGTCTTAGGGCTAAATTTGAAATTATCAAAATTCCGGCGGCAAAAACCGCTGTAAAATATTTCCCGGAGCTTGACAAAACTCCCACCGCCGCAGTACACCACAGTGTAGCTGCTGTGTTTATACCTCTGACAGATGCGCTTTCTTTAAAGATTACACCGCTGCAAAGAAAGCCCACGCCCTGAATAATAGCCGCAGCAACTCTGAAGGTCTGCTCAGAATCGTAAAGCAGTGGGAAAAGAGTAAAAAAACAAGCCCCCATACTTATAAGCACGTTTATTCGTATGCCTGCCGTATGCCCTGTCAGCTGTCTTTCCAAGCCTACGGCAAAGCCCAGTATTAAAGACAGGGCTATTCTCAAAACAAAATCAATATAAGCCATAATAATCGCCTCCTTTAACTTCCTCACTTGCTTTTATTCTACAAAAAAAGCAAGGATAATCACAGGGTTAAAACCTTGCGATTTCCTTGCGTTTTAAAAAGAAGTCGGGTAAGCATTTTTTCAAAAACTATCGTTAAACTTATATCCTATTCCCCATATTGTAATTATGTATTCCGGCGAGTCAGGGTGCGGCTCTATTTTCTTTCGGAGCTTTCGTATAAACGCCATAATATTGCTGTCGTCCATAAGATATTCTGCATCCCAAACTGCCTTGTAAATCTGCTCCTTTGTGAAAACCTCTCCTCTGTTTTTCGCCAAAAAAAGTAAAATATCAAATTCTTTGGGGGTTAAAATAATTTCAGTCCGCCCTCTTTGAACCCTTCGTGTCAAAGGGAAGATATGCAGCTCTCCGCAGACAATCTCCGACTGAGCCTGTGAAAGTTCAGTTTCCCCAAGCTGAAGCATAATGCTTTCGGAAGCTCCCTTTTCCAAAGCGGATAAAGCCGACAATAATTCCTCTGCACATTTTACACTCGACGGCGCTGCCTTAAGCTTTTCCTTTAAGTAGGAAAGGGTCGAAAAATCCATATTTATAAATTCTATATTTTTCTTCACAGTCTCGCCCTCCTACAAAAGTTCCCTGTATTTTTTTGAATAAAAATATTTTGCGGCACTTACGAAAACCAAATAGCAAATTACGTTAATTATAAGAAAGCAATAATATTCAGCCGGAAGGGAAGTAAGCCCCAAACAGTCTCCCAAAGGCGTGGCGGTTAAAACCGTAAATAAAATAATACCCGTTATTGTAACAAAAAATACCGCCTTTGAAGGCTTGCTTTGAACAAAGGGAATTTTGTCCGTCCTGAGCAAATGCAAAATAAGAACCTGTGTCCACATAGACTCCAAAAACCAGCCTGTTTGAAAAACAGCGGCAAAGGCAAGCTGTCCTCCTGTGTCAAGCTGTGAAAAAGCCCCTCCGCAGACCTTCGGACAAAGCACAAAATATAAAAAGGCAAACGTCAAGACGTCAAAAACAGAGCTTATAGGTCCGAACCTCATCATAAACCTGCCTAAGCTTTTGCCGCCCCATTTAATAGGCTTTTCGAGCTGCTCACTGTCAACATTGTCCCAAGGCAGAATAAGACAGAGAATATCATACAAAAGATTAAGAAGCAGAAGCTGCAGCGATGTCATAGGAAGAAAGGGCAGAAAAATACTTGCAGCAACAACGGCGCAGATATTTCCGAAATTGGACGAAGCCGTAATCTTAATATATTTTGTCATATTTGCAAAGGCTTTTCTGCCTTCCCGAATACTTTGATCCAAAACCTTTAAATCTTTTTTAAGCAAAATCACGTCAGAGCTTTCCTTTACTGCGTCGGCGGCTGTGTCTACGGAAATTCCCACACCGGCTTTCAGCTCAGCCGGAAGGTCATTCATACCGTCTCCCATAAAGCCTACTGTGTGACCGTTTTTCTGCAGTATTTCGATTATTTCAGCCTTCTGTCTCGGTGTAAGCTCGGCGAAAACCTTTGTTTTTTCCACGCAAAGAGGAAGCTCGTTTTCAGACAGGTTTTCAAAAGCCTCACCTGTCAAAACAAATTCTGTTTCAATTCCCAAACGTGAGCAAACTGAAAGGGTGGTTTTTAAATCGTCTCCTGTCAAAACACGAACGTCTGTTTTAAGCCTTTTCAGGCGGCTGATTGTATCGGCGGCGGTTTTCTTTGGAGCATCAAAAAAGGCTAAATACCCGGCAAGTATAAAACCGCCTGCATTTTCATCTATAACACTTTCACCGGTTTTTCTGTAAGCCGCCGCAATAACCTTCATACCGTCCTCTGTCAGCTCGTCTACAACAGCTCCCACGCTTTCAAATATATTTTCGGTAATGGGAACGGCTTCGCCCCTAAACTCAACATAGTCACATTTCGAAACAACATTTCTAACCGTTCCCTTTATAATATGTATATTTTCATTTTCATTTTTGCCCTTCAGCAGAACCCCGGCATATTTGTGGCTGTAATCAAAGGGCTGTTCGTCCAAAAGAACACTGCTCTCCGAAAGCTCTTTAAAATGCCGCCCGTCTTTCGGCATATCGAGACACTTCAAAAGGGCTGTGTCAAGCTGATTGCCTACACCGCTGTGAAAAAAGCTGTTTAAAAAAGCTAAATCCAAAACATTTCGGCTTTCATTTCCCAAAATGTCCATATAATATTCAAGTATGATTGTATCGTCCGTCAGAGTTCCCGTTTTGTCTACACACAATACGTCCATACTGCCCAGTGTCTGCATTGCATTTATATTTTTAACAACGGTCTGCTCCTTCCACATCTGAAAGCTGCCCTTTGCCAAACAGGCATTCACAACCATAGGCAGCATTTCCGGCGTCAGCCCAACGGCAACGGAAAGAGAAAACAGAAAGGCTTCAAACCAATTCCCCTTGGTAAATCCGCAGGCAATAAAAACAACAGGCAGTAAAACAGCCATAAACTTAATAAGAACCCATGCAATAGAGCCTGTACCCCTGTCAAAGCCCCGTTTCTGCTCCGCCCTTTCGGTGTCCATACCGCCGAAAACGGTGTTTGCCCCAACTGCTTTAACAATGCCTTCCCCTCTGCCCCCTGTTACGGATGTGCCTTGAAAAGCAATATTTGTATAATCGCCGATTTTTTCAGGCTTATCTTTAGGCGGTACGGCTTTTTTCTCAAAGCTGCCGCTTTCTCCCGTTATTACTCCCTGTGAAACAAACAAATCCTCCGCAAAGCTAAGCTGAATATCAGCCGGAACACGCTCACCGGCTTCTATTCGGACTAAATCCCCCACAACAAGCTCGTCGGAACAAACCCTCTGCCAAACACCGTCCCGGCATACGGAAACAGTTGTTCGGGTTAAATCCGTAAGGCGATCAGCCACGCTCTTTGCCTTAAGCTCCTGAAAAAGCCTGACAAAGCCCCCGAGCAAAAGCATTGTCCCTATAATAACAACGGAAGAAAAGCTCTGCCCGTATTCCGCCGGCAAAAGTATATCCGTAAGCAGCGAAACAGCCCCCAACACAAACAATATAACCGAAAAGGGATTTATAAAAGCCCTTCTGACACAATGCAAAACAGAAGTTTTTATTTTGCTTGTCTGTTCATTGCTCCCGTATTTTCTCCTGCTTTCCGAAACCTGCTCCCGCTTAAGCCCCGCCGCTTCAAAGCCCTCATTATTCATAGTCTAAATTTCACCTCGCCAAACTCGATTTACTATTTCTCAATATATTATACCATAAAACTTCACAGTCAAATCTTGTTTTTTTCTTGCAGTGGTTGTCTCTTTATTTAAGATTGTAACAATTTGCAAAAAACTTTTCCCAAGTATGATAGCCAAAAGAGCTTAATATTTCACTTGACACAGTGGATAAAATCAGAGACACCTCTGCTGCAAGAAAGCATTACGGAAACCGTCTGATGACCGTAATCCTGTTTTTTCTTACAATGAATGGTACGCAAAGGATATCAGCCGCAAAATCCGCTCCTCAATCAAAACGAAAGCTCTTAACGGTGAATATATGGGCAGCTTCGCACCATACGGCTATGCAAAATTATCGGAGCAGTATACCGAAATAACCGAGTTAAACGAAGTTCTTATGAACAGCCTTATTCAAAAAAATCGTTATTCACGGAACACCCGTCAATAACAAAAACTCGATAATCTCGGTTGAAATCTACTACCGTTTCATCGGCAAGGTAAAAGTGTAAAACATAAAATAAGGACGGCACTTAAGCCGTCCTCAAAAGAATTATTTTTACCCCAATAAATTGCGGATTTGGCGCACGAATACTGTGAAATTCTTTTACCCGTTTAATTTTGCCGAAGAAAGAATTTCACAGCGTACGGTGGAGCAGTTGTTTTTTAGTCATATTACAATAACTTTTTAGCCTTTTCAACTACATTATCATAGGTAAAGCCGTATTTCTTGAAAAGGTCAACGAACTTACCTGAAACGCCGTAGTTATCTATAGTAATTGTATCGCCCTCAAGACCTATATATTTATGCCAGCCGAAGCTTGAACCGGCTTCAACCGCAAGTCTCTTTGTACAAGCCTTGGGAAGAACGCTTTCCTTATATTCATCGCTCTGCATATCGAAAACGTCCATACTGGGCATACTTACACATCTTACGGAAAGACCCTCAGCGGAAAGCGTTTTTGCGCCTTCTTCGATAAGGGGAAGCTCTGAACCGCTTGCTATAAGAATAACATCGGGAACTTCCTTTTCGCCGTCGCTTATAATATAGCCGCCTTTAAGTGCGCCCTTGCCCATACCCTGAACCTCGGGAATGTTCTGTCTTGAGGTTACAATTGCAACAGGCTGATTTTCGGATTTAAGGGCATAGCAGTATGCCGCTGCTGTCTCAGCAAGTCCCGCAGGACGGAAAACAGCGTAGTTAGGCAGACTTCTCAGTGAAGCAAGCTGTTCTACAGGCTGGTGAGTGGGGCCGTCCTCGCCTACGCCGATTGAATCGTGTGAGAAAATTGCGATTAAGGGCAGACCCATTATGCCCTGCATTCTCAGAGCCGGACGGAGATAGTCGCAGAAAACAAAGAAAGTAGCGAAATAGGGTCTGAAGCCGCCGTGAACATACATACCGTTGGCAATTGAAGCCATAGCGTGCTCTCTTATGCCGAAGTGAATGTTTGTTCCGTCAGGGGTTTCAGGCGAGAGATATTCACGTTTTTTCATAACAGTCAGGTTAGAGGGTGAAAGGTCTGCGGAACCGCCTATAAGGTTGGGAACGTAGTCGGCCGCTCTGTTGAGAATAATTTCGGAACACTGTCTTGTTGACCTTAAAGCACCGTCTGTTGCCCAGAAGTCGTCACAGCTTTCGAGATCCTTTCCGTAATCCCCTGCAAGCCACTTTTCAAGCTCCGCATAATCCTCGGGATATTCTGCCTTATAAGCCTCGTAAACCTTTTTTCTTTCATTTTCAAGATCTTCAAGCTTAGCGCATACCTCTTTCATATGTGCTTTAACGTCGTCGTCAATGAAAAATTCCTTTTCGGGGTCAAGACCTAAGTTTGCCTTTGTGGCTTTAAGCTCCTCTGCTCCCAATGGTGCACCGTGAACCCCTGAAGTTCCGCTCTTGTTAGGCGAGCCGTAGCCTATAACTGACTTGATTTCTATAAGTGTTGGCTTGTCTGTCTTTGCCTTAGCCTTTTCGATAGCCTGTCCTATTTCGTCAAGGCTGTTTCCGTCATTTACGCAGATATACTGCCAGTTTGCGGACTTAACTCTCTTTTTGATGTCGTCTTTAAATGTAATTTCCGTTTTGCCCTCGATTGTTATGTTGTTTGAATCGTAAAGCACAATAAGCTTGCCAAGCTGCTGAGCACCGGCAAAGCTCATAGCCTCGTAGGAAATACCCTCCATAAGGCAGCCGTCTCCGCAGAGAACATAGGTGTAGTGGTCAATGGGCTTTAAAGGTCCTTTGTTGAACCTTGCCCCTAAGCTTCTTTCAGCCAAAGCCATACCTACGCCATTGGCAACGCCCTGACCCAAAGGCCCTGTTGAAATTTCAACGCCCTTTGTGTGACCGTATTCGGGGTGACCGGGGGTTAAAGTGCCTAACTGGCGGAAGCCCTTCATATCCTCAACCGTTAAGCCGTAGTTGAAAACGCACAGCATTGAGTAGAGAAGAGCAGAGCCGTGACCTGAAGAAATTATAAATCTGTCTCTGTTTATGAAGTCGGGCTTTGAGGGGTTGTGAACCATATGGTTTGCCCAAAGCTCATAGAGTGCCGGAGCTGCGCCCAAAACTATGCCCGGGTGGCCGGACTTAGCCTTTTCAATAGCCTCACAGCCCAAAATTCTTATTGTATTAACTGTTTTTGTTTCTATAGAGCTCATTTTAATCCTCCTTTTGTTTTTTCGAAATTTCGTCTTTGTAATGAGCCTTGCTTATTCCCACCGCTGCAAAGCTTATAAAATTATATTACCTTATTGCAAACTAAAAATCAACCCAAATTTTTCAAATCTTTCAATATCTTGAAAAAATTAAATTATCCGTTCAATAAATAATGCTTAAAAAGTTTTATCAAAATATTGACTTTCGCCTGAAAAGCGGTTATAATAAAAATACAAGAGAAATCGTGAAAGCGGTGTATCTTTCTCAATAGCGCAGCTGTTGAAACTTAAAAATTAATTTCAACGAAATGCCGTCCTATGGTCGAGATAGGGCGGTTTTTACTTGCTTAAGATGTATATGATAAGTAATAAGATTGTAAGATACAAAATAATTCCGTACATATAATCACCTCCCCCTTCGTCATCTTCTTTTTCCTTCGAAATACAAAATGCGACATGGGGAAGACACAACCGCCCGCAGGCTGAAAAGCCTTACGTTTTCACTTATTCTCTTGTACTGAGCTTATAATATCATATTTCTGCACAGATTTCAATAATTTTTTGCAATATTCCAACGGATTTTCGAAAATTTTAAAAAATGCTTCCCGAAGTACATTTATCGGCAAAAATTTAAACCCTTAATTGACTTTTGGCAGACAGTGTGTTATCATATTTATAATGTTTATTAAAATTTAAATTTACGGAGGATCTTAATTATGAAATGTGCAGCGAGGCAGTTTTTGTTTTTTCTTTTAGGCGCCTTTTTGGTTTTAAGCGTTCAAAGTGTTTTGGCAAAACAGGCTACTGTAACGGGAGAACTGACCTATAAAAACATTAAGGTTTATGCCGACGGAGAGGTTGTTGACACAACAGAGGCAGAGCCTTTTATTTACGACGGAACCACCTATTTGCCCGTAAGAGCGGTTGCAAACGCTTTCGGCAAGGAGGTAACATGGAACGGAGAAACAAACACTGTTTATTTGGGAGCCGTACCCTCTGTTTATGTTGAGACAGATACTCTGCTTGAGGATATGTATTCTTACAACAGCACCTTCCAGCAGGTGAGCCATGTTAATAACGGAGCGGATAATATTAACCAAAAGCACACAAGCGGCTGCATTTTTAAGTGCGGAGGAGTCAACAACGACGGTTCTGTTGAATACTCTCTTAACGGAAAATTTGCCACATTCTCGGGCATAATTGCACTGCCCTATGTTGAAAGAAACAACAACAGTGAAAAGGTTGTAACAATTTATGCGGACGGAAAGGCTGTTTATACATCCTCAAAAATGAAATCGGGCTCAGCCCCCGAAGCCTTTGACATAGATGTTTCCGAAACTGCTGTTATAAAGGTTAAGGTTGAAGGTGTAGGTCAGATAGCTTTGTATGACGCAGTATTTTATGCGAAATAATCGGGAGAATATACTCTAATGAAGGAATTTTTGGAACAACAGGCGGCGGAGATGGGTTTAGGCGGCTTTGCTGTAATAATTGATATTTTATATAAAATAGGCTTGTGTATTGTTTCCGTTGCTGTTGGTCTGTTAATTCTTAAGTTTTTAACCGGACTTTTGAAAAAAGCCTTAAACAAAAACATAAGCAAGCGTGAAACAATTTTGACGGTTTGTTCAAGCGTGCTTAAATATTTCGTCTATTTATGCATTTTCTGTCAGATACTTTTGATTTTCGGAATAAGCCCTGCCTCGATTATTGCCGTTGCCGGAGTGGGAAGCGTTGCTTTGGGTTTAGGCGCACAGGACTTGGTGGGGGACATTATTTCGGGAACCTTTATTTTAATAGAAGATCAGTTTCAGGTAGGAGACACTGTCAAAATAGAGGGCTATCAGGGGACGGTTGAGTCAATAGGGCTAAAAACTACGAAGCTCAGAAACTATAACGGCGACGTATACATAATTCCCAACGGCGAAATAAAAATAGTCACAAACAGCTGTAAGGAGTTCAGCCGGGCGGTTTTGGAAATTTCAGTAAGCTATGACCACGACCCTCAGTTTGTTATGGATATTTTAAGCGACGAGCTTGAAAAAGCTTTTGAAGAATCTGACCCTGAGGGAATGACGGCAATGCCTGAGGTTTTGGGCATAACGGATTTGGGCGACAGCGCAGTTGTTATAAGAATAATAACCGACTGCGAAGCAGGCAGCCAGTGGGCAGTTGAAAGAAAGCTGAGACTGCGTATAAAAAAGCGCTTTGACAGAGAAAATATAGTTATACCCTATCCTCAAAGGGTTGTGTATGTTAAAGAAGAAAAAGAGGAGGCGGGGAAAAATGGAGCTTAATGTAGGCGACGTTGTTTATATGAAAAAGGTTCACCCCTGCGGAAGCCATGAGTGGGAGATTTTAAGGGCAGGGGCTGATTTTAAAATAAAATGCAGAGGCTGCGGCAGGCTTGTAATGCTGCCGAGAGTGAAGCTGGAAAAAGCTGTCAAAAAAGTTTTGGAAAAATAATATTAAAACTTCTATTGACAAATGGGCAAACTGTAATTAAAATATATGATAAGGAAATGTTGAAAAGTTAATTGATTTTAAGGCTGATTTTTTTTGACAGGCTTTAATTATCCTTTCCTTAAGAATATGTGCGTAGTGCAAAAAGGAGTATTTAGAGATGAAGGCAAAGCTTTTAGTGATTGTAACCCTTATTGCCGCCGCTTGCGCAACAGCGGGCTGCTCGGCTGAAAAGGTTTTTAAAGATAAAGCAACAGGTTATCAGATGAATTATGACGGCACACTTTGGAAGGTAAGCAAAAACACCGAGGTTGAAGAGGATTTCGGAACATATACCTACAGCGCTGTTTTTAATACAATAGCAAAGACAGAGGAGGGAGAACCCTCTGCAACACTTAAGGTTTTAAAAGAGGACTTAGCGGATTTTTCCGTTGAAAGCGACGAAACCGCCCTTGACGATGTGGCGAGTAAGCTTTCACGCAGACTTGATGACGGTATTGTGTCATATCAAAATGCCACTATTGCGGGCTTAAAGGGATATTGGATAACCGTTACGCCTACTGACGATACTGTTACGGAATTGAATGATATTATTTTCTGCGTGACGGATGATGCGGTTTATGAATTTTATTATACCGCACAGGGTCAGGATAATTATGACGCATATGAAAGCGATATAAACTATATGCTTTATTATTTCTCTGAGCTTTGAAAAAATGAAATATAAAATAAAAAGGGTTCGGTTTGAAGCTGAACCCTTTTATTATAACTGCCTTTAGAAAAACTTTCATAAAAAACAGGCATATTAATTGTAAAATTTGTTGATAAATAATGGTTTGTTGCGGTTGAAAAAGATTTTTTGATGTGATACAATATAAAAGATTGCGTAGTACATTAATTTTATTTTACTATAAAAGTGTTCTCAATGGACAATCAGATGGGCAAGCTTGCCTGCGTAGATGATTGGACATTAGAGAACCTAACCGGTATGAGTAAGTAGCCATTTTCCGCAAGAAAATGAGCGGATTACGAATACCGTTGGCGATAGGAATCGGAAAGATGTCCGAACACCGGCTTTGATTTTTTCAGAGAAAAATTCAAGGTAGGCGGGTTTTGCGTCGGCAAAACTTCTGATGCGGGAATGCGAAGCATGAAGCAATCGACTTTTATAGTAGGTGGTATCTGCAAAGCAGAGATGCAAATTTATAAAGAAAAGAGAGATTTTTATGCTTACCAAAAGAGATGATATAAGAAATATTGCCATAATCGCTCACGTTGACCACGGAAAGACCACCCTTGTTGACGAGCTTTTAAAGCAAAGCGGAACATTCCGTTCAAACCAGATTATAAGAGAAAGAGTTATGGACTCAGGTGATTTGGAAAGAGAAAGGGGAATAACCATTCTTTCCAAAAACACATCGGTTTATTATGACGATATAAAAATAAATATAGTAGACACCCCCGGCCACGCTGATTTCGGCGGAGAGGTTGAGCGTGTTTTGAAAATGGTAAACGGCGTTGTTTTGGTGGTTGACGCCTTTGAAGGGGCTATGCCTCAGACAAAGTTCGTTCTTAAAAACGCTTTGTCATTAGGTCTCCCCGTTGTTGTGTGCATAAACAAAATTGACCGCCCGGAAGCAAGACCCGACGAGGTTGTTGACGAGGTTTTGGAGCTTTTCATAGAGCTTGACGCAAATGACGACCAGCTTGAATCGCCCTTTGTTTTTGCTTCCGCTAAAGAGGGAAAAGCCGGAATGACCTTTGAAGAGGCTATGGCGGCGACAGATATGAAAGCCCTTTTTGACGTTATCGAGAAGCATATTCCGGCTCCCGAGGGAGACATTGAAGCGCCCCTGCAGATTTTGGTTACTACAATCGACTATAACGAATATGTAGGCAAAATCGGCATAGGCAAGGTTGAAAACGGCGTTATAAGAGTAGGCGACGAGGTCGCTATAGTAAACCACCACGACCCTGACAAGCTTGAAAAAATCAAGGTAACAAAGCTTTATGAATTTGAGGGGCTTGAAAGAATTGAAATAAACGAGGCTTCAGTCGGGGCAATCTGCGCCGTTTCGGGTATGCCCGAAATTCACATAGGCGACACAATTACCTCAGTTAAAGAGCCTATGCCTATGGAATATAACAAAATTTCGGAGCCTACTATTTCAATGACATTCTCCGTAAACGACAGCCCCTTTGCCGGAAGAGAGGGCAAGTTTGTAACAAGCCGCCACTTAAGAGACAGACTTTTCAAGGAGCTTAACACAGACGTTTCTTTGAGAGTTGAAGAAACAGACGAGGCTGAAAGCTATAAGGTTTCGGGCAGAGGGGAGCTTCACCTTTCAATTCTCATCGAGACAATGAGACGTGAGGGCTATGAGTTCCAGGTGTCACGTCCCGAAGTTCTCTATAAAACGGAAAACGGAAAAAAGCTTGAGCCTATGGAAATTGTAACCATAGATGTTCCCGAGGAATATGTAGGTGCTGTTATTGAAAAGCTGGGTACACGTCACGGCGAAATGACAAATATGGCGCCTTCACAGGACGGATATACACGAATTGAGTTTAACATTCCTTCAAGAGGTCTTATAGGCTACAGAAACGAGTTTTTGACCGACACAAGAGGAACGGGTATTATGAACTCACTTTTTAACGGCTATGAACCCTATAAGGGAGATATTTTCTCACGTACTCAGGGCTCGCTTATTGCCTTTGAAGCCGGTGAATCAATTACCTATGGCTTGTTTAATGCCCAGGAAAGAGGCGAGCTGTTTATAGGCCCGGGTGTTAAGGTTTACAGCGGTATGGTAGTAGGCAAGAACTCACGTCAGGGAGATATTGAGGTAAACGTATGTAAGAGAAAGCAGCTTACAAACACGAGAGCTGCCGGCTCAGACGAAGCCCTTAAGCTTGTGCCTCATCTCAATATGAGCCTTGAACAGGCAATTGACTTTATAGCCGAAGACGAGCTTGTAGAGGTTACACCCGAAAACCTGAGAATAAGAAAGAAGCTTCTCGACCCTGTGGCAAGAAGAAAGGCACATCGCAAGTAGTTCGCAAAAAAATAAAGCAACAGCATCTTCGGGGTTTGGGTTCAGCCTGACCCCTTGATGTCATCTTCTGTATATATTTAAGGCTGTGGTATTATTATGGGAAAAACTAAAAAGAAAAACTCATCTTTTGTAAAACAGGCGGTTATACTTGCGGTGGCAAGTATGATAGTAAGGCTTTTGGGCTTTGCCTATCGTGTTCCGCTGACAAATATGATAGGCGACGAGGGCAACGGAATTTATTCCGCAGGCTATTATATTTATACCTTCTTTCTGATTTTAAGCTCTTCGGGCTTGCCTGCGGCAATTTCTAAAATGATTTCGGAAAAGGTTGCTTTGGGAGAATATAAAAACGCAAGGCGGATTTTTAAGGTGTCTCTTTGCGTTGCCGGTACATTGGGCATAATAGGAATGGCTATTATGTTTTTCGGTGCGGAAAGGCTTGCTCTTTTGGTGGGCAGCCCCCGAAGTGTCTACACTCTTATGAGCCTTGCCCCCACTGTTTTTATCTGTGCCGTTATGTCCGTTTACAGAGGGTGGTATCAGGGCTTTAACACTACTATACCTACGGCAGTTTCACAGGTTGTGGAGCAGATTTTTAATGCCTTTTTCAGCGTGTATTTGGCTTGGGTTTTGTTAGGCTACGGTATAGAAATGGGTGCCGCCGGCGGAACAATGGGTACGGGCATAGGCGCACTTGCCGGGCTTATAACCATAGTTATAATAAGCTTTATTACCAAAAAGAGCTACAACGCAATTTTTGCTGAGGATAAGGGCGGCTACGCCGTTGAAACCGCTAAGCAGATTACAGGCAGACTTTTCAAGACGGCTATTCCCATAATTACGGGTACGGCGGTTTTCTCTATGACTAACCTTATAGATATGAAAATGGTTATGGTTCGTCTTGCGGCAAGCGGAGCATTTACTTCAAGAGAGGCTGATATTCTTTACGGTCAGCTGACAGGCAAGTATGTAACTCTGACGACACTTCCCGTTTCCATTTCGACGGCTCTTGCTACGGCGGTTCTGCCAAACATAGCCGCTTCTATAGCATTAAAGGATCAAAAAGCCGTTAAGGCTAAGGTCAACACATCCTTAAGGCTCACTATGATAATTTCAATCCCTGCGGCAATAGGTATGGGAGTGCTTGCAAATCAAATTTTGCAGCTTCTTTACCCCAACTACCCCGAAGGGGGAGAGCTTTTGGCAATCGGAGCTATAAGCATAATTTTCCTTGCACTGTCTCAGATAGAAACAGGTATTTTACAGGGAATAGGAAAGGTCTATGTTCCGGCGGTAAATGCCCTTATAGGCGCAATTGTGAAAATTCCTTTAAACTACGTCCTTATAGCCATTCCCTCTATAAATGTTAAGGGTGCTGTTATAAGCACAATAGGCTGTTATATAGTCTGTGCCCTTTTAAACCTTTTAGCTCTTAAAAGGGCTACCGGCATTAAGTTTGACTTTGTGTCAATTCTTTTAAAGCCGATTTTGGCTTCCCTCATTATGGGGGTTGGGTGTTTGGGACTTTATAAGCTTATATATGCGGTTCTGCCCTCAAACTCGATTTGCACTATTATAGCTATAATTTTTGCAATTATAGTTTTTGTGGTTGCCCTTGCACTTATGAAGGGCTTTAAGAGGGAGGATTTGGCTCTTCTGCCTATGGGAAGCAAATTAATTGCCACGCTTGAAAAATTTAAGCTTATAGATTAAAATACAAACAGTAATTTTACAGATTATCAAACCAAACAGGCAGGGCAAGCCCTGCCCCTACAGTTGACCCAATATCACATATAAATAAAATATTAAGGAAGAAAATAAAATGAACAGACAGGATTTAAGAAACAGAAAGAGGATTGTTGTTAAAATAGGAACGACCTCTCTTACTTATCCTAACGGAAACATAAATTTCAGACGCTTTGACAGGCTTGCGGCGGTTTTGACTGATATAAGAAACAGCGGCAGAGAGGTTATTTTGGTAAGCTCAGGAGCTATTGCCGTAGGGGCTAAAAGGCTGGGGCTTGCGGAAAGACCCAGAGACATTATAGGCAAACAGGCTTCCTCCGCCGTAGGTCAGGCTATACTTATGCAGTATTATGAAAAGAGCTTTAACGAATTTAATCAGCGTGTGGCTCAAATTCTTTTGACTAAAGACATATTTAACTATGACCACAAAAGGGCAAATGTTAAAAACACACTGTCAAGGCTTATTGAAATGGGAGTTATTCCCATAGTAAACGAAAACGACACTGTAGCCACAGAGGAATTTAACGAATTTTCAGACAATGACACATTGGTTTCATATGTAACGGAGCTTATAGGCGGCGACCTTCTTATACTTCTTTCAGACATTGACGGAATGTTTACCGGCGACCCCAACAAGGACTCATCTGCCAAGCTTATCAGCGTTGTAGAAAGCATTGACGAAAATGTTTTGAGACAGGCAGGAGGCTCAGCTTCCGCTTTGGGCACAGGAGGAATGGCTTCGAAGGTTCAGGCGGCGGCGAAGGTTAATGCTGTCGGCTGTGATATGGTAATAGCAAAGGGGGACGACCCTTCCGTAATTTATAAAATTACAGAGGGTGAGGACGTAGGCACGTTATTTTTAAGGAGACAGCCCTAAAATGGATAAAAAAACCTTAAGGAAAAGCTTTTTGAAAATAAGAGGTCAAATTCCCGAAGAAGCAAGGCACAAAAAAAGCCGCATAATAGCCGAAAAGCTTTTTAACTCAGAGGAATATAAAAACAGCGGCTTTGTTTTCGCTTATTCCTCATACGGCTCGGAAGCCGAAACAGGAGACATTATAAAGAAAGCCTTTTCCGACGGAAAGAGGATTGCTCTTCCTGTTATGCTTGAGGAAAAGGGAAAAATGGCTTTTATTGAGATAACGGCTGAAACAGAGCTTGTTAAAAACAAAACAGGCATATATGAGCCGGTTTATGACGAAGAAAAGGCGGTTTGCCCCAAAAAAGGCGATGTTGTAATCGTACCGGGAGCGGCTTTTACACTTAAGGGAGAACGTATGGGCTACGGCGGCGGCTATTATGACAGATATTTAAGCCGCTGTGAAGCTTTTAAAATAGGAATTTGCTTTAAAGAGCAGCTTGCGGAGGAGCTTCCTCAGGACTGCTTTGATATAAAAACCGACAAGATAATAACTGATTAGGAGGGTAAACTATGGACATTAACACAATAGGCAAAAACGCCAAGGCGGCTTCAAGGCTTACGGCAGCGATGGAAACAAAGCAGAAAAACGAAATTTTGACGGTCTGCGGAGAAGCCTTAATCAACAACGCCGACGCAATTATCGAAGCAAACAAGGCGGATTATGAAAAAGCAAAGGCAAACGGAATGTCGAAGCATATGCTTGACAGGCTTATGCTTAATAAGGACAGAATCGAGGCTATGGCTGACGGACTTTTTCAAATAGCCAAGCTGCCCGACCCTGTAGGCGAATATGTGTCTATGAACACCCTTCCCAACGGTCTTATTGTGGGTCAAAAGCGTGTGCCTATGGGAGTTATAGGCATAATTTACGAAGCAAGACCCAACGTAACAAGCGACGCCTTCGGGCTTTGTCTTAAGGCAGGCAGCGCCGTTATTTTAAAGGGCGGTTCTGACGCAATAAATTCAAACAAGGCTGTTGTCGACATTTTGAGACAGGCAATAGAAAATATGGGCATAAACCCCGACATAGTTACTCTCATTGAGGACACAAGCCGTGAAACAACCACTGCCCTTATGCGTCTTAATGAATATGTGGATTTGCTTATTCCCAGAGGGGGAGCAGGGCTTATTTCGGCGGTCGTTAAAAACTCCACAGTTCCCGTTATTGAAACAGGCACAGGCAACTGTCATATTTACGTAGATGACACCGCAAAAATTCAAATGGCTCTTGACATTCTCATTAACGCCAAAACCCAGAGAATAGGTGTCTGCAATGCGGCTGAGTCTCTTTTGGTAAGCGAAAAGATTGCTCCTGAGTTTCTTCCCCTTGCGGCGAAAGCCCTTAAGGAAAAGGGCGTTGAAATAAGAGGCTGCGTAAAAACAGCGGAAATCTGCAAAGGCTTCGAAATTATTCCTGCCACAGATAAGGACTACGCAACGGAATTTTTGGACCTTATCATCTCGGTTAAGGTAGTTAAGGACGTAAACGAAGCAATCGACCACATAGCAAAGTATTCAACAGGTCATTCGGAAGCTATCGTCACCGAAAGCTATGAAAACGCTCAGAAGTTTTTGGCTCAGGTGGACTCTGCGGCAGTTTATGTAAATGCGTCAACACGCTTTACCGACGGAAATGAGTTCGGCTTCGGGGCCGAAATAGGCATTTCCACCCAAAAGCTTCACGCAAGAGGTCCTATGGGGCTTCAGGCTCTCACCACGACTAAATTTGTGATTTACGGAAACGGTCAGGTTAGACCGTAAAGAAAAAAGATATATAAATTTTTTTAAAAACACTTGTAATCTCTTAAAATACAGTGTATAATATAAATATAAAAAGAAAAGGCAAGTACTGCAATACTCGCCTTTTCCCGCCTTTCGGCTGAGCAATTGCTGTAAGTCGGTTAGGCGGTATTACGTAAAGTGATTTACAGACCACCAAATGATATAATCCCCTTAGAGTAGACACTTGAAATAACAAAAATATT
>JAJQFU010000064.1 GCA_021200955.1 Clostridiales bacterium | reverse complement strand
CTATGCAAGCAAGCTTGCCTATCTGATTGGACATTGAGAACACTTTTATAGTAAATCAATAAGCTTATTGTTGTTATCTATTATATCCATAAGAAAATAAAATTCAAGTGCAAATAAAAATTGTACCCATACAATTATTTGTACGGGTACAATAAATATAAATTATTCCTCTTCGTTCAGTTTGTCATAATAGCTTTTCAGCTTTTCCTTAACCTTTTTATGAACCTCTTCCGCCGGGTGTCCTGTTAAAAGTGAAATTCCCTCGTCAATAGTTTCGATTGCATAAATCTTAAAGCTTCCGTTTTTGACCGCTTCCAAAACCTCGTCGTTTAAAACAAGCTCTTTAACATTCTGCTTGGGAATAATTACCCCCTGAGTGCCTGTTAAGCCCTTAATTTTGCAAATTTCATAAAAACCCTCTGTTTTTTCGGTAACTCCCCCTATGGGCTGAATTTTGCCGAACTGGTTTACACTGCCCGTTACCGCAAAGTTCTGCTTTATAGGCAAGCCCGAAAGGCTCGAAAGTATGTCATAAATTTCGGTAGAAGACGCCGAGTCTCCGTCTACGCCGCCGTAATTCTGTTCAAAGCAAAGACGGCATGAAAAGCTTAAGGGGAAGTCCTGAGCGTAGGTATGCCCTAAGTAGCCTGTCAAAACCTGAACGCCCTTGGTGTGAATTTCGCCTGACATTTCGCTTTCCTTTTCTATATTGACAATTCCGGCTTTGCCCATATAGGTTGAAGCCGTAATTCTGGAGGGTCTGCCGAAGGACGCTCCGTAGGCCTCCATAACGGAAAGTGCGTTAATCTGCCCTACCTGTTCCCCTTCTGTGTCGATGAGCATATCCCCCTCGGCATACATTTCCGTCAGTTTATCCTCATAAATTGAAATTCTCTTTCTTGCCCTTTCGATTGCAGCCTTAATGTGAGTGCCTTCGATGTTGGGTGAGCCTTCCTGTTCGGCTATGCTGTCCGCTTCGGTTAAAACCTCGTTAAGCTTTGAAAAAATCGCCGACAGCCTGTCACGTCTGCCGCTTAAACGCTTTGAAAACTTAACAGCTTCATTTGCAGCGGAAAGGCTTAAAGGCTTGGTTTCGTTTACCTCCGCAAAGGTCTTCAGATAGCCCATAAGCTCAGAAAGATTTGACTTTTCCGCAGGCATTTCATAGTCGAAAAACGCCGTAACCTTAAAAAGCTTTTCTGCATCCTCATCGGCTTCTTTCAAAAGGTCATAATAATATGAGGAACAGACTATAATTATTTTCCCCGTAAACTTCACAGGCTCGGGCTTAAGGGTTGTTATTGAAATGCCCGAAAACTGATAGTCCTTAATAGGCTCAATATTTATTTCACCTGTTTTCAAAACACGCTTTATAGTTTCCCATGCGTAAGGCGTCTGCAAAATATCCGTAAGCTGAAGAATGAGATAGCCGCCGTTTGCTTTATGAAAAAGCCCCGGCATAATCTTCATAAAGTCCGTTGTGTAGTTGCCGTATTCGTTGTCGAACTCAACCTCACCCACAAGCCCCAAATAGCTGGGGTTATAGCTTACGATAACAGGCGCGCCCTCCAGCCCGCTGTTGTCCACAAGAAGATTTACTCCGTATTTCTGCAAAGCCTCGTCGGGGTTCTTCTTAGGAGCAAAGGGCAAAATCGCCGACATAAAGTCCTCGCCCTCGTCGCCGTCGTTATCCGAAAAAAGCTCTAAATTGGAAAGAATATCCTCTTTAAGGCTTATTAAATATTCAGCCACCTTTGGGCAGTGAGCATACTTTTCCTGCAAAGGCGAAAAAAGTCTGCCTACGGTAAAAAGCCCCACGTTATAATCTATATCAACAATCTCTTTTTTTATTTCCGACTCTGTTATTTTAACCTCTTTTATAAATTCGTCCGCCGACTCAGTCACAAGGTCTGAGCGTCTGCTGAAATCGTCTCTGACCTCCTTGCTTAAGGCGTCATATTCATCGTCTGAAATAGCCTTTCCGTCGATTATGGGTGTAAAGGTTAAGCCTCCGGCGGAGTTCTTCACCGAGAAGCCCTCTTCTCTTGCCTTGTCGCTTATCTGCTTAACGGCTTCGTCACGTTTCGTCTGAATTTGCTTAAGCAAAAGCTCCTTTTCGCTTTCATACTGCTCCGTTGCGTAAGCCTTGGGCAGATCCACTGTAAGAGTATGAACAAGCTCCCCTATTTCAGCCTTGAAAATGCTTCCTTCACCTGAATTAAATTCAAGCATAAGGGGATTTTTGGGGTTCTTGAAGTTATAAACACAGCATATATCCTTTGGGGCAGGCTCATTTGCGGCAGCTTCTTCCGCCAGCAATTTGGCAAAGGCTGTTCTTCCGCAGCCTGTTCTGCCCACTGTCATTATATTATAGCCCTTTTTCTTAAGAGAAAGTCCGAATTTTATGGCTTCAACGGCTCTGTTTTGACCTATTGCCGTAAAGCTTGTTTTCGGCGTAATATCGGAAAAGTCCGTTTCATAGAGAAGGTCTTCATATTTAAGTTCGGTTATCATAGACTTCACCTCGATTTATAAATTTTTCCACATAATAAGGGCGCTTTCCCTGTTGTCGCTGTAATATTCGGGTCTTATGCCCTCTGCCTTAAAGCCGAAGCTTTCATAAAGATGTTTGGCAATTTCGTTTGATACTCTGACTTCAAGGGTCATTCCTATCATATGCTTTTGCTTCGCTAATTGTATCAGCTCTTCCATAAGCCTTTTGCCCACGCCTTTGCCCTGTTCCTCGGGAATAACCGCTACGTTGGTTATATTCCCCTCGTTTACAACATGCCATATTCCGGCGTAGCCTATGGGCTTTCCCTTTTTTTCGCAAATTATGTAGTAGGTCAGACCGTTTTTAAAGTCGTCCTCTATCATTTTTCTGCTCCAAGGCACTGAAAAACACCTTTTTTCTATATCAGCAATTACGTCAATATCCGCCTTTGTCATTAATCTGAATGAAAGGGCGTTTTCTCTTTCTTCCAATTCTCTCTCAGCCTGTGACTTTCTGAGGTATATAAGCTCGGCATTTTCAGGCTCAACAGCCTTGTTTTCCTTAACGGCTTTAACCGCCAAAGTGCCTACACAGGCTGCTCTCTGAAGCCTTTTGGTGTTATCCGCAATTTCAAAACCGGCGTTTAAAATTTCACTTTCAAAGGGAACTGTTCCGTCACCCAAAAATACGGCAGGCTTACCCTCTGCTTTCACTTTATTTATAACCGCTTCAATGCTGTCTGCATCGTAGGCTGTTTTGGGCTTAAGACTACCCTTTTCCTTTTCATAAATGCAGTAATAAACCTGACCTCTCCTTGCGTCCATTACGGGAACCACAAGACCGCTGCTTTCCGCTGCGTTTTCCGCAATAACGTCTAAAGTGGGTACGGCTATGAGCTTTTTGCCCAAAGCAAGACACAGCCCCTTTGCAGCAGCCATACCTATTCTCAAGCCCGTAAAAGAGCCGGGGCCGCAGCTTACCGCAACATAGTCAATATCCTTTTTGTCTACATCAAGGGTTTTAAAAAGCTGTTCAGCCAAAGGCATAAGCGTTTGAGAATGTGTCATTTTATGGTTTATAAAAAATTCGCCTAAAACCTTTTCTTCCGTCACAATAGCAGCGCTGGCGGCAATTCCGCTTGAGTCCAATGCCAAAATGTTCATAACCTCACCTCAATTTTTCTGTAATTTTCCCCTTTTTCCAAGTCCTTTTCTATGTTTATCCAAACTGCACTTTCGGGAATAGCTTCCTTCACAAGCTCCGCCCATTCTATAAGGCAAACCCCTTCGCCGTAAAAATATTCATCTGCCCCTATGCCGTAAAGCTCTTCCTCATCTTCAAGGCGGTAAACGTCAAAGTGATACAGCTTAAGTCTGCCTGAATATTCGTTTATTATGGTGAATGTGGGGCTTGTTATATGCTCAGTTATTTCAAGACCTTTGGCAAAGCCCTTTGCAAAGGCTGTTTTGCCTGTTCCCAAATCACCGCTTAAGCAGAAAATATCTCCGGCTTTTGCTGATTTGGCTAATTTTTCCCCTAATTTTTCCGTTTCTTCGGGGCTTTTTGTTATATATGTTTTATTCATTTAAGCTCAATTCCTTTTTCTTTCATAAGGTTTATGAAGTGATTACAGATAATTTCCGCTCCGCTGTAATTTAAGTGAGCGTCGTCTCTGAAGTTTTCGTTCGTTACTAAATTTTCTTCACTGTTTATAATGTTATAGTCAAAATAAGGCACGTCAAGCTCCTGTGCAACTAAAGCTATTTTACTATGAATTATATCATATTTTTCAATATAGTCAAGTGAAACAGGGGCAACAGGAGCAGTAACAAATATAAGGTTTGCCCCCTCTTCCTCACAAAGCTCAGCTATTTTTCTGAGATATTTCATCTGAACGTCGGAAAAAGAGAAGTCCCTTCCGTTAAGCCCTCTGAACTGGTTTGTTTTGTCATATTCCCCCGGCAGCATATTATAAGTGCAGTAGATAAAGCCCTTTGTGCCGTATTCCTCTGTGCCTTCTGTGTGCTTTTCCGTTTCGGGCTTGGGTATATCGAAAAGATTTCTGAACCGCTCCTCATATTCGTCTGATTTATAGGCAAAGTAATCCGACTGATATTTTAAAGCGTCTACGGAATATTTTATTTTTTCAGACAAGGGAAAAACCTTTTCTATATATTCTGATTTAAGAGCAGTGTCGTCCATAACCTGAAAAAGCTGAGTTACCTGATTAATTTGAAAATCTGTATTCAAAACACCCCAGTAGACCTCCATAACAATAGTTTTGGGGCTTTGGTGCTTAAAAATGTCCTTAAGCTCATAATAGGTTGAAGCCGGAAGCTGAAGTGGCATACCCATATTAAAGCTGTTTGTGCCCAGTTCACTGTCGAAAATATCAGGGTCGAAGGTGCAGTAGGCATGGGACGAGCCTACGAAAATAAGGTCATAAGCGTCATCCTCCTGATAAAAATCTTCGAACCTCTGAGCATTGTGGTTGTTTATTTGGTTTTCCTTTGAAGCCTGCTTATAGGTCTCCCCCAGCCACATAACCGCCGGAATAAGAAGTCCGCAGAAAAGCAGGGCTTTTATAAGCAAAACCCCGTAATATTTAAAATTGGAAATATATAAATTCCGCTCCACTGTCAAACACTCCTGTTGAAATTATTATGAAAACAAGGCAGAAATAAAAGCCGAACCGAATCGGGAAAGGCGTTTTTTCCACAACACTTGTTATATTGCCTTTAAAGCTTATTAATTCCATAAAAAACAGAATTAAAACCGAGCCGAAACTTAAGATAAGGGGATATAGCCCAAGCCCCCAGCTTGTAACCGAGGCATAAATATACTCCGGGTTTAAAATTTGGGTAAGATTTTCTCCCAAATGAGCCGTAATGTAAAAAGCGTCGGTCAGTGTGTCGGCTCTGAAGAAAATCCACGCGTAAACCACCAAGGCGAATGTTATAACACCGCTTATGATGTCCGTAAAAAAGTTTTTGGGGCAAAGCCTGCCTATTGTGTCGCTTTTAATTCTGCCGATTATCTGAAAGGCTCCGTGCAAAGCTCCCCAAAATACGAAAGTCAGATTTGCACCGTGCCACAAGCCGCTTAAAATAAAGGTCACCATTATATTAAACGCCCATCTGGGCTTTGAAACCCGGCTTCCTCCTAAAGGAATATAAACATAGTCTTTAAACCAGGTTGAAAGAGAAATGTGCCACCTGCGCCAAAATTCCTTTATTGAACGGGAAAAATAGGGTCTGTCAAAGTTGGTCATAAGGCTTATGCCCATAGTTTTGGCTGTGCCTATGGCTATATCCGAATAGCCCGAAAAGTCGCAGAAAATCTGTATGGTGAAAAGCAAAGCCCCTACTATAAATGAAAAGCCGTCAAAGTCTTTGGGGTTCGCAAAAATCGTATCAACAGCCACAGCCAGCCTGTCCGCAATAACCACCTTTTTAAAATAGCCTATTATCATAAGCTTAACACCCATAACAATATTTTCCGCCCGAAACGGGTGCTTTGCGGAAAGCTGTGACAAAAGTTTTTTAGCCCTTTCAATAGGCCCTGCCACAAGCTGAGGGAAGAAGGTTATAAAAAGAGTAAACTCAAAGGGATTTCTTACAGCCTCTATGTCTCCCCTGTAAACGTCTGTGGTGTAAGCCGCTGCCTGAAATGTATAAAAGCTGATGCCCATGGGCAAAATTATATTCGGCTCAAAGGGTGTAAGGCTTAAGCCTGCAAGACCCAAAGCTCCGAAAATAAGACGGCTTAAAAAAGCCAAATATTTAAAAACCGCCAGCAAGCCGAAGTTTATAATAAGGCTTAAAATATAAAGCCTTTTTTTGACCCTTTTGTCTTTGTGCCTTTCTATCATAAGGGACAAGCCGAAATTCGAAAGAGCCGAAAACAAAATCAAAAGAATAAGGGCAGGCTCCCAAGCCATATAAAATATAAGGCTTGCTATAAGAAGCATAAAACGGCTCAACTTATAGGGCAAGGCGTAATAGAGTATAAGCACAATTATAAAAAATACTATATAGTTTGCGGAATTGAACAGCATTGTTGTTTCCTCACGATTTCTTAAGGTTTCAGCTTCTATTTTAAACCAAATAAGAAAAATTTACAACGGTTTTTACTGAGATTAAGAAAAAATTTTTTAAGCTCGAAAATTTAAGGCTTTACTAAATTTTTATTTGCCAATTCGGGGTATATGTGCTATAATAAATTTTGGTGTTTTAATTAATTATATTTTTTACAAGGAAGTGATTTATTAAGTGGACGGTCGAAGTCGAAATACGAAAGCAGAACCTAAAGGAAAGGATTAAGCCTCAAATGAGATTTTCGCCCTTCACTTATTCTGCTTTCGTAATCAAAAAAAGCGAAAGGAGAATATTGACAATGACAGACGAAAACAGATTTGAAGAGCTTTTGGAGCTTGTAAAGGAAAAGAAGTTTGTGCAGCTTAAGAAAATTCTCGTTGAGATGAACGAGGTTGACGTGGCGGAATTTATTTGCGAAGCGGAAGAGGAAAAAATGGTTATAATCTTCCGAATGCTTCCCAAAGACATATCCGCAGACGTTTTTGCAAACCTTCCTATTGAGGTTCAGCACCACATTATCAAGAGTATTTCAGACCGAGAGGTTTCTCTTATAATCGAGGATCTCTTTGTGGACGATGCGGTAGATATGCTTGAAGAGCTGCCGGCAACGGTAGTCAAAAGGGTTTTAAGAGCCGCAAACCCCGACACAAGAGAGCTTATAAATAAGTTTTTGAAATACCCCGAAAACAGCGCCGGAAGCGTTATGACGGCGGAATATATAGCCCTTAAAAAGCATATGACTGTGGGAGAGGCTATTGACTACATCCGCAAAAACGGCGTTGACAAGGAGACAATTTACACCTGTTATGTAACAGACGATACCCGAATTTTGGAGGGCGTTGTGTCTTTCAGAGAGCTTATAATGAACCCCTATGAAACTCTTTTGGGAGACATAATGGATGAAAACGTAATCAAAGCCGTAACAACCGACGACAGAGAAGAGGTTGTTGAAAGCTTTAACAAATATGACCTTATTGCCCTGCCCGTTGTGGACACAGAAAACAGACTTGTAGGAATTATCACCGTAGACGACGCCGTTGACGTTATGGAACAGGAGGCAACGGAGGACTTTGAAAAAATGGCGGCTATGCTGCCCAGTGAAAAGCCCTACCTTAAAACAGGGGTTTTCCGCCTTGCGGCAAACAGAATACCCTGGCTTTTGGTTCTTATGATAAGCAGTATGCTGACAGGGGGCATTTTGGCAAAATACGAACAGGCTTTCGCGGTAATTCCCCTTTTGGTTACATTCATACCTATGCTCACCGACACAGGGGGCAACGCAGGCAGCCAAAGCTCCACTATGATTATAAGAGGTATGGCTGTAGGCGAAATTAAAAGCGGCGACTTTCTCAGAGTTTTTTGGAAGGAGTTTCGAGTAGCCCTTATTTGCGGAGCCGTTCTTGCGGCGGTAAACTTTATCCGCCTTCAAATCACCAACCCCGGCAACGGACTTATTATCATTACCGTTGTTATAAGCCTTTATGTAACGGTTCTTCTTGCAAAAACAATCGGCGGTCTGCTGCCTATGGCGGCTAAAGCCCTTAAGCTTGACCCGGCTATTATGGCTTCGCCCTTAATCACCACAATCGTAGACGCAGTGAGCCTTGTGGTTTATTTTCAGCTTGCGGTAAAAATTTTGGGAATATAAAATCAACAGTAAAATATTAACAGGGCAAACAGTTTTAAGCTGTCTGCCCTGTATTTTTTTAAGGATTTTATTATGTAATATAGATTTTATTATTTTATTTATTACCTAAATAAGTCGCTGTTTTTGTTGATGCGTCCCAGTCTACGGAAACGCCCAAAGCCTCTCCTAAGGCTCTGAAGGGAATATACATTCTACCCTCGGTTATTTCAGCCTTAACGCCATTAGCCATTTGAACCCTTTCGCCGTTTATGGTCATATATTCACTGCCTGCAGTAAAGGTTATAACATCATCGCCTGCGGTTATAACGGCTGTTTTTGTTGATGCATTCCATGTGATTATTTCGCTGCTGTCGGCGTTTTCAACATCGCCGCCCAAAATTGCCAAAGCCACAAACCTTATAGGAACAAGGGTCGAACTGCTTTCTTCCTGAATATAGGGCGCAGAATCTGTTTTATAGATGTTGCCGCCTATGGTTATGTTTCCGTCGCCTATAGTTACCTTGACCTCCTGTTTAATCACTGCATTTCGAGCAGTATCTTCACTTTCGTCTGCCTCCGAACTGTCATCAAACAAAGCTGTTGACGAGCTTACACCTGCGTTTGCAGAACTTCCGCCGCCACCGCCTGAACTTTTCTTAGCTGTAGTTGTTTCTGTAGTTGTAGTTGTTTCCGTAGTTGCAGTTTCGGTTGTTGCTGTCGCAGCAGAAGTTGTAGTTTGAGTTATGTTTTCTGTTGTAGTATCTTCATCTAAATAAATTATTGTTACATCGTCAGCATAAAGAGATGCATTGTCAGCAGCAGAATTTTTGTAACAATATACTGTTTCTAAATCAGCCGCACTATGGTAATAGTTTTTAAAAGCGTTTTCATCTATATCGGTAACATTTTCCGGTATTGTTATGTCCTTTAAATTATAACCCGTAAATGCATATGCACCTATTGACGTTACATTATCGGGTACAATATAGCTGCTGTCAGTCTTTGCAGGCGGATATGTTAAAATTTTCGTCATATTATTATTAAATAAAATTCCGTCATGAGAATTATAAGATTCATTGTTTTCATCTACATATATTGCTGTTAAATCACTGTCAGCTGCACCGGAATAAGTAAATGCTGCAGCGCCTATATATGATACATTTTTTGGTATTGTAACAGTCACATCTGAAACAGTTTGACCGGTCCAATCCGTAAATGCCAAAGCACCTATAGTTGTTAAACTGTCCGGCAAAACAATGCTGTCAAAACTGGTATACATAAAAGCACCGTCTCCTATAGATGTTATAGTATTAGGCAAAGTAATATTGCCTAAACTATTTCTATAAGAATATACCCATGTATCTATACTTGTAACGGTAACCCCGTTTATTTCGGAAGGTATGTCTAAATCCACAACAACTTCATAATCGTCAGGGTCAATACGTGTTAAAGCTCCTGTAGTTTTGTTTATACACATTGTAACTTGTCCGTTGTCATAAACATAATCGGTTTCGCTCCAATCACCAAGGGTTACGCTTACACTTGCAAAAGTCATACCGATTGCAAGAAAAGCTGCAGTTAATTTTTTTAGTTTCATAATTAATTTTCTCCTTTCACGTATAAGATAAATTGTTAAATGCTTCATCCTTTTCGTATTGTGTTATACACAAATATCTTTTTGTAATTTCAAAGGAAGAATGGTTATAAACAGACATTAAGAGAATAGGCGAGGCATCGTTTAAATAAAGATGATAGCCGACAGTTTTTCTCAGAGAGTGGCAGCTTATGTTGCCCTCTGAATTAAGGGAGCTTGCGGCGGTTTTGACAATTCTGTAAGCCTGTGTTCTGTGAAGGGGCTTTTCGCCGGAACGCCCTTTGAAAATATAGCCCTCCGGCTTTTCCCAAGCTTGGCTTAAATAAAGCTCAAATGCCTTAAAAAGCCCGTTGTTTACGGCTATGGCGTTAGTTTTTTTCGTCTTTTTCTCCTTAACTGTTATTCTGTTTTTTATACAGCCTTCCTTTGTTATGACATCACTCCATTTCAAAAGCAAAATATCGCTTATTCTCAGGGCTGTAAAAAGCCCTACAGCGATTAAAAGATAATTTCTTAAATTAAAATTATCCTCATTCAAATAAAAATCGAGCAGCTTTTCAACATCTTCACTTTTCTTAATAGGGTCGGTTGTTCTCATAATAAAATCCTCCTTATGTAATTCATCTTAATATATTATTGTGTTGCATTGCCGTTTGGCAATTTTTCCGTTGATTATCAGCAAAAATAACTTATTGACAATTTAACGGCTTTGCATTATAATTTTATTGTAAATAAATCACGAGTGTTTTTTAAGCATTATTCTCATAATTTCTTTATATGTATCAAATTATCTATGCAACACAATAATATATTGTGTTGAGTGACATAAAGTGACTTTTTAACATATTATAAAATCGGGAAAATATGAAATCAAAAAAGACAAACAGTTTTTCTGAACCCACCCCTGTCAAGTAGACAGAGCAAATAACAAAAGAATTATGTATA
>JAJQFU010000049.1 GCA_021200955.1 Clostridiales bacterium | reverse complement strand
TATTTTATTGCCTTAATTAATGTTACAAACTTGTTACTAAATTAGATTGACGTGAAAATTTAAAAAAAGCTCTTGCAATGGGCTTTTATTTGTGATAAAATGATTTTTAGCTTATCAAAAGATGAAATACGCGGGAGGTTTATATATGATTTTCAATATTTTGTGCGTTCTTATTTTAATTGCCTGCATAGGCGTTAATGTATGCATTCTTATGCAGAATAAAAGAGCAGGCGGCTTCACCGGTTCAGTTTCCGGAATGGGCGGTCAGCAAACCTATTGGGATAAAAATAAGGGCAAATCACTTGAAAAGAGACTTGAAAGATATACTATAATTATTTCAATCGTCTTTGTTGTTCTTACACTTATAAGCAATCTTGTATAATAAAAAAGCCAAAACGGGGGCTGTCTTGCGAATTTTTCGAATTTACGAATTTTTCAATAAGACAGCCTTTTCTGTTATACGTGTCGAAAAAACACCGTTAGCCTAAATATGACAGGAGTGATATTTTGAAGGATTATAACGAATTAATTAAAACACAAAAGCAAAAAATCGAGGAATTTGTAAAAAGCCCTTTTTATACCGAGCTTTTAACACAGGATGAAATGGCGAAGGTCTTACAGGTGCCCTCTGAGGATATGCAGCTTTTCAAGTTTATTATTGATGAGCTTTTAAACGAGGGAAAGCTTGTTTTGACGAAAAAGCTGAGACTTGCCACTCCGGAAAGAGCAGGCTTCTTTACCGGGGTTCTGCGCACCTCCGAAAACGGAAAGGGTTTTGTTTCCGTCGAGGGTATAGAGGACCGCATTCTTGTTTCAAAGGGAGACTTAAACGGAGCAGCCCATATGGACACGGTTCTTATATCCGTCTCTATGGTTAAGGGAAAGCCCTGCGGCGTTGTAAAAAAGGTTTTGAAGCGTAATTTTGACAGCGTTGTGGGAACCTATGAAATAAGAGAGGGAACAGGCTTTGTTATTCCCGATGACAGAAAGCTTTTTAAGCGTGTGGAAATTACGGGCAGAGCAAAGCCCGACCTTGAGGGCTATAAGGTAGTGGCAAAGCTCACTGCTCCGCCGGACAAAAAAAGAGTGCCCAAGGGCAAAATAACAGAGGTTTTGGGGCTTAAGGGTGAAAAGGGCGTTGATATGCTTTCGGTTATGGCTGAAAAGGAAATCCCCTCGGACTTCCCCTCTAAGGTTAAGGAGGAAGCCGCAAGAATTTCATCAGAGCCTATTGAAACGGATTTTGAAGACAGAGAGGACTTCCGTTCCGTTCAAATGGTGACTATTGACGGTGAGGACGCCAAGGACTTAGACGACGCTGTTTCCTGCAAAAGGCTCGAAAACGGCAATTTTGAGCTGGGAGTTTATATCGCCGACGTAAGCCACTACGTCAGAGAAAATTCTCACCTTGACAAGGAAGCCTTAAAAAGAGGCACAAGCACTTATCTCCCCGACAGAGTTATACCAATGCTTCCCCAAGAGCTTTCAAACGGCATCTGCTCATTAAATCAGGGTCAAAACCGTTTAGCCCTCTGCTGTATTATGGAAATCGACCAAAGCGGCAGAGTAACCTCCCACAGAACAGTCAAAGGCATAATTAACGTTGACAGAAGAATGACCTACACAGTTGTTAATGACCTTGTGGAAAACCCCGAATCGGAATATGCCGAAGAATACAGAGATTTTCTGCCTATGTTTATGCTTATGAAGGAGCTTAAGGCAATTCTTTTCGAAAAGAGACTGAAAAGAGGAGCTATTGACTTCAGCTTTGCGGAAACCCAAATTATTTTAGACGACAACGGAAAGGCTGTAGACATTGTGGAACGCCGCAGAAACACTGCTTCCGCCATAATCGAGGAATTTATGATTGCGGCAAACGAAACCGTAGCCGAAGAATTTTACTTCCTGAAAGTGCCTTTCTTATACAGAAGCCACGAAGTTCCCGATGAAGAAAAATACGAAATACTTTCGAAAACAGTAGGGAAGTTCGGCTATCTTCTTAAGGGAAACAGAAAAAGCCCAAAGGGTATGCAGAAGCTTTTAGACGACGTTAAGGGCAAACCCGAGGAAATGCCGGTGAATATGCTTGCCCTTCGAAGTATGCAGCAGGCAAGGTATACAGGGGAGGAGTTGGGTCATTACGGCTTAGGGGCTAAGTTCTACTGTCACTTTACCTCACCTATAAGGCGTTACCCGGACCTTTTCATTCACAGAGTTATTTCCCGCTATTTACAGGGCGAAAGCCCCGAAGAGCTTAAGGCTCATTTCGGAAAGGGTCTTGAGGAAAAAGCAACTCTTTGCTCAGAAAACGAGAGAAGGGCTGAAGCCGCCGAAAGAGAAGCCACCGAAATTAAAATTGCGGAATATATGTCGGACAAAATCGGGCAGACCTTTGAGGGGGTTATTGACTCAATTACCTCATGGGGTATTTACGTCAGACTTAACAACACAGCGGAGGGTATGGTTTCATATGCGGATATGACAGACGACCACTATGTTGCCGACGAAGCCTCTATAAGCTGTATGGGCGAGAGAACCCACAAAACCTATACCGTAGGGGACAAGGTTAAGGTGGTGCTTCAAAGGGTCGATGTTGAAATGCGCCACATAGACTTTATTTTTGAGGGAACAGCTCCCAAAACAGCAATACCGAAAATCAGTGAGCCCAAAGCCCCGAAAACCTCAAAAGCCCGCAAAAGAAAAACAAAAGCAAGAACAAAAGCCAACCGAACAAGAAAACGCAGATAAAAAGAGGTAATCAAAATGGAAGTAACCTACAAAAGAAGAATAAATTATTATGAAACGGATAAAATGGGTGTGGTTCATCACGCAAATTATTTGAGATATTTCGAAGAAGCCCGAATTTATTTTCTGGACGAGGCAGGCTTAAGCTATAAGGAAATCGAAGCCGCCGGGGTAATTATGCCGGTTTTGGGGGTTGATATAAGCTATAAGGCTTCCCTTGACTTTGACGATGTTCTTTATTTGAAAACAAGCCTTTCATATGTTAAGGGGGCAAAAGCCGCATTCAGCTATGAGGGCTATAATGAACAGGGAAAGCTTGTGTGCAAAGGCACCTCAACCCACGGCTTTGTGAAAAAAGACTTTAAGCCTACGATTCTTAAAAAGGACTTTCCTCAGATTTATGAAATTCTTTCGAAGACAGTGCCATCAGTTTGATGCTGCGTCAAGCCTCCCCTTGAGGGGAGGTGGCAGACGCACTGATTTTTTCGAAAATCAGTGTGTCTGACGGAGAGGTGGTATCCTTTTTTATAATATGTAAACATGCACCAACTAAGAGCAATCGTTATATATTATAGTGTATAACGCTAATAACGCTTTTGGGAGGTGCTTTTTTAATGATTAAAAGCTTGCCCCTTTCATGTATCCCTGTGGGTGCGAGAGGTATAATTTCCGCCGTAAACGGAGACTTCAAAAACAAAGACAGATTGTCTGAGCTGGGCTTCACAAAGGACGCCGAGGTTATGGCTCTTCACAAAAGCCCAAACGGCGACCCTGCCGCCTATTATATAAAGGGCTCGGTTATGGCTTTGAGACGTGAGGACGCAGACAACATTTTAATAAAATTTCGGGAGGAATACTGACTTGCCCCCTGAAATAATCGTCCTCTGCGGAAACCCCAACACAGGCAAAAGCACCATTTTCAACACATTAACGGGCTGCCGCCGCCACACGGGAAACTGGAGCGGAAAAACCGTTGAAAGTGCTTCCGGAGTTTTCGAAGGCTTTTTAATCTGCGACCTGCCGGGAATGTATTCCCTTTCGCCTAAATCGGAGGACGAAAAAAACGCAGCGGATTTTTTAAAAAACAATGAAGCCCGTCTGACTGTCATAACCGCAGACGGAACCTGTCTCGAAAGAAGCCTTATTTTGGCTCTTCAAATAACCGACATTTCAAAAAAGGCTGTTTTATGCATAAATATGATGGACGAAGCCGAGAAAAATGGTATAAAAATAAATGCCGAGGGGCTTTCTGAGCGTCTCGGCATAAAGGTTATTTTATTAAGCGCCGCCAAAAACAAGGGGATCGAAGAATTAAAGCAGACCATAAGGGAGGGAATAACCGAAAAAGAAGCAAACCCTCTTAAGTCCATAGAGGAATATTCAGCTCTTTCGGAAAAGCTTTTTAAGGAGTTTGTAACCGTAACCCCCAATGACAAAATTTCCTTGGAAAGGCGTATCGACAATATAATTTTAAACAGCTGCTTCGGGCTTTTTGTTATAGCCGCCGTTTTCGCCTTTCTTTTGTGGCTGACTGTCATAGGGGCAAACTACCCCTCACAGGCTCTTGCCTATGCCTTCGGAAAAGGCGAAACAGCCCTTTCAGCCCTTTTCGACAGCCTTAATGTTATGCCCCCTGTGAAAAGTCTGATTATAGACGGTGTTTACGGAATAGTATCTCAGGTAGTTTCGGTTATGCTGCCGCCTATGGCAATATTCTTTCCTCTTTTTACCTTTCTTGAGGATTTGGGCTTTCTTCCCCGAATAGCCTTTGTTATGGACAGATTTTTCAAGGGAGCAGGCACAAGCGGAAAGCAGACATTGTGTATGTGTATGGGTATAGGCTGCAACGCCGCCGGAGTTGTTTCCGCAAGAATAATAGAGTCGCCCTCTCAGCGGAGAGCCGCAATCCTCACAAATGTATTTATGCCCTGCAACGGCAGATTCCCCCTGATTATAACCCTTTCCGTTATGTTTTTTTCGGTCTCCGGTGCAAAAAGCCTAACAGCAGCTCTTTCTATTTTAGCCGCACTGATTTTGGCTTCGGCGGTTACTCTGCCTGTTACGAAATTTCTTATGAAAGGCTCCGAAAGCTCATTTATTTTGGAGCTTCCCCCTTACAGAATGCCCCGTCTCGGTCAAATAATAGTCAGAAGCTTTAAAGACAGAACCGTTTTTGTTCTTTCAAGGGCATTAACTGCGGCAGTTCCGGCAGGCATAATAATTTGGCTTATGCAAAACATCAATATAGGCTCGGCGTCCTTGGCAGTGTGCCTTTCAAGGCTTTTTGCCCCTGTGGGCAGGCTTATGGGGCTTGACGGAGCCGTTGTTACAGGCTTTATTTTGGGTCTGCCTGCCAACGAAATTGTTTTGCCGCTGATACTTATGCTTTATCCCTCAACGGGAGCCGACACCAAAACAGTTCTGCTTCAAAACGGCTGGGGAATAAAAACCGCCCTGTGTGCAGTTATTTTCTGCCTTTTTCACTTTCCCTGCGCAACAACTCTTCTTACAATAAAAAAAGAAACAGGAAGCCTTAAGGATACACTCCTTGCGGCGGCTCTGCCCACAAGCATAGGCTTCGGGCTGTGCTGTTTCTTAAATCTTCTTTTTTATATTTATGACATTCTCTTATAAAACGTAAAAGCCGAAGGTTAAATTGATAACTTTCGGCTTTCTTATATATTGACCCGTCCCGGAGAGGAATCGAACCTCCGGCCTACCGCTTAGGAGGCGGTCGCTCTATCCGCTGAGCTACCGAGACAAAGTACGGAACCGCACCACGCCTCTTTCCGTTAACTTCTATATTATAATAGACTGTGAGCCGTTTGTCAATGACAAAAAAAATTTCGATTAAACTTTTTGATTTTTAATTTTTTTATGTTGCAATTTAAGCCCGTATAATTTATAATTATAAATATAAGGAGATGCAAAAAACATTTTATTATAGATTACGGACGGAGGTGCTTTTATGGATAATTTTGTAATAACTATTGCCAGAGGCTTCGGCAGCGGAGGCAAACAGGCAGGCTTAGCCCTTGCCGAAAAATTAGGCATACCCTGTTATGAACGCCAGATTATAGAAATGGCGTCGCACTACAGCGGAATTAACAAAAGCCTGTTTTCTCAGGTAGACGAACAGCTTCGGGGCTATAACCTTATAAAAAAGATTATGAAAATCCCCGCAAACAACGATATAATTTCACCTGCCAAAAAGAGCTTTGTTTCAGACGAAAACCTTTATAAAATTCAGGCTAAAATTATAAGGGAGCTAGCGAAAAACCAAAGCTGCGTTATTGTGGGCAAGTGTGCAAACTACATTCTCAGAGATTTTGACAATGTGGCAAGCTTCTATATAGAAGCCCCCAGAGACGCCTGTGTTAAAAGCATCTGTGAAAGAATGGGCGTAACCGAAGAAGAAGCCAACAAAATGATTGTTCAGACGGATAAATACAGATCCGACTATTATAAATATTTAACCGGCGGCAAAAACTGGATGAGCCCCATAGCCTATGATATGACAATCAACAGCGCCAGAGCAGGCAGAGACAAATGCCCCGACATTATGATAGACTATTTAAGGCTTAAATTCGGCGATGATGTTTTCGAAAAGAAGGGAACAGAAGCAAACGCTGAAGCTTTAAAACAGCTGGGTATTATTAAATAGGCCCCAAACCTTATTCTCAGCAAAAACCGAAAGGGTTCGGCAAGGCTCCCCTTGAAGGGAGCTGCTGAACGCAGTGAAGCTGAGAGGTGAAACCCTAAAAAATAAGCAGACCGCACATTACGGTCTGCCTTTTTAATGTTTTTAACTGCCGATAATCAATAATTAAGCCTCGCCGTCGGGGTATTCTTCATCTTCAAAGTCCTCTTCGTCCTCATCAAATGGGAAGGAATCCTCGTCTGCGTCTTCAAAATCATAATATTCATCGGTTAAATCGGGAGTGCGGAATTTCAGAACCAAATAAATCACAACAAGAGTTATAAGCACCCCTGCAATAATCGCCGCAAAAAGAAGTCTGAGCCCCGACTTGCGTTCAAGGCTTATTAAATGACTTTTAATGTCTTTAACGGCAGTTTCATATGATCTGTCCATATAATTACCTCCTTAATAGTTAATAGATTTCCCGTTTGAAATATCTTATTGAGTTTTCTTTATTTCTCATATCCAAATATTCCAAATAGGCTCTTCGCATTATCTGTTTTTCATCGTGAAATTTCAACAGATAATATGCCTCATGCTGTTTATAAAAGCCCGCATCGGCAAAAAACTCTTCTGCCTGAGGTTTGTAGTGAAACGAGTTTGCCGTCATAAAGTACCAGTGAACGGTTTTGTTTATAATATCCTCCGTTCCCCGAAAAGTATATTGAGTTTTACCTATATATTTAATGATTTTGGCATCTACGTCTGATTCTTCCTTTACTTCTCTCAGCGCCGTTTCTTTAAATGTTTCTCCGGGTTCAACCGTTCCTTTCGGCATAACCCAACCCATATACCTGCCGTTTTGATTTTTATATAGCAGCAAAATCTTCCCCTTGAATATAACAACACCTCCGCAGCTTACTGCATCAATCACATTATACTCCTCCGATTCTGCAAACACAACGGGGTTTGCGTAAAGCATAAATTTCTTGAATAGCCTTATTAAATTTATTATAACCTGTTTCACTCTCAATTTCAATAGTTATTTTATAAATTTTTCAACTTACGAAAAAGCCTCCCCGCGTCGCAGCTGCATGCGCTCGTTTACTTCCGCAGCTTCTTGCGAAAGCAAGACTCCGCTCCTGAGCTGCTCCTTTTTCGCAAAAAGTCTTCAACTTTTTGCGATGCTCGGTTTCTCCGCCGCAACACATCAAAGGGGAGTCTGAATATATGTAAAAAGCCCCCTTTTTCGAGGGGACTTTTAATCTGCCGCTTAAGCGGACTTTTTAATAATTTTTCAAATTGCCGTAGCTTATTTTACCGAAAAGGCTTGCGTCTTGAGCGACGGTGTAGGTAAGCACGCTTGTTGTTTCTTCTGTAATATTTTCTTCGCTTTTAACCGAAAGCACTTTAATTTCGGGCTTTTCATAAATTCTTTTCATATTCGTTCCCCCTCCTTAAGATATAAGCTTTGAGGAATAGCTGAAGTCATTGCTTCCCCCTGAACCTTCGATATCAACTACATATAAATAACCATAGGTTGAATCTAAATGAGCAGGAGTGATTACCAAGTCCTCATCATCTACATAAGCATATTTATAAACTGTGTCGGTGTCTGCGTTCAATGTATTATCGATAGTTACGCTTACCCTCAGCTTTGAATATTCGGAAAGGTCTTCTGATGATGCAACTCCCGAAACAATATAGCTGTCGGTTCCGTCTGTGAATATATAGCCGCTGCCGTTAGTGTCGGTTTGAATTGTTCTGCCCACCGCTACGGTTATGCCGTATATATTTATTCCTGCGCTGAATGTTATATAATACGTTCCGGCACCGTCTAAATTGTACATTTTAGACATTACGGGTTCTGTACTTGTAAAGGGGATTTCTATGGGATTTGTGAAATCTCCGTCCTTATATATGTTTATGCTTCTTGAAGTTTCGCCTGTAGTTTGTCCTGACATCGCGGCACAAAACTGAATTACTGCCGAATCCGCTGTTGTAAATATTACAGCCCTGTTGCTGGGACCTGTTGAAGAATCAACGGTTGTTTTTCCGCCGGATTTCAGTCTGTAGCTATAGGATTTTCCGTTTACTGTTTTGGAGCTTGAATCTATTGTCATAGTAGGAAGCAGTGTAAAATAGCCGCTTGTGTCATAGGTTGTTGCTTCTGAAACAGTTTCCGCTTCGCCGAATGTCAAAACTGCCTTGTCATATATAACCCCTGCTTCGGTTGTGGTTTCAACAGCCGCTTCGGTAGTTGTCTCTGTGGTTGTTTCCGTTGTAGTGGTTGTTGTGTCATCGTCGCCGCCGCCTGAGGACGAACCGGCGAAGGTAACTGATATATAGGCAATGTTCATATTATTGTCTACAGTAAGCGTATATATATCATCTTCCGACGAATTTTCTACATATGGATAGTCTCCGTAGGAACCGCCGACAGCATAGCTGTTGGCAAATGCCCCGGTATTTGTACCTGTAAGAGTAATTGTTCGATCATTTCCGCTGCTGCTGGGGTTCCTTGCGTTTATGGTAATAGTTGCCCCTGCTGCTGCCTTAAATGAAAATGTTGTGCTTGTTGTAAACCTCATATAAGAATTACCTTCTGTATATGATATACCCGAATATTGGAAATACTTCGCAATATCCGAATCGGTATAATTATCATATTTTAAGGTTATGTCGCTTTCTATGATTGTATATCCGTCATCCTCTTCCTCATCCTCATCATCGTCGCTTGATAAATTGCCCATAATATCCTTATATGTTACGCTGTCTTTCAAAACGCCTGACTGAGCCGATACATAGGTTTTGGCGTCTGCTGCACTTGTCAAATAAGAAACATCTGAAACTTGGTTTGTACTGTCATAGTAGAAATATGTTCCTGTTTCGTCTGTATCAAAGTTGTTTATATAGCCGCCGTCTGCCGTATCCTCGCTTAAGTGCTGATTGTGTGAATCTACGCTTGAAACTTTGATTTCAGATGTTCTTGATGAAGCCTGTACAATATAGTTTGACCACGAGGGTGTGGTGCTTACAAAAGTATCGTTATAAGACTTTATGAAGCCGCTGCCGTAGGTTGTGCTTGTTGATGAGCCGAAAACAGTGCCTGTACTTTCATAATAATTTGCTTCCGAGAAAATAAAGGCTGAAGCTCTTGCACTTATAGCCGTACTTGCGCCGTAGGTATAATTATTATAGCTGTGTACATTTACGTATCTTGCAAGAGGAAGTCTTGAATTGCATTGATTATAATAATTGTGATGATATGTATAGTTCCACTGCTTTGTGTCATCGCCGTTGCCGCTTAATGATGTTTTATGGGGGCTGTTATAAACGCAGTAGGATATTGTTGCATTTTTACAAGCATTAATGTCTGATGATCCGTCGCCCTCGCCCTTGTCCTGCTCACTTGTAAGGTCGCAGTCGTTTTTGCCTACATTAAAGGTGCATCTGTGGAACCAAACTCTGTTTGAATCCTGTGCTGAACAGCCGTCCTCCTGATAATGGGTAAATATAATGTTCTTTACCTCTATGCTGTTTGCATATCTGAAGGAAACGCCCCAGTTTACAAATTCGGCGTCAGTGCCTACGCCCTCAAGAGTGATATTTGAAAAAGCCGTATATCCGTCGCCGCTTGAACCTTTAAAATCCATCATTCCTATATATGTATCCGTCGTACTGTTAGATGTATTTGTTTCGTAGTTGCCGGATGACGAATTAAAGGTATAGGAGTTATTGTATATATAAAATCTGTTTAACAGCCCGTCAAGAGGTGTAGCGTCGGAGTTTTCGGTTATAGTTGAACCGCTGAGCGACCAAGTTGTGGTGTCTATTTCGCCTAAAAATCTTATTATTATAGGCTTGCCGTTTTTGCTGTAAAGAGATTTAACCTTGCTTGTAATATTGCCTATGCCTGTATATCCGCCGTAGGAAACGGTGTTTTTGTTGTCTTCGGTTACATAAATAATGTCGGCGTTGTCTTTAGGCGTACCGCTGTCGGTGTAAGCTCCTACGCCGTCATAGGAATTATCATCATCTGAAGAAGCCGTAGGTCTGTTAAAATGAGCATAGCCCGAGCGGTCCTCCTGAAGTATGTCAACAGTATCTTCATATGTTGTTGTGCCGTCGGAAGCCACAACCTTTATGTCAAAGCTGCCCCAGCCTATACCCATTATGTCAACTCTGGCTGTGCCGCTGTCTGTTTGTCTTACAACACATTTTTTATAGCCTGCCGCAGTATCATAGCTGCTGCCGTCATAGACAGAAAGAGACGTATTAACAGCGTCAGTCGATGAGTTAAGCCGAACATATTCGCTGTCAGCCGCTCCTTTGGCTTTGTAATATACCTCTGCACTTGTTGCATTGCTGTCGCTCCATGTGGCATAGGCGGTTTCATACCAGCCGCCGATTGATGTAAAAGTTGACCCTGTGTCGGCAAGGGCTTCAACCCCCAAAACCCCAACGCCCGAAAGGCTCATACAAAGAGCCGTGGCAAGGGCTGCCGCTTTTTTAAACAGTTTCATAAAATACC
>JAJQFU010000152.1 GCA_021200955.1 Clostridiales bacterium | reverse complement strand
AACCCGCGGCCCTCGCCTTGGCAAGGCGATGCTCTACCACTGAGCCATTCGCGCAGAAGATTTATATTTGATTTTTTAACAGGCAAGAGCCTAATTAAAAGTGCCCAGGGACGGAATCGAACCGCCCACACGCGGATTTTCAGTCCGCTGCTCTACCAACTGAGCTACCTGGGCAAAACGCCGCCAAGGAACGGGAAGGGGGTGGTGGGGTTTATTCCTCAGCGACAAAAATTATTATAGACTAAGAAACAGAATTTGTCAAGCACTTTTTTTCAATTTTCTTAAAAAGTTTGTAAGTTTTTGAGAATGGGAAAGTTTGTTCTATACACCTCTCCGTCACACTTCGTGTGCCACCTCCCCTCAAGGGGAGGCTTGGTGGCGTCCGAAAGGTTTTACCTACTGAAAGTTGCCGTACAATTCACTACTCTCTTTAAAATCAAGGCTGCGTCGGCGGCGGTAAGGGTTTCGTCGCCGTTTACATCGGCAATCTCGTTCTGTATCTGCCACCCGTCATTAACTGAACCGTCACCTGTAATAAAGCTGAGAAGAACTGCGCTGTCATTGGCAGTTAATGAGCCGTTTCCGTCGGTGTCGCCTGCAACGCCGTTATTTGTGGTAGGCTCCGTTGTAGTTTCTTCAGTGGTTTCTGTAGTTGTCTCAGTGGTGGCTTCAGTAGTGGTTGTTGTGGAAGTGGCTGCCGAAGAGAAGGTTATGCTTACGGAGGTTACGTTAATGTGATTGTCAGCCGTTAAGGTATATGTTCCGGCAGGAAGATTTTCAGCCAGTGTCCGGGTTGATGAGCCTTCGCCCATTTCATAGGAGCTTGAGCCTACAGTTTCGCTGTCCTCATTTAAAAGAAGAGCTTTTCTCGTGCCGCTTGAGGTTGAGCTGGCGTGAGAAGCGGTAATAGCTATGGTTGCTCCCTCTGCCACAGTAAACACAAGGCTGTTTTCGGAGGTTAGCCTTATTCTGCTTGATGAAGAAGAGCTGAAGTCGCCCACCTGTTTAAAATAAAGGTTTGAAGAAAGATTTGAGGGAGTAAGCTCAAAATTACTTTCTATTGTGGAATACTCTGTTTCTTCGCCGTCGGTTAAATCGTTTTCAAAGAATATAAGGGTCTGACCGTCTGTCATGACGCCTGAATTTGTAACGGCTTCAGCCTTTGCAGTCGCTGCGTCTGTAAGATAAGCCACCTTAGACACTTGGTTTGCACTGTCATAATAGAAAACGCCTGAATTTGTGTCAAAATTTTGGGTTGATTCAGGGTGCTTGCTGCTGTTTGCGGTGAAGGTTAAGGTTCTGTCGGCTGTGTCGGTCAAAACCTTAATGTTGTCATCTTCCGTATATGTTGAGTTGTCGATAGTATCCATATAGGATTTTATAAAGCCTGCGCCGTAGGAGCTGTCATACTGAACGCCGAAAATCGAGGTTGAATCCTGATAATAATTGGCTTCGGAGAAAACCCACGCCGAGGCTCTTGCGCTGATTGCGCTGCCTGCGTTATAGGTGTAGTTGTTGTACATATGAAGGTTTACATATCTTGTTAAGGGCAGTCTGGCGTTGCAGCTGTTAAAATAATTGTGGTGATATGTATAGTTGTACTGCTTTGTGCTGTTGCTTCCGCCGTTTAATGATGATTTGTGGGTATTGTTGTAGCGGCAGTAGCTTATGGTTACATTGCTGCATGTGTTCATATCCGTTGAACCGTCGCCGTCGCCCTTATCCTGTTCGTCAGTCAGGTCATAGAGGTTTTCGCCTTTGTTAAAGGTACATCTGTGAACCCAAACATAGGCAGAGCCTGAAGCACTGCATGCGTCCTCGGGGTAAAGTCCGAAGGTTAGGTTTTTAACCTCAACGCCTGAACAGCCTGAAAAGTTTAAGCCCCATTTTGAAATTGAGGCGTCTGTGCCTACACCCTCTAAGGTTATGTTTTCGGCGCTTGAAACGTCCATCATATTAAAATATGAGTCGCTGCTCTGTTCTCTGTCTGTAAGACCTTCAAGAGCAACTACGCCGTTATTTTTGTCAGTGGTTTTTGTGCCGTCGGAGTCTCTTGTTTGGGTGTCGATTTCACCTATAACCCTTATGATAAGGGGATTGGAAATCTTTTTTGCGTTTTTGAGAATGTTGCCTAAGCCTGTATAGCTGCCGTAGGCAACAGTGTTTTTGGTTTCGTTTGTAACGTAAATTATGTCCGCATTGTCTTTGGGTGTTCCGTCGTTGTTATAGGCTCCCACACCTGTTGTTCTGTTGAAGTGGGCATAGCCGGATCTGTCCTCAGACGCAACGGAAATGTTCTCAGCCGTAAGGGTTTCCCCAGAGCCCGTTGTTACCTTAACGTCATAGGTGCCTGCTTCAAGCCCTAAAATGTCAACTCTTCCGCCGCCGTTCTCTCCGCTTCTTATAAGCTCGCTGTCGACAGCTGTGTAGGTGTTTTCGGAGCTTTTCTTATATTCAACAGAAGCTGCGTCTATGTTTGTTTCATCCTGCCATTCTGCGTAGGCTGTTTCATACCAGCCCCCGGCAGTAAGACCGGCGGCATAAGCCGATGCACCGCCTATTTGCAAAAGAGAAGCGGTTAAGCCTGCGGCTAAGGCAAGAGCGGTTATTTTTTTGAATAGTTTCATTAATATTCCTCCCGTAATAAAAAATAATTTTTACATTTTTAATTTTTTTGGACCATCGAAGGCAAGCTCCAAAAACTCCTCAATTGTAGCTTCCGGGTTTATTTTCAAATATTTTTCATAAAGGTCAAAGAGCCTGTCTGTGTCGGTATCTGTAAGAACATATCTCGAAGCAAGGAAAAACAAAATATCCTGATAATTAGGGTGTTTTTCGTCAATGTTGTTAAAGAGATATTCCATAATTTCACAGGATTTATCGGGCTGTTTGTTTTCGAGATAAATTTTTGTAAGAAGAATTGCGTCTTTAAAATATTCAGGGTCGGCAGGGGCAAAAATCGTCTTTTTGATGTCCAAAGCCTTTGAAATATTAATTATAGCCTTTCCGTAAATGGAATTGTTAAAATAAATTTCGCCTATGTCTCTTAAACAGTTGGCATAAAACAGGCTTTGGGTGCCTGTGGTTTTTTCGAAAATTTCAAGGGCTTCGTTTCTCAGCTTTAAAGCTCCCGGGTCATCGCCCATTTTTAAATAAATATCAGCCGCCTTGTTCATAACCTCGCAGCAGCATATATCATCGCTGTGACCTGTCTGTTTAAAAAGCCTTATAACTCTTTCATATTCGACAGCGGCTTTTTGAAAGTCGCCGCCTTTTTTATAGACAGAAGCCAAATAGCTCAGGTTTGCGGCGTAGTCTTTGTCGTTTTCGCCTATAAGTCTGCCTAAAATATCCAAAGAGGTGCGGAGATAAACAGCCGCTTCGTCAAACCTTCTGAGCTTTTCAAGGTCATAGGCAATAAGGTTTAAATTGTCGCAGTAGTCGTCATTTTCCGCCGTTTGAAGCTTTAGGGCGGTTTTGTGATAGTCTAAAGCGTTGTTATAGTCACGAATGTCATAGTAGGCACTGCCTAAGTTCATTGCCGCATCCGCAAGACGCTGATTGTGCTGTTCTGTGTCTTTGTCTTTAACAAGGCTGTAGGTTAGGTCATAGGCTCTTTTAAGCCAAAAATGAGCCGGACGCTTGCTTCCCGCATATCCGTAGGCTACGCCCAGGCTTGTGGCTGCTGAGGCGCAGAGACTTTCAAGCTTAAGCTCTTCAGCAATGTCAAAGGCTGCTTTTGCGGATTTAAGAGCTTCCTTAGGCTTATCTGTTTCTGTTTGGCACAGGCTCAGGTCATAGAGGTAGCGTGCATAATTTTCGGTTTTTGTAAGACCGTTTCTCTCGTAATAGCCCTGAATTTCATTATTTAATTCGTCTATTTTTTCAAAATCGCAGTTTTCGTAGCAGCTTTTAAATTCTCTAAGCAGCTTGTTTATGTTTTCGGTCATAAATTTTTACCTCATTGCCTTATTCATAGGTATATTCGTCGGTTAATTCCTCATATTTCTCAATTACGCTTAAAGACGGCTCATAGCCGAAGCCCTTTCTCAAAAGATAGCCTAAAAGCTTTTGACGCTGTTTTCTGTCGGTGATTTTTTCACCCTTAAGCTTTTTGTAAAGGGCTTTTTCTATAAGCTCTTCTTCGCCCTCAGTCATAAGATCGGTAAGACTGTCTATAATGCTTCTGTCTATGCCTTTTTTGTAAAGCTCTGACTTAAGGCGGACTATTCCGTAGCCGTTAAGCTTCTTTTTCTCTTCTATATAAGCCTTTGCAAAGGCTTCATCGTCTATATAGCCGTATTCCTCCAAAAAACTCAGAGTTTTTTCTATAATAGAGGGAGAAAACTCATCACGCTTAAGCCTGTCCTCAATCTCTTTACGGCTTCTCATTCTGTAGCCCAAAAATTTAAGGGCGGAGTTTTTTGCCTTTATATAGGCGTTTGTCACTGTGATTTCGTTTAAAAGCTCCGGAGAAACCACCTTGCCCGTTTCAAGCTTATACCACAGAAGATCAACGCCGTCTATGCCGAAGGCAAATTCTCCGTCAATAAAGACGGAGTAACGTCCTTCCTTATGTTTTTGCTTTTGAATGTCCGTTATAATCATTGATTTTCAAGCTCCGCAAGCTGTTCCTCGTCAAAAACGTCCTCTGTTAAGTCCTCTTCTTTGGGGGCGGCCTTGGCTTTTGTCTTTTTGTCGGGCTTTGCTTCTTCAGACTCTTTGATTTCAATGTCAAGGGGCTTATCGGTGTCGTTTATAAGCCCGTAATATTCTCTGACGGCTCTTTCTATTTCGTCGCAGACCTCGGGGTTTTCAGCCAAATATTTCTTGGCATTTTCACGACCCTGACCGATTTTGCTGTCTTTATAGGAATACCATGCGCCGCCCTTTTTAACAATATCCACATCGGCGGCAAGGTCTAATATATCACCTGTTTTTGAAATTCCTTCGCCGAACATAAGGTCAAATTCAGCTGTTTTAAAGGGAGGAGCAACCTTATTCTTAACTATTTTCGCCTTGGTGCGGTAGCCTATAATTTCGCCGCCGTTTTTAATGGGGTCGGACTTTCTTATGTCAATTCTGATTGATGAATAGAACTTTAAGGCTCTGCCGCCGGTGGTTGTTTCCGGGTTTCCGAACATAATACCTATTTTTTCACGAAGCTGGTTTATGAAAATGACTATGCAGTTGCTTTTTGCGCAGACGCCTGTGAGCTTTCTCAAAGCCTGTGACATAAGCCTTGCCTGCAAGCCCATATGGGAGTCGCCCATTTCGCCGTCGATTTCCGCCTTGGGAACAAGCGCCGCTACGGAGTCAACTACGATAATGTCAATTGCGCCGCTTCTGACCATAGTTTCCGCAATTTCAAGAGCCTGTTCGCCGTTGTCGGGCTGTGAAACATAAAGCTCGTCTATGTCTACCCCTAATTTTGCGGCGTAGACAGGGTCAAGGGCGTGTTCTGCGTCTATGAAGCCCGCAATACCCCCGGCTTTCTGAACCTCAGCCACCATATGGAGGGCTGTGGTGGTTTTACCCCCGGATTCGGGGCCGTATATTTCTATAATTCTTCCTCTGGGAATACCCCCTAAGCCCAAAGCTATGTCTAAGCTCAGTGAACCTGTGGGAACAACCTCTATGCCTGTGTTTCTGCCTGTTTCACCTAATTTCATAACTGCGCCCTTGCCGAAGTTTTTTTCTATTGAAACAAGGGCGGCTTTAAGGGCTTTTTCCTTGCCCATTTCAAGATTGGCTTCAAGAGTAGCTTTTGATTTTTTTTCTGCCATAACAATTCTCCTTACTGATTTTATTTATACTGTCATTATACATGGTCTGTGTGTAGATTTTTCTGCAAGTACATATATGATTTATTAAAAATATTATAATATAAAACAATGTTTTAGTCAAGGTGTTGAGAAGCTTATGACATCGCATTTAGGCAGCGGCCGAGCCGCAGAGAACTCGCTGAACGTATGCTTCGCATACGCCGCCGGAGCGGCTTTCAGCTCATTCTTCGGCACTTGGCTTACAGACCGTTTGGCAATGCTTTCCCAAAAATCTTCTTCGGAAGCAGGTTTTTGCAGACACTGCGCCGAAAAGGCTGCGGCTGAACGCTGCCTTTGAATTAGTGGCTGCAAAAGGAAACCGCTCCACCTCTCCGTCAGCTTCGCTGACACCTCCCCTCAAGGGGAGGCTGTCGGTGTCCGGACATCTTCGGCTAACCATTGCCGAAAATTGCGAACTAAACTATATTGCAAAAAAGTCATATTAAATTATAATAGTAGGTGGAAAATATTGGATTAGGAGGATTATTATGAATATTATTTTCAGCCGTTACAACAACATTCTTATAGCTGCCCCAAACGGCGACTTAGACCACCACAACATCGAAAAGCACAGACAGGAAACAGACAGACATTTTAAGCTCAGCAACTCACGCAGCATTATTTTTGACTTAAAGGGCGTCACCTTTATAGACAGCTCCGGCATAGGCTATATTTTGGGCAGATATAAGCAAAGCCTTTTTGCCGGAGGAAAAACCTGTTTTGTAAACGTTCCCGACCACATAAAAAGGCTTTTGTCTGTGTCGGGGCTTTTAAAGGTTATAGAGGTTTATCCCTCAATAGATGAGGCAATATCCGCAATTAAGAGGAAAGGAGAAAAAAGATGAAGAACAGGGCATTTATAAAATTTTCGGCGCTTTCCGAAAACGAGGGCTTTGCACGTTTGGCGGCGGCGGCTTTCGTTATGGATAAAAATTCAGACCTTGAGTTTTTAGACGACATAAAAACCGCTGTTTCCGAAGCTGTCACAAACTCCATTGTTCACGGCTATGAGGGTAAGGGCGGCGAAATCGAAATGGAGCTTGAAGCTGACAGCGAAAGAGTTTACATAACCGTTACGGATTACGGAATCGGCATTGAGGATATTGTCAAGGCAAGAACCCCTCTTTATTCTTCAAAGCCTTCCGAAAACAGAGCCGGAATAGGCTTTACGGTTATGGAAACCTTTACGGACGAGCTTAGGGTAGAGTCTGAAAAGGGCAAATTCACAAGGGTTTTTATGTCAAAAAATTTCAGGTGATGTTATGGATAAGGATAATGTCAGGGAGTTAATTTCAAAGGCTCAAAAGGGGGACGGCGAAGCTTTGGACTTTCTCGTCAGAGAAAATTCAGGGCTTATTTGGAGTATTGTGAAAAGATTTTCGGGCAGAGGGACAGAAGCGGAGGATCTTTATCAGCTTGGGGCAATAGGTCTTATAAAGTGCATAAAAAAGTTCGACTTAAATATGGACGTTCGGCTTTCGACCTATGCAGTGCCTATGATAATGGGTGAAATAAAGCGTTTTTTAAGAGACGACGGCAGAATAAAGGTTTCCAGAGGAATAAAAGAGCTGGGGGTGAAAATCCGCTTTACCGGAGAGGAGCTTAGAAAAAGGCTGGGAAGAGAAGCAAACGCAAAGGAGCTTGCGGCTGAGCTTGGCGTAGGAGAGGACGAGGTTGTTATGGCAATGGAGGCCTCACGAGAGCCTGAGTCTTTAGACGCCGAAGCCTTCAAAAGCGACGGACAGGCTGTTTTTAAGCTTGACAGGCTTGCCGCAAGAGACGAAAGCGACAAAATCGACAGCATAATAATTTTAAAACAGGCTTTGGGCTGTCTTGACGAAAGAGACAGAGAGCTTATTCGGCTTAGGTTTTATGAGGACAAGACACAGACTGAGGTTTCAAAGCGGATTGGGGTGTCGCAGGTTCAGGTTTCAAGGCTTGAAAAGAAAATTTTAAAATCCATAAGAGAAAAATTTAATGCATAGGAATAATTTTTATAAAAACCGCAAAAATATCTTTTAAGCGTAACTTATTTATGTATCTTTTTCTTAGGTGATTTAATGGATATTTATATTAAGGCGGAAAAAAAGGTAAATATAACAGGTGCGGGAGTTGTGAGAGTTAAGGACGTGGCTAAGGTTTTTGCGGAAGGCTCTTTAAGAACACAGGCTGAAAATCTGCGTCTTTTGGAAATAACCTCTGACAAAAAGAAAAACTATCTCGTTTCGGTTTTGGATATTGTGGAGAAAATAAACTCAGCCCTTCCGGGAAACACCGTCAGCAGCTTGGGAGAAACGGATACAGTCATAGAATATTCACCGAGGGCTGAAAAAGGCTCTTCCCCGGCTCTGTGGATAAAGGTGTTTTTCGTGTCAATGGTGCTTCTGACAGGCTCGGCAACGGCTATAATGAGCTTTCACTCGGATGCTCAGATTTCCACTGTTTTCGAAAACTATTATTACATCTTTTTTAATGAAAAAATAGAAAACCCCATGCTTATAGATCTGCCTTATTCAATAGGGCTTGCTGCGGGGATTATAGTTTTTTTCAACCACTTTTCCGGAAAGAAGCTTACAGACGACCCTACGCCAATCGAGGTTGAAATGTCTGTTTACGAAAAAGAGGTTGCGGACAACCTTATCGACACCCTTAACAAAAAAAGAGGTGAGGAGTAAATGTGGGCTTTGAAGTGGGCGGCTCTTTCTCTTATAGGGCTTGGGTCGGGGGTTTTTGTTGCCGGGGCTGTGGTATCGTTTATAGCCATAATAGGTGTTGTGCCGAGGCTTGCCCAAAAAACAGGGACGAAAAAATTTATAAAGCTCTATGAGGAAGCCATTATTTTAGGCGGAATAATCGGCGGAACGGACACCTATTTCGACTGGTATCTGCCCTTGGGCAAAACCGTTGTAATATTCTTAAGCTTCTGCATAGGGGTTTTCTACGGCTCTTTGGCTGAGGTTTTGAACATTCTGCCCATACTTACAAGACGGGTCAGGCTGACACAGGGTATGAGGTGGTTTATCTGCGCCGTAGCCGTAGGAAAGCTTGTGGGCTCACTGCTTTATTATTTCGTACCGGGGTTCTACTATATGTAAGGAGTGATTTTTACGGGAAAAAGAGATATTTTGAAGTCTAAGGATGAATATGAAAAAATGGTTAAGGCGGCTTCCCCCAAAAGCCCTTTGTTTAAAAACTGTTTAAGAGCCTTTGTAAGCGGAGGAATAATCTGCTGCATAGGGCAGTTTTTAATGAATGTTTTCAGTACCTTCGGAGTTGTGACGGAAAGCCGAAATATGCTTGTTTCGGTTATATTAATAGGGGCGGCTTCACTGCTGACGGGTCTGGGCTTTTATTCTAAAATAGGGAAGTTCTGCGGAGCCGGGTCGATCGTGCCTATTACGGGTTTTTCAAACTCGGTGACTGCTCCGGCGGTGGAGTTTAAAAAAGAGGGCTTTGTTTTGGGGCTTGGGGCAAAGATTTTCACTGTGGCAGGGCCTGTGATACTGTACGGAACACTTTCGTCCATTTTGGTAGGCGTAATTTATTATTTTGTAAGGTAGGTGGCTGCATTGGCAGAAAAAACAGGTCTTTATTCGGTTAAATTCAAAGAGGGCATAAATATAAAAAGCGTTTCATCCGTTGGGGGAACGAAAGAGGCAGAAGGTCCTCTTTCAAAAGCCTTTGACATAACCACGAATGACAATTTATACGGAGAAAAAAGCTGGGAGAAGGCGGAAGCAAAGTTTCTCAAAAAAGCCTTTGATACCGCTTTGGAAAAGGGGACATTAACCCCTAAAAAAATAAGCTATGTTTTAGCCGGTGATCTTCAAAACCAAACCGCCGCTTCCTGTTATGCCGCAGAGAGGCTTCATATACCCTTTTTCGGCTTGTACGGGGCTTGCTCCACCTTTGGGGAAAGCCTTTCATTAGGGACGGCTTTAATTGACGGCGGCTGGGGAGAATATGTTCTCTGCGGCGCTTCAAGTCATTTCTGCGCCGCCGAAAAGCAGTTTCGTTTTCCTCTTGAATTGGGCAGCCAAAGACCTCAAACCGCCACTACCACCGTAACAGGAGCAGGAGCGGCTGTTCTTTCGAAAGAGGGTTCTGAACCCCAAATTACGGCGGTTACAACAGGCAGAATTGTTGACTTAAATATTACAGACGCCAACAATATGGGGGCTGCTATGGCAGGGGCGGCGGCTGAGGTGATTTTAAACCACTTTAAGGATTTCGGCACAACCGCCGAGGACTATGACAGAATTTTCACAGGAGACTTGGGCTATGTAGGCTCTGAGCTTCTTTATGAGCTGCTTTATGAAAAGGGCTGTGACATTAAAGCCAAACACAGGGACTGCGGAATTATGATTTATGACAAGGACAAACAGGATACCCACTCGGGAGGAAGCGGCTGTGCCTGTTCCGCTATGGTGTTTTCACATATATACAAAAAGCTTCTGACAGGGGAATACAAAAAAATACTTTTTGCCCCTACGGGAGCACTTATGAACACAACAAGCATCTCACAGGGGCAGAATATTATGGGAATAAGTCATCTTTTAAAAATCGAAAGCAGAGGGTGAAATTATGGATTATATAAAAGCATTTGCGGTTGGGGGAGGAATTTGCATTTTGGGTCAGCTTCTCATTGACTTAACAAAGCTGACCTCAGCCAGAATTTTGGTTTTGTTCGTGGTCTGCGGCTGTCTTTTGGGCGGCTTGGGGTGGTATGACAGGCTTGTGGATTTCGCCGGAGCAGGGGCAACAGTTCCTCTGCCGGGGTTCGGAAACGCATTGGCTAAGGGAGTAAAGGCAGAGGTGGATATGAAGGGCTTTTCGGGGGCATTTACGGGAGGGCTTAAAAGCGCTTCCGCAGGAATAACCGCCGCCATAGTTTTTGCCTTTTTGACAGCCCTTATATTTAACCCCAAAGAAAAGTGATTTTTTTCGCAAAAAACCTAAAAACAGAGGTTTTCAAAAATATATATTCACATCTTATAAAGAGCGGATTTTTAACTTGACATAAAGCAGCCTTTATGCTATTATAAAAATATAAAGAGGACTGACTTCAGGCAATTACTCCTCACCAAAACCAGCTATTAAAAAATAACCGTTTTAGATTTGGCAGACTGTACTGACCCCAAAAAGTTGGACAAAAGAACGGTTGCAAAACTACTACAGTTCG
>JAJQFU010000079.1 GCA_021200955.1 Clostridiales bacterium | reverse complement strand
CCCCTACCCCGGTACCGCCCGGCTTTCCGTCAGAATATTTCCTCCAGTACATTTTTGAGGTTATCCAAAATATTCGCCGCAGGAACGCTCCTTTCTGCCACAAGGTCGCTTCTGCCTGCTTCCTCACCATCTTTAAAATATATGATTTCGCCGAGCTTTGCCCCTTTGTCAAAGGGTGCGGTTATGCTCTCGCACATTTCAAGCCTGTATTCAAGCTTGTCCTCCGTTCCCTTCTTCGCCGGAAGGCACACAAGGTCTTTCACCGCTGCTGCTACGCTGTCATCCTTGCCCTTATAAACAGGCACTTCCCCCACTCTTGTTCCCGGTTCTTCACCTTTTATAATGCAGAAATTTCCGAAGCCGTAGTCCAAAAGCCCTGCCATTTCTTTAAACCTTACCTTAGGGTCGGGAGCAGCCATAATAACACCGATTAAATCCATATCGTTTCTTGTGGCTGAGCCTGAAAGGCAGTAAAGTGCCTTGCCCGTAGAGCCTGTTTTAAGTCCTGTTGCCCCCTGATATTGCTTTATAAGCTTGTTTGTGTTTGTAAGCCCAAACTCGGTCTGCCCCTTTGAGGTTGAGTGAAGAATAGTGTCCTGCCAAGTCTCGGTATACTCCTTAACCTCCGGATATTTAAGCAGCAGCTCACGGCTCATAAGAGCAATGTCATAGGCTGTGGTATAATGCCCTTCGGCGTCCAATCCACAGGCATTGATGAAATTAGTGTTAGTCAAACCCAAAGCCTTAGCCTTTTCATTCATAAGCTTAACAAAGCCCTCTTCGCTGCCGCCTATTCTTTCAGCCATAGCCACAGCCGCATCGTTGGCTGAGGCAATAGCTATAGATTTTGTCAAATCCTTAACGGTCTGCTTTTCTCCCGGCTCTAAAAAAATCTGAGAACCGCCCATACCGGCGGCGTGTTCGCTGACCTCGACCTCGTCCTCCCACTTAAGGCTGCCGTCGTTGACGGCTTCGTATATCAAAAGCAGGGTCATAACCTTCGTCACGCTTGCAGGAGGAAGCTTTTCATCCTTGTTCTGTTCAAACAAAATCTTTCCGCTGTTCTGCTCTATTAAAACTGCCGATTTGCAGTCAACAGTGTAAGCCCCTTCAGACGCTTCTTCTCCGAAAACAAAATAACAGGGCAGAAACGCCAAAATCAAAATAGCACTGACAATTCTCTTAAACATAAAAAATACCTCCGCTGCATAAAATTTTCTCAAAAGTCCTTTTCCGTATTTTTAACCGAAAAGAAAATATTATGCAGCCGGAGACAAAAAAAACAGACGGAACAAAAATCCCGTCTGTTAAGATGTTTTATTTTATGCTGCTTATATTGTTAGCGTATAAACGTATAAAATAAATGTCAGAAAAATCAGATTTTAACTACGTTAGCAGCCTGGGGACCCTTAGCTCCCTGAATTACTTCAAATTCAACCTTCTGACCTTCATCAAGCGACCTGTAGCCGTCTGCCTGAATAGCTGAAAAATGTACGAAAACATCGTCTTCACCGGGAATTGAAATAAATCCAAATCCTTTTTCAGCGTTAAACCATTTTACTGTACCGGTTTTCATTAAAACGTCCTCCAAAAAAAAATTTATGTACCTCAAGTACAAATTTATAATAACACCAAAAACCAAAATTGTCAATTAAATTCGTCTACGATTTTTTCCCTAATTTCTTCAAAAAGACTGTGCTTGCTTTATTTTTCTTTTGGATTAAGACATTTTTAAGAATTTTTCAACCTCGGGGTTAAATTTTTCGGGCATTTTCTTTGAACAGAAATGGTCGCCCCCCTGAATAACCGTCATTTTGGCATTGGGCAGATTATCGAAAATCTTTTTAGTGTGGCTTTTTCTGATAAGATCCTTGCTGCCTACAATAACAAGAGTTTCGGCGGTGATTTTTTTCAAGTCCTCTTCGGGAATATAAGGCTCATTCACCATAAGCCCCAAATATTCCCTGTTAAGGTTAGCCATTTGAGGGTTTAAGTAGCTGGCAAACCTGTTTATTTGATAGCTTATGAAAACAGGCAGCTGAAAAGACAGCTTAACGCCCCAAGGGTTAATGTTTCCTCCGTAAAGAATAAGCTTTTTAATCAAAGGGCAGTGCTTCAAAGCAAAATACATAGCTATGCTTGCTCCGTCGGAAAAGCCCAAAAGGTTAAAGGGGTAGAAGCCGAAGCTCATAATAATATTGTAGAGGTCATCCGCCATAACCGTAAGGCTCAGATTGCCTTTGCCGAAAGTAGACTCACCATGACCTCTGCTGTCTAAAGCCAGGATTTTATAGTCCTTTTTAAAATAATTTATTTGCTCGTCAAAATAATGGAGGTTTCCCGAATTGCCGTGTATCAGCACCAAAACCTCGCTGTTTTCCTCTCCGTGAATTTCATAGTGTATATTTGCACTGCCTGAGGGTATAAAGCCTTCTTTCACAGCTCGTCACCTCCGAAGCCCAAAATACCGTTCTTTTTAAGTGAATCGTTTATAATTGTGTCATAAAACTTAAGCTGCTTCAAAAGTCTCTGTTCCGCCTTTAAAAATCTTTCGCAGACGGGTATTCTCAAAAGGTCATAATATACAGTTGAGGCGTGGTGTCTCATTCCGAAATCATTTTCGCCGTTCTTCTCCTTTTCATGAAGCTTAACGTGAAGGTTTTTAAACTCCCTCATTTTTGCAAAAAGCTCCCTGTCCTTTTCGATTTCAGCTCTTGCGCTTATATAGTCCTTCAATACAGGGCTGTTTTCAAAATCCCTGCAGGCATCTTCAAAATTCAAATAGCTCATAACAACCCTTCTCTTTCTTCTCTCATCAAACGTTTATATCCATTATTATAGGTAAAATCATTGGGCTTCTCTTTGTTTTCTTCCAAATATAGTCCTTAAGTGTGTCCTTAATAAGCCCCTTAATATAGGTCCACTCCGTAATGTGCCTTTCCTCACACATATCCAAAGCCTCTCTGACAACCTCTCTGGCTTCTTCCATAAGGCTCTCGGACTCTCTAACATAGACAAACCCTCTTGAAATTATGTCGGGACCTGTTATAATTCTGCCGCTTTCACGCTCCATAGCCACAACAACTATCATAAGCCCGTCCTGTGACAAATGTCGGCGGTCTCTTATAACGATATTGCCTACGTCCCCTACTCCCAAGCCGTCTACAAACACAGCCCCTGTGGGAACGCTTCCGCTGATTCTCGCCTTGCTTCTGTCAAGCTCCAAAACGTCGCCTAAGCCCAAAACAAAAACATTTTTCTTGTTCATTCCCATATCTTCCGCAAGCTTTGCGTGAGTTTTAAGCATTTTAAACTCACCATGTACGGGAACAAAAAACTTAGGCTTTAAAAGGGCATGGAGAAGCTTAATTTCCTCCTGCCTTGCGTGGCCGGAAACGTGAACGTCCATAAGTCCCTCGTAAATAACGTCTGCACCCTTTTTGAGCAAATCGTTTATAAGCTTGTTGACTGAGCTTTCGTTTCCGGGAATAGGCGAAGCGCTTATTACGATTTTGTCTCCGGGCTTAACCTCAACCTGTTTGTGGTCGCCCTGGGCAATTCTCGAAAGAGCCGACATTGTTTCGCCCTGTGAGCCTGTCATAACTATGGCAACCTGCTTATCCTCATATCTTCTTGTTTCGGTTATGTCGATAAGAGTGTTTTTCGGCAGATTGAGATAGCCCAAGTCAACGGCGGTTTTAACCACGTTTGACATACTTCTGCCTATAACCGCAACCTTTCTGTCGTGCTTATAGGCTGAGTCCAAAATCTGCTGTATTCTGTGAATATTTGAAGAGAAGGTCGCCACCATAATTCGGCTGTCAGGCGTGTCCTCAAAAATTCTTTCAAACATCTTTCCTACATTTTTTTCGCTCATTGTATAGCCGGGAAGCTCAACATTCGTACTTTCGCACATAAATAAAAGAACGCCCTCGCCGCCCAGCTCAGCAAATCTTCTTAAATTTATAACCTCGCCGTCAATAGGCGTATAGTCTATTTTAAAGTCTCCTGAGTGAACAACAGTTCCTACAGGTGTTTTTATTGCAAGCGCAGCAGAATCCGCAATTGAGTGGTTTGTGTGAATAAATTCAACCTTAAAATTCCGTCCTAAATGAACGGTTTCTCCCGCATTGACGCAAATTCTGTTTACATCGTTTAAAATATTGTGCTCCCTGAGCTTTGATTCCACAAGCCCAATGGTGAGCCTTGTGCCGTAAATAGGCACGTTTATTTCCTTCAAAAAATAAGGCAGTGCGCCGATATGATCCTCATGTCCGTGAGTAAGCACTATACCCTTAATTTTATTTTTGATTTTGTGGCAATATGAAAAATCGGGTATAACAAGGTCTATACCCAGCATATCATCTTCGGGAAAGGCGACCCCGCAGTCTACAATAACTGCTTCCGATCCGTATTCAAAAAGGGTCATATTCTTTCCTATTTCATTTAAGCCGCCCAAGGGAATCACCTTGAGCTTTTCGGTTTTTTTGGCAACCAAAATAGTTCCTCCTCTTTTGCTCCCGGTAATTATTATCTCTTTTCAGAATTTTCCGTTAATAAATAAGTGCAAGAAGCATAACGTACCGCTTCTCTTTCACTGAAATATTCATATTATAAAAATTTACAACACAAACAGGCTGTCAGCTGACAACCTATTTATAAAATTATATCAAAATCGTCATTGTCGCCGGTCAAAAGTACGCAGGCAGCATTATATTCATCATCATCTTCAACAAACTCAAAGGAAACCTCGTCACCGCAGTCTCCCGATTCCTTTATAATATAAGCATCAGGCTCGTCCTTGTCATATTCGCTGCATTCGACCACAAGCATATAACGCACATTCTTAAAAGCCGCAGCATTTATAACGAAAAACTCTGTTTCCACACCGTCGTCGTCTGTCATACCAATAGTTTCAAGCCCGTCCTTTTCACTGTCAAAAGCCTCAGACATCACAAATCTCCCTTCTAATTTTTGTTTTTATCAATATACGTTTGCAAAATTATAGCCGCAGCCTGCATATCCACAGCCGCCTTCCGCTGTTTGCCGTTTACACCCAAATCAAACATAGCCCTTTCCGCCTGAACAGAGGTAAGCCTTTCGTCCTGAAGCTCCACCTTAACCTTTTTAAAGGTTCTCTTCAGTCTCTCTGCAAAGACAAGGGTTTTTTCACACCGTTCGGAAACAGTCCCGTCCATATTTTTGGGAAAACCCAAAACAATTATACCTATATTATGCTCCTTAATTAAATCGCCTATTCTGTGTACGTTTGCCTTAAGGTTTTCTTCACGGTCGCGTCTTAAGGTTTCAAGCCCAAGGGCAATAGAGCTGCCCTCAGGGCATAAAGCAACACCTATGGTTTTAGAGCCGAAGTCAAGACCTAAAATGTTCATTTCTTGCCTATTGTCTTTTTAAGATATACATCAACAATCTCTTCCAAAAGCTCGTCTCTTTCAAATTTGCTTATTAAGCTTCTTGCATTGTTGTGACCTGTAATATAGGTAGGGTCTCCCGAAAGAATATAGCCCACTATCTGATTAACGGGGTCATAGCCTTTTTCTTTAAGTGCTTTATAAACCTGGGCAATAATATAGCTTATATCAGAGTGAGAACTTCTTTCCGTCTGAAAATCCAACTGTTGTGTTTCGCTAAGTCTTTTCATAAATAATCACCTCTTCAGCCTGACAATTTTCCGTTCGACAATTCACTGATTATATAATACACCATTCAGCCGAAAAAATCAACCGCTTATTTATTTATTATTTAATATTTAATGAAATATTAAGCTTTCAGCCCTCAACAAGCCGTCCCCGCATATTCCCTTCGTCAACAACCTTCTCCAGCCTAACCTTCAAAGCCCTGTTTATTATATCTTCATCGCTCTTAACATATACCCCAACATAATTGGATGTATGCCCTCTGTAAACCCCATCTTCCGTCTCTTCCTCAAACAAAACCTCATAATCCTTCCCCAAAAGCCCGTTCAAAAACTCCTCGCCGTTTTTTCGTGAAAGCTCCAAAAGCATTTCAACCCTTTGCTGTTTTACCTTTGTTGAAATCTGCCCTTTCATTTTGGCGGCAACAGTGCCCTCCTTAGGCGAATAGGGAAAAGCGTGAATTTTGGCAATTTTACATTTTTCCGCAAAATCAAGACTCTCCCGAAAGTCCTCGTCAGTCTCCCCGGGAAAGCCGGCTATTATATCAGTTGTGACTGCGCAGTCGCTCCACAGCCCCCTAAGCTTCTTAACTGCCTCATAATATTCTTCTGAGGTATAACGCCTGTTCATAGCCTTAAGGGTTTTGTCGCAGCCGCTTTGAAGTGACAGATGAAAATGTCTGCAAACCTTCGGCAAGCCTTCAAGCTCTTCCAAAAATTCATCTGTTATAACAGTAGGCTCTACGGAAGAAAATCTTATTCTTTCGATCCCCTCTACCTTTGAAACGGCTTTCAGAACATCAACAAGCCCAACGTCCTTAAAGTCGCGTCCGTATGAAGCTATATGAATGCCCGTCAAAACAACCTCTTTAAAGCCCCTTTCGCTGAGACGTTCCACTTCCGAAATTATATCATCAAGGGGTCTGCTTCTGACAGGACCTCTTGCAAAGGGAATAATACAGTAGGAACAAAACCTGTCGCAGCCCTCCTGAATTTTAATATAGGCTCTCGTTCTTCCCTCAAGACTGTCTACAGTCAGCCCCTCGAAGTCTCTTATCTTCATTATATTGCCTACGGCGTAAAAAACTCCGTCTCCTCTGTAGTTCTCGGCAATTTCAACAATTCTGCTCCTGTCGGCTGTTCCCAAAACTATGTTGACCCCTTCTATTGCCCCCACCTTTTGGGGTGAGGTCTGGCTGTAACACCCTGCGGCAATAACCAGCGCTTCCGGGTTAAGCCTTTTCACACGTCTTATAGCCTGTCTCGACTTTTTATCCCCCACATTGGTAACAGTGCAGGTGTTTATAACATAAACGTCCGCCTTTTCATTTCCGCTCACAATTTCATAGCCGCTTTTTTTGAAAAGCTCTGCCATAGCCTCGCTGTCATAAAAATTCACCTTGCAGCCCAAGGTAATAAATGCTGCCTTTTTCATAAATACTTCACAACCTAAAAATAATATAAATAATGAATAAAAATATCCTTTACTTATAGTACCATAAATCCAACATTAAAACAAGCATAAACATATTACCTATGCTTATGCTTTAAAATGATTTTCTGCTTATCCGTTTCAATAATGCCTTCGTTTTTGAGCTTTGTCAGTTCTCTTGAAAGAGAACACCTGTCAACGCAGAGATAGCTTGCAATCTCATATCTCGACATACCCAAACTCAAAACATTTCCCCCGTGAAGAATGCTCTGAATATTGAAATATTCCAAAAGCTTTTCTCTGAGGTTGCTCTTAGTCAGAGCCGAAAGTCTCTCTTTCATAGCAATACCGTCTTCAGAAACAAGTCTAAGCATATTCTCGGTCACACGCTGATAGCCTGCGGTTCCCTTAGCCGAGCATTTTAAAAGCTTTCCGTAGTTTATATATGCGCAGGTGCAGCCGTTATCCGTAACAATGTCAAAAATGTTTACTGCTCCCGACGCTGCATTATCTATACCGAATACATCCCCCTGTTTAAGCACTCCGCTTTTGCCGACCCGTGCTTCGCCCCAGGTAATTATTCCGCAGTCTTTAACAAAACTCCCTGATTTAACAAGAGTTTCACCGCTTTTATATTCCTTAACCTTAATACCGGTCTCTTCAATAATTTTCTCCGTATTCTCGGGGCTGACATTTCTGAAAAGCCCGCTTCTCACCAAAACATCTAAAAGCTCCATATCAAACATACTCCTATATTATTTATTTATAAATATTTTTTATACCTTTATATTATAATCTATAATTATCCTTTTGTAAACAAAAACTTTTAATTTTCATATACTTTTTCCAATTGTGCCGATATATTTTAAGAAAAGCCCTAAATTTAGGTAACAATTGAACAAAGGGTATGTTTTATATATTCACATTTCGTTTCGTTAAGTAAACTGCGATTAATTCGCCGAAGCAGATTTGCCTCAGATTTTTTCGAGTACGATGAAAGCATTTGAAGGCGTAGTCGAAGCCTACGTCGAAAATGCTTGAAGAAGCAATCGGAAAAAACTGAGGTGAAGATGCCAGAACTAATTAATCAAAGTTTACTTATTTATTACAATTTTATAAAAAAGCTGTTAATGAGGTTGAAACTTACAAATTTATTTGGTATAATACTTTTTACTCAAGAAAAAAATAATAAGGGTGTATTGATATGAAATATTTTTTAACTTTATTTATGACTGCGGCGCTGAGCTTGGGCTTTGCCTTTTCCGCAGGAGCAGCCTCATCGAAATCAGCGGCTGTTACAACAACCACTAAAGAAACTACAGAAGAAACAACAGAAGAGACAACCGAAACAACAACCTCTTTCGTTCCTACAGATGAAAACGGCAATCCATTAACGGGTTCCGACCTTATCTGTTACAACACTTTGGCAAAATACAAAAAATGGGGAGCCACCCCAATCGAAAGCGAATATTATGAAGAAACTCTCTCGGAGGGCACTGCTTCCGTAGCCAAAAAAACAATTACCTACGGAACCGGAGACACCTTCTGGCTTAAGCGCTACAGCTTCCCAAATTCAGCGGCAGCTGAAGAAACTGTTTCCGAAGGCTCAGCCGAAACCACAGCCGAAGCCGTTGAAAGGTTTGAAACCTCTCTTTTCATTCCCGGTTCGGGGCTTGAAATAAGAGCCTATAACAACACAACAGGCGAATGGTTCAGAACCGCAAATTTACAAAACGAGATTATAAAGGAAGTAATTTTTTTGGATACCGACAGCTACCATATGATTTTGGGCTTGCCGGCTGTCTATAAAAACAATGACTTTGCCTGCAATACCCTGACAGTTGTTCCCGAGCTTGAACAGCCCATTAAGGTAACCCAGACAGAAGGCGGCTACAGCGTAAACTTTTCCTTCCCCGAAAGCTCATCATATTTGGGTGAAATTTGGTGCCTTGAATCCTCAAGAGTTCTTGCAAACTGGGAAAACGCAGACCTGTTTTCTCTTCTTCATATTAATTTAGCTACAGACCGCCGCCTTTGCTATGACGGATATTACTTCCAAACTCCCACAACCTACACTCCGGGAGGGGAAAACATTCTCTACCGTCAGCCTTCAAACTATACGGGAGCCGCTCTTATTTCCTACAACAGCATTCCTGCGGCTTATGACTTAGGCTATGCCACAACCTACCTCTGTGCGCAAAACCAAAACGATGAAGGCTATTGGGCAACAGGTCCCCAGTCTGAATGGCTCTATTCTGACTTCGGCATAACCTCAAACTTTTACGACACACGTTTTAACACAGACTTTGCCTCAAATCTTATAGAAGCTTACCGGCTTTATTATGACGAGGTGTTCTTAAAGGCTCTCCTTGCCTACGGCGATTTTTTCAATAAACACGCCGCAAATAATCACTATGAGACTGAAAACGGCGGCTGGCTCGTTGAAGACTACGGCGGTCAGGAGGGTTATACAAGAACCCACTGTTCCCTTAACCATCAGCTTGCGGAAATGTGCGTGCTTTATAAGATTTCATACATCACGGGAGTTAAGTCTTATAAGGAAACCGCCGATAACATGCTTAAGGGTATTGAGGACACAAGAGACGAATGGGTTCAGATTAACAATAACCTAAACTATGCCCTTTATTACACAGGCAGCGAGGAGCTTGTTGACTACCCCTACCTTACCTATAACGATCTTTACACAACACAGCAGATACTCTATACCTACTACCACTACACAAACGATACATTAGACTACCTTATGAAATGCAAAAAAATATGGATGGACGAAAATAATATAACAGGTTATTATACCACACAGCAGGTTGTGTATTAATTTTATGATCTGTGAAAAAACAGCCCAAACTAATCAGCACCACCCGTCAAACGGGTGGTTTGCTCACCCCTATAAGAGGCAGTTACCGGCCAGCGTCTAAAGGCGCTGGCTTTCATTTCGTTCAAGCCTTATTGCCCTTGACTCGTTGCCGCCCTTTAAAGCGGCGTTTGTAATACCGGCTTAACCCTTGAAGACCGGTTCTTGTAATTCCGTCATTGTCTGTATTCATCAGCGTCAAAGAAAAAACGGCAATGCCCACTACCATAACAAGCAGAACCGGCATAATAAATTTTGAGACTCTTTCAATGCCCTTTTCCACTCCGTTATATACAATCAGCGCTGTTAAGCCCATAAGGCACATGCAGCGTAAACCCAAATGTGAGAACCGGAACAAGGTAAATCAATATAAACAGTCCGTCGCCGTCTTTAGTCGCCGGATATGGAAAACGCCAAAGATTTCCTACGCCCACAGCACTTCCCGCTGCCGCCATAACAAACCCGAACTGACTGCTGAAATTGCTTTTTTGCTTCATTCACAGGAATTCTGCTTCTCTCACGGTGCAAATGCTTTTAAAGTATAGCCTTCCCCTCCGGAAAAGCATTGTCATCGTCACTCATTCCCCCTTCTATATTGGAAAGTTTGTTATCTATAAGCCCCCAAAACTCCCGTTTCAGTCTTACAAAAAATATGTTCATTACCTATACCGGACTTTGAATCATGAGTATGTCTGAAAATTTTTTCACGTATAGTTTGAACCGGTGTTTTTGCTGTTCTTGGTGCTTCTGATATTACGTTTTCTAACATACACTCATAAATATCTTCAACTCTTGCCGGATGTCCTATTATTTTCAATATTCTGATAATAGCTTCAAGCCAGGTAATACCGTTTCCGTCTTTATCTTTTAAAACTGTGTTTGCCATTTTATCACCTTAAATCTTTGCTAAAATTTTCATATTCCTGCCGTCTCTTGAGGTTTGTACTTTTTCGTAGTTTACCTTTACGCCATCGTCACGGTTAACTTATAGGGCAGTAGAGGTCAATTCAATGAACCGCCAAATGCCTGCCGCACTTCATCGGAGTCTTTGCCGGATATCGTTCT
>JAJQFU010000037.1 GCA_021200955.1 Clostridiales bacterium | reverse complement strand
TTGTCTATTAAAATTCCTCCTTCCTTTATGAAATTTCTTCTGCGGTTGTTTCGGCGGTGTTTATTTCGGCAAGAATTGAAGCCTGCTCCGCTTCTATCTCCTTAATCTGCTCATCGGTCAATGGGGCTTCGGAATTATCCCAAGAATAAGATTTTGTATCTTTCAAAGTCTCATATTTTTTCAGTTCAGCAGACAATTCCTTTTCACTAAGCCCTGTTTTCTGCTGAAGCTCTGCCCAAACACTGTCGGGAACATTTTCATTGTAATAAGTCACCGCTTGTGAAGTTTCTTCTGTTGTTGTTTCCGATGTCTCAGTTTCAGAAATATTTTCTGAGCCTACAATCTCAACTTTTGTATCTGAAGCGGTTATGACTGCCCTTAAGCCGCAAATAAAAACAGCCGCCCAAAGAGCAGCTATAAACATTATCACTAAAATAATCGATATTTTACTATAAAAGTGTTCTCAATGGACAAGCAGATGGGCAAGCTTGCTTGCACAAATGATTGGACATTAGAGAACCTAACCCGTATGAGCAACGTAGGGCGATAGCCCGGAGTGCGAATACAGGGTCGATTGCGGGAGTGTAAAGCACGCAGCAATCGACTTTTATAGTAGGTGGTATCTGCAAAGCAGAAATGTAAGTTTATATGCACTTTCCTTTCTTTATTCGCCTGTGCCTTCAAAATATAGTGGGCTTACTGAGCCGTTTGTAGAAGTAATGTTCCACCCTATATCATTTCCGTAAACACTGTTGGGGTTGTTAGTTATGAAATATTCGTAATAATGGTCTAACGATGTTATGGTTATAGCGTCCGAGCCCCCTTGTACTACGGACGGCACACCGTCAATCAGCCCTACATAAACCGCAACGTGACCGTATAGATAACCTGCATTTCCCGTTCCGTACTTTATCCCGATGTAACTGCCTACCGGGATTTGCGTGTAATCCACGTGACCGTCTGTTACCGACAGTTTATTTGCCCGGCTGAAATCGTTGCCGTTTCCGCCATGGTAACCTAACCCTGCCATCTCGTAAATCGTGGATACGGCTTTTGCACAGCTGTTTGTATAGCCTGTTGAGCCGACCATAGACAAAGCGGCTTCAACAACGGCTCTCGCTGTTCCTGTCAGCTCGCTTGAAATTAATATAGTCATCTAAATTTATAGCAACATCGTAAAAAGTTGAACTTGAGGCATTGCTTGTATAAACAAGGTTGTCAATATAAAACGAGGGATTTAGGCTAACCTCGGATAGTGCCTTTTTGATTTTATATTCAAGGCAGATGTAGCCGCTGCCGTCAACAGAGCCTAAGACAGAACCTTTTTTAACCGTATCGCCGACGGAAACGGATATGCCTGTCACATTGGATATAGAAACAATCCGCTTGCTGCTTTTACTGTAAATATCGATTTTATCACCGTCAATAGCATCAATTTTACCGCTTATGGGGCTTAAAACATTTGTCCCCGGTGAAGCCGTAATGTCAATCCCCGAATAAAATTTTTTCTCGTTTGTGTCAGTGTCGGCATAATAGCCGTAACGCTTCTGACAGGCAATGGACGCATCATCTGTTTCTATGGGCTTTCCCAACTCTATCTTGGTCATATACTGTCCGACCTCATCAAGCACGTCATAAGTCTGAGCTTCATTGTTTGTAAACAGCACGTCTATATTTTCCTGTATGTAGGTTTTAAGCTCTTTATAGTGTAAATTTAGATTTAAAATATAAACATACGCAAAGTTATCGCCCATATTTCTTATTGACGGGTTATCTATATTATTGACATACTGCACACTTAAAACCTTGTTATAGAGTTCGTCTATGTCAGTCTGAACCTCGGAAAACTCATAATCTTCATATTTTGCGTCAAGATATATTAATAATGCGTCTATGTTTGTTTTAAACGATGTTTTGTTTATTTCCGAATAGGTTATTCCTGCGTCGAAAATAGGAGCATCGTACATAGTGGCAATGTTGTTATATTCTCTTTCATCTTTCAAAACCTGAGTTCCGTTTACGGAAAAATATTTCTTTACGTCCATATACTTATAATTTGGCACACCCTGCGGAAAGCTGTTAAATTCATTTTTATATTCAATCTCAAAATCAGCGTCTTTTTCGGTAACATATTCCCAAACCTGTGTTAAAACCTCATCATCGGCTTTGAGAGAAATTGCCGGAATAAGCGAACTCACAACCGCCACTATTATAAAAACGGCAATAATTATTATGAGTATGGGAATAATGTAACCCGAAACGGCGGTTAAAAGTGTACTTAAAAGCTTCAAAGCGGCAGTGACAGCCATTTTGCCTATGTGAACTAAGCCTTTGCCCACAAGCTTAAGCTGTTTGATTTTTTTCATCTGTGCCATTTTTCGGAGTTTATTTGACATCCGCTTTAGCTTTACAGCACCGCTGTAAATATTTTTGGGAGCAGAAGCCGCTGTTTTAACTGCTTCTTTGCCTATTCTGACGGTGTTTTTGCCTGTTTTAACAACTGCTTTTGTTCCTTTTACGGTTGTTGTGATTGTATCGGCGGTTTTAATGCCCTTGTCTACGGCAGTTATAGCAAGGCTATTGTCGGCATTTTCTTCAATTGCTTTTGCAAGGCTGTTTTTGACAGCACCTTTACTTTCGGTCAGAATATTTTCGGCGGCTGTATTTGCCGCTTTGACAGTGTTTTTGATAAGGGTCTTGCCTGTGGGCATAACCGCATACGAAAAGTCGGCTGTTTTCTCAGCCTGCTTTGTTGCCTTCGAAGCCGAACGGCGGAAATCGCCTTTTGTTGTTCTTGAAGCTTCTGTCTTTGATACTGCTTTTGATGAAATATTTTGGGAATGTTTTATTTTGGGCATTTCCGTAAATTGTCTTGCCTGTTCAGGTTTTCTTTGATTTTCGGGAGGTTTTTGGGGAATAACGCCTGTTGTCAAAATATTTTCAGTAGCAGAAATTGCCTTAATACCTTTATCATCGGAATTTTTAACTTTCGAGATAACAATATTTTTTGCTGCATTTTCTTTGTGTAAATCCCTATTTTGGGTTTTGATAATCACATTATCATAAGTTTTTTCGGACTTTATAATATTATCGTCATAAGGCTTAGCAATAATATTTTCTGAAAGCTTTGTATTTTCACAAATAACATCTGTTTTGCTGTCGGCTTTCCGTTCAGAAAATTTTGAATTATTCCCTTTCACAATGGATTTTTGATATTCCCTAACCGCCTTTTTATGGGCAGTCTGTGAAAAGTCAGACCGTTTTTCTTTGGCGTTGGCAACAGGGGTATAATCTTTTTTGCTTACAAGCTCTTTTGATGTCTTTACAACCGAACTGCCGTAATCTGCCGTTATAATATCATTTGCGGCATCTGATTTTATGATGTCAGGGACTATATTTTCGGTTTTGCTGTTTATATAGTTTGGCTCATTTTCCTTATATGTAAAAGGCTCGTTGGAAATGTCAGTTGCTTTATCAATTTCAGAAATTTCATTATCGGATATTGCGTCAGACAAAACAACATCCGGCATATCAACATCGCCGACTTTTGATTTATTATCAGCTGCCGATTTTTTGCCGACAGGGTTTATTTTACGTTTTGTATTATTTATATAATTCTTATCGGCTGAAAAACTATTCTGACCATTATTTTTAAAAAGGTTATCATAATCGAAATTTTTTATGATCCCGGCACTTTCAGAGGGCTGTAAAATCGGAGCAACACCTTCTTCACGAATAACAGCTTTGTTGCTTTGCTCTTTTATAATATCCTTGACAGCTTTACGTTGATATTCTTTTACAAGTCTGCCGCAGCCCTGTTTTGGTGAAGAGTTGTACACCGCATTGTTTTTAGGCGGCTTTTCTGAATATTCCTCAGCCTGTCTTTCAGCTTGATTTTCCGTTTGACCTTGTAAGGATTTATTCGGCTTCTGAGACTTTTTTACTGACTTTTTCCTGCTGTTCGGCTTGTCCTCATTTGCAGGCTTATCACTATCTTTCAGTCCCGATAAAATGTCAGAAGGCTTTTCCCTTATGTTTGCTATGCCGTCGGTCTTATTGACAATAGGTATGTTTTCAGTATTATTAATAACAGACCTTGCATTGTCATAATTTTTGACCATACCCTTGTCGGCTGTTTCGTGGCGGTCTATGACCTGTTCGGCATAGCCTTTTTTCGCTGAAGAAACATAGGGTCTTGTATAATCATAGCTTGCCGATGATTGTGCTTCGGATTTTCGGAAATTGTTATAACCGTCTGTATTCCCATATGTATCGTATTCAGCTTGCTTTTCTGTGTTGCCCTCGTTTTTCGGCGTGCCGTAGTTGATATAGTCGGCTTGCCGTTGAAAAGTCTCATTCGGTTGTTCAGGCAAAACATCATTTTGACCTAAAATCACAGGCTCATTGCCGTAGTTTATAACATCGCTATACTCCGACTGTATTTCTTCTTCGGGCTGTTCAGCCTGTTGATTTTGTATGGTTTCAAACTTGACCCTGTTTGCGTAATTTTTATAGCCGGGGGAATAGCTTTGCTGAGATACATCATACTCCTGTGAGCTTGTTTCCTCGTCTTTGGTATCCTGAGAATTATTGTCTTGCTGATTATCAGTCTTAGTCTTACCACTGCTTTCCTGTTGCTGTTCAACAGGCTGACTGTCTCCGAAAATCTGATTTTTACTGTCGGTCGGAGCTTTTATAACAGCTTCAAGCCCCTTATCATCTCTCACAAGCTGCTTTTGGCTCTCGGAAATCTGCCCTTTATTAACAATGCTTCCTTGCTCATTTACAAAGCCCTTGTTGATAATACTGCCTTTTTCTCTGACTGCACTGTCAAAATTGCTGTTGCTTTTCGGTTCTTGCTTCAAATAATCAAATCACCGCCTTTCTCAGCTTGCTTTCAGCCTTGCCCATTTTTCACTGTCCATAAAATCAACGATACTTTCTTCGCCGATGTCATACCTCTGCCATAATAAAACCATAATATCCGAAGGCGGCTTATTCAAAAAATGCTTTTCGCATTCTTCCCGAAATACATCCTTTGCCGCCGAAAATCCTCTGACTTCTCTGCCTTTCAGATTGATTATATTTGTCTCGATTATAAAAATATTACCGTAATTCATAGCTTCACACCTCGTCTTTCTTTTCGTTTTTCGGATAGTTGTTCTTTGATACGCTTGCCAATGCAAAGGTAAAAAATCCCACACAGCCGCCGAAAATTGCTCCGCACAGGAAGTCCAAAATAAAAATCATAAGTCCAATTCCTCCTTTCGCATTAATTCCAAAACCAAATTTTCAAGGTCTGTTTCGTCATAATCACTCCCGTCGGAGCTGTCGGTCTGTAAAGTATCTGCCAAGTCTGAACGCAGAAAACTGCTGTCATAAGGGGCATTATACAAAGCCGTAAGCAGATAACTCCATACATTTCTCGGTTCGGTGTTTGCATTTTTAAGTCTGCCCAAAACGTATAGAATATCGTCACAGTTTAAATCGCTGAGCCTTTGTTTTACAACGGCGGAGGGCAAATCTCTGCCGCCGACACGAATTAACCTATCATTGCAAAGCATAGTTTGGGCGATAATCTCAATCATTTTGTCAACTTTAGAAAGCTCGTCTATGCTGCATTTAACTTTGAGAACATCGTCATAGCTTAAATTCTCTTTAACCTCTGCAACACTGTCTTTGTAATCTCTGTATTCCTCGTCTGAAATACGATAAGCGGGAGTGTATTCACTCGTCTCCTCTCTCTCATACCTGTCAAGACTATTATGAGAAGAGAAGAGTTGAGTATTTATTCTCTTAGTATTTATTTCTTTTTTATTTTTTATATTTTTATTTATTTGGGCGGGATTTTCCTGCACAGGTTTTTCCAAGACAGGATTATCCAAGATAGGATTTGCCAAAACAGGGTTATCCTGAACAAGGTTTTCCCACTTAGGATTATTTGATGTGTAATCGTCCGAACTGCAATCCTCGCAAACAGTTTCAGCCTGTCGGGGAAAATCCGTTTTAGGCTGTGTGTCCCTTGTTTGGCTGTTTTCAGCCTGTTCGGGATTTTCCCTTTTAGGTTCGGACTGATTTTCTAAAGCTTCCAACTCTGCTTTTTTACAGCTTTTTGTTTCGGAGAGTACGGGTTCAGAAGTTTTATCTATGGGCATTTCATATACGATGTATTCTGTGTCCGTAACCTGTCCTTTTTCGTTCCTGTTTCTCCGGCGGTCAACATAGCCGCAGCCCTCAAGCTCTTTCAAAGCCGTAGCCACGCTGTCAACACCGTCTTTAGACATTGTTGCCAATCCTTTAATTGTGTATTCCCAATTATCGGAAACACTGAGCATAAAAGACAGCAAACCTTTAGCCTTGTATGACAGCCGCCTGTCCTGCAAGTGATAGTTGCTCATTACTGTGTAATTGTGTGTTTTTTGTACTCTGATTTTCATATCCGTACCCTCCGTATAAAATATTTTTAAGCTATATGTAAAAAGAAGCTACGAAACGGCAGCAGTGTTTTTGCCTTGCAGTTCCATAACTTCTTCAAGCTTCGTTGTAAGCATTGCGTATAATTTTGTATTCGTGGGAAATTTATCGTCAAAAGGTATAATTGCGTTTCCCGCACAGAGCAGTCCCGAACCCGAAGCGGCATTTGATAAGTAGCCAAGCTGATTTTGGCTTATATTCAATATCTTTCCTAATTTCATTCTGTCAGCCGGGGACTGATTTAACATCATTATGTATTCCGAGTTATCAAGCATTTTGCTTGCGATTTCACTGTCCAACAGGTCGTCCACGTTTTGGGTAACTCCTGTGCAGATAGCACCGTACTTTCTCGCTCTTTTCCATAAGCTCTTAAGGAATTGAGCCGAAAACTGATTATTAAATAACAAATGGGCTTCATCTACCACTATCCAAGTGTTTCTGCCCATTAAACGGTTGCTTGTGACCCTGTTCCAAATTTGGTCGAGTACAACAAGCATACCAAGGGTTTTGATTTGGTCACCCAAATCTTTTATATCAAAAACTACAAATCTGTTGTTTACGTCCACGTTTGTGTTGTGGGCAAAAAGGTTAAATGAGCCCGTTGTATAAAGTCCTATTATTTTAAGTAAGTTTTCTTTCTCAGCCTGCAATTCCGGTTCTTGTATCTTTTTAAGTTCTTCACGAAAATCCATAAGTGTGGGCATAACCGAATGAGGTTTCGAAAAGTAGCTTTCGTATAGTCTGCGTAACACAAGGTCAACAAGGGTACACTCTGCACCTGTAAGACCTGTGCTTCTCTCTTTCTGCAAAATAACGTCCAAAAGTGAGAACATAAACTCTGTTTTGAAAGCAATGGGGCTTTCGTTTGACTTGTCATCATCGCCGCCGCTGTAATCGAGGGTAATGTCGAGTGGGTTGAAATATGTTTTTGTGTCAAGGCTTATTTTTATGACCGCACCGCCGAAATTCTGAGCAAGTACGGCGTACTCGCTTTCGGGGTCGATAACCAAAATCTCATCATTCGGATAGTTTAGAAGTATGTTAAGCAATTCCCTTTTTGTTGCGAAGGATTTCCCCGAACCGGGAGTACCGAGAACCCACCCTGCGGGATTTTTAAGTGCTTTTCGGTCAAGAATAATCAAATTTCTTGATAATGTATTCAAGCCGTAATACATTCCTCCGGCATCGAATAATTCCTGTGACGTAAAGGGTATCAAAATAGCCTGTGCCGCCGTTGTAAGGGTTCTTCTTATCTGTATATCGCACTTTGCAAAGGGCAATGTTGCGTTAAGCCCTGCCTCCTGCTGTAAGGCAAGGGGAGCAAGCTCACAGCCGAGCGAACGTGCAGCACCCATTAATTTCTGAACATTCTCAAACAATTCTTTTTCCGTTCGGGCGGAAGTGAAAACAATTACAATGCCCTTAAACAATCTTTGGTTATTGTTTTGCATATTACTTATTAAACTATTTGTCTGACTTATACTCCGCTTTAAGTCCTGCGGTATCATATCCGGATCTTGCATCTGCTGTAACAGCTTTTGCTGACGAGCCGCCTTTTCGCTTTCCATATAAGCAAGTTTGCTTTTAACCATTTCAAAAGAGTCACTGTTGTCGGTACTGTTTGTATGCACCGTTATCGTTGTATTACAAGGTATATCTGATAAATTTTTTAATAACTCGTCACTCATTACGGACGGAAATGTTTTTATAAACAGCACCTGTCCGTAATAGTCCCCGAACTCAAAGTGTGTCATTTTAGGGGTGGGCTTGAAGTCAAAAAAATAAGGACATACAAAGTCCTTTGTTTCAAGTCCCGAACCTACGAGATAGTCATAATTAAATTGAAGAGGTTCGTCGGGGTTCAATATGCTGTTCATATGGTTTAGGCACTCTTGCCCGGAGCAGCTTGTAACGTCGCAGCCCAGTGCCTTAAACCTATTCGTAACATCGGTTTCAATTCTCATTAAAGAGGGGTAGGCTTCGTCATAGCTTTCAGCCTCAACCCCAAATGAAATATACTTTTCCCTCATAATAGAATTTTGCCCCTGCATAGCCTTATCAAGAAGCATTTTGTTGTATTCGTGGCGGTATTCGTCTTTTCCGTCATTTTTGTCGGGTATCAACATATTTTTCTTAAAAGACCCTATATCAATTTTGCGATTATGGACAGTAATCTGAACATTTATTTTCGGGTCAAAATAGTTTAAAATCTCACAGTAATTACTGAAAATATCCACCTGGTCATCTCTTTGTGCGTCTTGATAATTTATATCCGAAAATTTTAATGTTTTTGAAAAATAGGTATCAGAAACTTGGCAGATGCCGTTTTGAAACAGCTTTTTATATTTAAGTGTTGTTTGGCTGCTTTTTGGGGCGGCTTCGATTTTAAGCTGTTTCTTTTTCTTTTGATTTTGGGCTTCTAACTGCTCTCTTTGCTGTTTTAAGAGCCTTTGCCGCTGCTTTTCTTTTTCTTTTATAATCTTTTTCTCTGACTTCGATAAGGTCGGGTTCGGGGAAGTGGGATTTACACCGATTTCCTCCGTTTCCGACTTTCGGCTTATTTTTATTCTTCTTACCTGCTTTATCAGCATTTCCCATACTGATTTTATAATTTTTGAAAATATCAAATAGTGAAAAACCTCCTTTATTTTCGATTTCTTTCATCTTCATTTCTGCTTCCGCCTGCTCCTGCTCCCTAATCATCTTCTGAATTAGCGGACGAAACTCCTCTACCTCAATAGGCAGAATATTGGCTTCAACGTCTGTGGCATACGGTCGGCTTTGCTTTACAAATAAACTCCGCAGTTTGATTTTGGCATATACTTCAAAGCGGTAGCCTTTAATGTTCACAAATCCGAGACAAAAAGGCGGAAGCACAAGTGCCATTGTAACAAACATTGTTATATAGTCGCTTACACCGTTTATTGAAAGCAGTATGCAGGACGGAACACCAAGTCCCAAAGCTATGCCGCCAAACAATAATTGGCGGAAAGACAGTCCCGCTATAATCTTTTCTTTATAATTAGTTATTTCGTCCGGTACATTTACCTCTATTGACATATTTTTTGCTCCTTTCTGATTTTTAAAAAACTCCGAGTATTTTATTTATGATTTTTCCGCTTGAAAATACCGACACACCCAAAACAATAATATATAATAGATTGTCGATAAGAAAACCGCCTATGAAATCATTTATATCCATTGACGCATCATAGCTTACAACGCTGCTGCCGACTAAAGCGTAGTAAATAATGAAGCAGCCTATAATTGCAGCTCCCCGCAAACTTATGGCGGCATATGATTTTAAGCAATTTATTGCGGTCTGTTTAAACTCCTGACTTGCGATACAAGCTAAAGGTATAGGCGAAAACAGCATCATAAGCCACATTTCAACCATTCTGAAAAGCACCGTAACGGAAAGTATGAATTGAACAACCTTCATAACAAGCCAGCACAGAAGCAAAACTATAATTGTGAAAATTCTTTCCACAATGCCTATATCGTTCATAGCTTCAACCATTGTGCTTACATCCGCTTCGGTTATGCCCATACTGACAGAAGAGCCGGCGGCAGTCCCCAAGCTTGAAGCAATATAAACTCCGACGGCTTCTATGCCGTTTATGACTGCCGGAATATTACAGTAAAAAAGAGACAAAACAGCAAATTTTATTAAAGCATTCGCCGGAATTTTCGTACCGTTTAAGCCCTGTCCGCTGTCAACTCTGTTAATAAGTGAAACAAGCTCAAGAAGCATAAACAGTGTCAGCATTGACGCACCCACTCCGAAAATGCTGCTTTGCATAATGCCCACAATGGTATTGTTTGCCGTTGGGTTATAGTTAGCCAACGTCTTTTTTAATGTATCGAAAAGCCCGCTGTCCAAGCCGAAGTCGCAAAAATCTCTTAACATTTTTTCAGTCATCTACTTTAAACCTCACCTCCGCAAAAATAGGGCTGTACCTCTGCACAGCCCGAAAATATGATAATTTAGGATATTGTTAAATCCAGTGAACTTATAGCTGTTCCTGCCGCAATAATGATTGCGCCGCCGATGATTTGCCAAATGGCGGACTGTATGCCGGGTCCGTTGTGGTCTTTCAGCGACATACCGAGGTTGACTAAGCCCCAAACCGCATATAAGCCGCCGCCTGTTTGAGCAGCTTTGGAAAGCAAGTTCTTAGCTGTTGTCAAGGATTCTGTGCCGGTTGCGGCAAATACATTTGAAGCCATTAAAAAAGTTGTGAATATCAGAACCGCAAAAATAAAATATGCAATTCTGCTGTTAAAATTTTTGCTGCAATTTTTTGTCAATAATTTTCCTCCTTCAAATAAAAAAGGGCTGTCCTCTTAAAATCGTAATACACAGAGAACAGCCCAAGTTATAAGTTGCTTTTTATCTTTCTTTTCCTTATTATATGTATTTAAGACAAAAAGCCCAAGGGAACCACCGCCTTTCAAAAAAGAAAATATCTATATAAAAATACCGCTTAGATTTTACGGAGTTTACCGAAAAAATAAGCGGTATTGGATTTTGGAAAACCTGTTTCCATTTATAAATTTATGTTTAGCTTAAATAATTACAGATTATAACTGCCATTTCAGCCCTTGTAATATTGTCACGAGGTCTTAATTCATTATTATCACCGACTACTGCACCAACTGAAATGAGGTAAGCTGTATAAGGCTTTGCCCATTCACTGACTGCTGAACCGTCTGTGAAATTGTCAAGGGAAGTTAAGTCAACGGCACTGAAATCATAATCAGCTCCTACGAACAATTTAGCCATAATAACGAACATTTCCTGTCTTGAAATCACCTGTT
>JAJQFU010000056.1 GCA_021200955.1 Clostridiales bacterium | reverse complement strand
AGTTAACCGAGAGCGAAATTGCCTTTTTCGTAAAAGGGGCTTCAGAGGGGATAATTCCCGATTATCAAATTTCAGCCCTTCTTATGGCAATTTGCATAAAGGGACTTGACGACGAAGAAACGGCTGTTTTGACCTATGAAATGGCTCATTCGGGAAAAATTTTAGACTTAAGTCCGATTAAGGGCATAAAGGTTGACAAGCACAGCACAGGGGGAGTTGCGGACACAACAACATTAATACTTGCTCCCTTAGCGGCGTCTCTTGGGCTTCCCGTAATAAAAATGTGCGGAAGGGGTTTAGGGCATACCGGCGGAACACTGGATAAGCTCGAAGCTATCCCCGGAATGAGGGTTGAGCTTACGGCGGAACAGGCATTTAAACAGGTGAACCGAAGCGGCATAGTTATAATGGGACAGACTGAGGACTTAGCTCCGGCGGACAAGGTGCTTTATGCTCTCAGAGACGTAACAGGAACCGTTGAAAGCATTCCCCTTATTGCCGCCAGCATAATGAGCAAAAAGCTTGCAGCAGGGGCAGACGCAATTGTTCTTGACGTAAAGTGGGGCAGCGGCGCATTTATGAAAACCCCGGAGGACGCCGAAAAGCTGGCGAAAACTATGCTTGCGGCAGGTAAAAGGGCAGGGAAGAAAACAGCCGCCTTTATAACGGATATGAATCAGCCCTTGGGTAATTTCATAGGCAACTCATTAGAGGTTATTGAAGCGGCTGAAATTTTAAAGGGAAATGTTGACAACGACCTTAAAACCGTGGCTCTTGCTTTGGGCAGCAAAATGCTTGTTTTGGGCGGCATTGCCGAAACTTTTGATGAAGGGCTTGAGAAGCTTAACAAAAACATAGAAAACGGAAAAGGCCTTGAAAAATTCGAAGAGCTTATAAGCCTTCAGGGCGGAAACCCCGAGGTTCTTAACAATTACAGTCTTATGGGAGCTGCGGCGGAAAGCCTTGAGGTTAAGACTGAAAACAGCGGCTTTGTTTCTGAAATAGACACCTATAAAATAGGGAAAGCCTCTGTGGCTTTGGGAGCAGGCAGACTTTTGAAAACCGACAAAATAGACTATAACGCCGGAATTATAATGAAAACGCGTTTAGGGGACAGAGTTGAAAAAGGGGAAACCATAGCCGTAGTTTTTGCCGCAGAAAAGAACAGGTGTATCGCCGCCGCAGACATTATAAAAAATGCACTGACTGTTGGGAATACACCTGTTGGAAAGAAGCCGCTTATTGTAGGTGAGGTGGAGTGAAGTTGTCACCTCTCCGCCTGCCTTCGGCAGGCACCTCCCCTCAAGGGGAGGCTTGACTAACCCTTTAATTTGTTGGCAGAATCAGTCTTACTCCTTCTCAATATCCTTAAACTTACTTTTATCTATATTGATTTTACATATGCCGTCATAGGGGCAGAAGGCACAGCCCTCTTTATTCCCGTATTTATAAGGACGGACAGGGAAATAACCCTTTTGAAGCTCCAGCCCTTTTTGGAGGGAAACCTCTTTGGCGGTCTTTAAAATCTCCGAAAGCTCCGCTTCTGTTTTGACCTCTAATTTGTCTGTAAAGCCCATATCAGACTTATTCAAATAGGCAAAAGCCTTATCGGAGACTATGCCCGAAAGCTCATATTTTTCCTTGCGGAGAGTATCCGCCTCTTCCGCAGAGGTTATTTTATTGTCTGTCAAAATAGGGTCTTTATATGTGAAATAAACAAGGGCGGCGGGGCGGAAGTCACCGCCCTCTTCCTTTTTCTTTTCTTCCGTATAAGCCGAAAGATAGAGAGGAAGCTGAAGGCTTGTTCCGTTTGTGATTTCGGCACTGTCCACAGAGTGGGAAGAGCCTTTGTAGTCGGTTATTTTAATGTATGACGCACCGTTTTTTTCGCATATGTCAACTCTGTCTATTTTGCCTACGAGGGAAATTCCACCCCCCAAATCGATAGGCTCATAAGCCTTGTCTTCACCGAATGAAGCTTCGAACTCTGAGGGAACAAAGTCACCGGCTTTAAGCTGTGAAACCGCCGCCTTAACGGAAGAAGCGGCGATGTTTTTTATAAGCCGCAGACGGTATTTCATAATGGGAAGCTCCTCAGAAACATTTCCTTCATCGTCAAGAAGCTTAGGGCAGTTTTCCTTAATAAGCTCCGGCATAAGAGAAGCTATAACCCCGTCTATTTTTTCTTCGTCGATATTGTTTACATCGGGATAAGCCTTAAAAAATTCTTCCAAAAGACTGTGAATAATGTTTCCTCTGTCTAAGGGGTCAATGTCGAAAACCTTGTTTTCCTTAAGACGCAGAACGTACGTCAAAAAGAATGAAAAGGGACACTGTGAATAGCTTTCAAGCTTTGATGCGCTTAAGGTCAGGGGTGAGCCTAAAAGCTTCTCTGTAAGCCCGGGGGCAATTTCTTCCTTAGGTTCAAAAACATCGGCATTTTCGGGGGATATTGCTCTGTCGCTGTAAACCTCCGCAGGTGTTTTGAAAATTGTTATAAGCTTTTCAATGATTTCCGAAGGCTCCAAAGGCTCGCCGCTGTTTGTGCCTAAGGAATAGGTCAAATAAAGCCGTTCGGAGGGCTTTGTCATAATCTGATAAATCTTAAGATATTCCAGAGACAGCTGCTCCTTTGTGTCTGCGGCAATTTCCATATCCATTTCTTTAAGGGCGGCTCTTTCGCTGTCTGAAAGCAGACCGTCGTCGGGAAAGGCTCTGGGCAGACTGCCCTTGTTTGCTCCAACTATAAACAGCGCCTTAATTTTCGGCAGACGGCTTCTGTTTACGTCGCCGATTGTGATACTGTCCTGATAAAGGGGGATTGTGGCAGTGGTTTTTTTGGCAAAACCGCTTTCCAAAATTTTGCCGAAAGTCTCAAGAGTGACGGAGGTGTCTCCTAAAAATTCTTCGGCTTTGTCGAAGGTGGAGACAGCCTGTTCCCAAACCTGTTTGTGACGCGAGGAAAGAACCGGGTCTGTTTCATTTTCGGCAAGGGTCTTATATTTGCTGTAAAAGCCGCTTTTTTCAATACATTCGAAAAGGGCTTTGTTAAGGTCTGAAACCTTTGCTTCTTTATTTTCCGCAAAGAGTTCTCTTAAGGGAGAAACCATTTCAATAATTTCTTTTCTTATACCTTCAAAATAAGGATTTTTAAACTCACTCTGCCACTTATAATTATCGACTCCGTATTCCTCCGCAAATCTTTCAAGGGCGTAAGTCTTTTCAGCTGAAATTTTGGTAAGCTCTGTTTTGAGCAGTGTCAAAATGTCTCTTGTGTGAAAAGCTTCAGCTGTTTTAATAAGTGAAATTATAAAGCGTATGCAGGGGTGGGTGCTTATAGGCAGAGGGGTATCTGTAAAGTCGGGCAAGCCCCTTGACTTAAGAGCCGACTTTAAAAGGGGCATATATGAGGGGTCGCAGAGAATTATAGCAATGTCTCTGTATCTCATATTGTTTTCCGTAAGGATTAAAATCTCGTCGCAGACCGCCGAAACCTCGGATTTTTTGTTTACCGCCGATATTTGGCGTATGTTGGGGGCGTCACCCTTAAAAACCCTTGGGGGATATGCAAAAAAGTATTTTTCAAGATGTGAAAAAGGCGGAAGCTTTTCATCTTCAGACTTTGTTTCAACAGTGTTTATTTTGCCACCCTCGGGGAATACCTCTGTAAAAATACGTCTCAGCTTAATGGCTGTTGTTTTGGTTTCATAAAATGGGTCTGTTAAAGGCTCAGAGGGGTTTTTGTTAAGCTCCCCTTCAAAGCAGAGACTGACGCTTACGGACTCCGCAAAGGCGAATATTTCTTTAATTACCCCAAGCTCCTGCTTTGTGAAGCTGTTGAAGCCGTCAATAAAAACCGCCGAGCCGTCAAAAAGTGAGGAGTGCTTAATCTGCTCCGCCACAAGATCCAAAATACTGTCTGAGGAAATATATTTTTCGGAAACAAAGCTATTATAGGCTTCATATATGGCTGAAATTTCATTCATTTTCTTTAAAAAAGAAGTGTTTTCGGGGTTCGGTTTAACCTTTAAAAGATTTTCTTTAAGCTTGGAGGGGGTTATTTTAAAGCGATAAAATTCGCTTATAACCGACTCTATACTGTCCAAAAAGCCCTGTCTGCCCTCAAGACCTTTAAAAAGCTCTAAGCTTAAGCCTTCGGTTATGCGGCGTAAAATCATAGACTTGGCTTCATCGTCCAAAAACTCTCTGTCGATTTTGCCCTCAAGGGCGCTTAAATGAAAACGGAGACGGTTAAAGCTGACAACGTCAATATTCAAAAGAGAATTTCGCTTAGCTACAAGAGCCTTTTCCGACTCTAATGTAAACTGCTCCGGCACGATATAAAAAATACGCTGACTTTGAGGCAGTGAAAGCATTTTGTCTATACAATATTCTGTTCCGGCGGATTGGCTTCTGCCTGTTATAAAATTAAGCTCCATTTTTGCTCCTTTGGGTTCATCAAACTTCTATAATTTCAGCCTCGGCAACAGCTTTGGCTATTGTTTCTTCCAAATTGGGAATTGTCTTTTCCTTCTTTTCGATTATGTGGCGTTTCGGGCGGATTTCAGGGTGTTTTGCCACGAAAATAGTACAGCAGTCCTCATAGGGGCGAATTGAAATGTCGAATGTGCCTATTTCCTTGGCAAGGTCTATAATCTGCTGTTTGTCATAGGTGCAGAGAGGTCTCAAAATCGGGTAGTCGGGGGCGGCGGTGTTTATGGCGTTTATCGCCTGCATAGTCTGGCTTGCTACCTGACCGATTGAGTCTCCGCAGACAAGAGCGTCCGACTTGCTTTTATCCGCCACAAGTGAAGCGGCTTTAAGCATTGCCCTCTTTAAAAATATTGTCATTCTCTCAGGGGGAACATTGTCATAAATCAAAAGCTGCGTTTCCGTAAAGGGTATTACATAAAGCTTCATTTTTCCGCAGTATTCCGCTATGCATTTACACAGGTCAATAACCTTTTCCTTAGCTCTTTCGGAGGTATAAGGGGGCGAGTGAAAATAAACCGCTTCTATTTCAGCCCCTCTTTTGGCAGTGAGCCACGCCGCAACGGGGCTGTCTATGCCCCCGGACATAAGAACAGTGGCTTTTCCGCTTTCTCCCACAGGCAAGCCCCCGTAGCCCTTAAGGGTTTTGGAAAACATATAGACCATATTTCTGAGTTCTACTCTCAGCTCCACTTCCGGGTTGTGAACGTCTACTGTGACATTGCCTAAGCTTTCGAAAATGTGACCGCCCACCTCAGCGGAGATTTCCTGTGAATTAAGGGGATAGGTTTTATCTGAACGGCGTGCCGTAACCTTAAAGCTGTAGCCGCCCTCTTTGGGGTAATGCTCCTTCATATAGGCAAGAGCGCCCTCCTTAAGGCTGTCTAAGTCTCTGTTTTCAAGCATAATTCCCGGGCACACAGCCAAAACACCGAAAATCTTCAAAACCTTGGGAACAACCTTTTCGTAGTCCATTTCTTCGTCTAAGGAACGAACCAAAAATCTGCCCTGCTCCTTTAAAACGCTGTATCTGCCCAAACGTGAAAGGCTTCTTTGAATTATTCCTATAAGCTTATTTTCTATAATCCAGCGGTTTTTGCCCCTTAAGGCAATTTCGCCGTATTTAACCAAAAGTATTTTTTCCATAGTTTTCTCCTTAATTTCTTTAGTGTCTTTGAAATTTTCTTAAAACGGGCACAAGCTCCGTCAGGGCTTTAACAGCCTCGTCTGCTTCTTCAACTGTGTTTTCCGAGCTGAAGCTGAAGCGAACGGCTGAGCCCCCTCTCTCTCTTCCCCAAATTTTAGCCACGGTGTTGTCGTCCTTTTTGGCTTTTGAAGAGCAAGCTGAGCCTGTGGAGACGTAAATCCCCTTGTCCTCCAAAGCATGAAGCAGAACCTCGCCTCTTAAGCCTTCAAAGCTTAAATTTAATATGTAGGGAGAGGTGTTTTCGCCGTTTACAATAATTCCGTCTAAAACTTCCGTTATTTTCAAAAGATGATTTTTAACTGCCGAAACTCTTTCGAGATTTTCATTTATCTCAGGAGCAAGGTTTTTCACTGCTTCGCCGAAAGCGGCTATGCCGGGGGTGTTTTCGGTGCCGGGGCGCAGGGCGTTCTGCTGTTCTCCCCCTAAAATTCTGGGTGTTAGGTGAAGATTTTTCTTAAAGATAAGAGCGCCGCAGCCCTTTGTTCCGAAAATTTTGTGTGCGCTGACTGTAATAAGATCGGCGTATTTTCCGTTGATTTGGTGCTTGCAGAAAGCCTGAACGCAGTCGGCATGGTAGAGAGTATCGGGATTTCTTTCCTTAATAATTTCGTAAATTGCCTTAATGTCGTTTATTGCCCCTGTTTCATTGTTTACCGCCATAAGGCTCACAAGAACGGTGTCGTCTCTGATTGAGGCTTTAAGCTCATCAAGGCTTATGTTTCCGCTTAAATCGGGAGTAAGGTAGGTAACCTCTGCCCCCTGACCTTCCAAATATTTATAAGCCGCAGCAACGGAGGGGTGTTCTATACGGGTTGTTATAAAATGTGAGCCGTAACGTTTTCTTCCCTCCGCAATGCCTAAAATTGCGGTGTTGTTGGCTTCAGTTCCTCCCGATGTAAACAGGAGAATGTGTTCGGGGTCATATACATTTAAGGCTTTCAGTATTGTTTCTTTTGAGCTTGTTATAACCTTTTCGCAGTCAAAGCCGAAGGAGTGAAGAGAAGAGGGGTTTGAATAAATCTCCGTCATCATTTTCAAAGCCGCTTCGGCAGATTTTTGCGATGTTTTCGTAGTAGATGCATTGTCAAAATATATCAACTTAGGTCTCCTCCTTCATATAACATTATTATAGATGCCGTAAGACCTGCGGTTTCCGTTCTTAAAATTCTTTTTCCCATTGTTAAGGGGGTTATGCCTCTTTCCTTTGCAAAGGCTATTTCGCTTGGGTCAAAGCCTCCCTCAGAGCCTATAAAAATACCTAAGCTTTTGCCCTTAAAGCCTGAAGCAAAGCTTTTTATAGAATAAGCCCTTTCCTCTTCATAAGGTATAACAGCTCTGTCAAAGCTTTTTTCGGCTAAAAGAACCGCTTCCCTAAAATCCATTAGGGGCATAACTCTGGGAATTATCCCTCTTCCGCACTGCTTCGCCGCCGAAAAGGCTATTTTGTTCCACCTTGCAATTTTTTTGTCCTCTTTAGACTTTATTTTAACCATAGAATTTTTTGTGTCAATGGGAACAAATTCTGTCACGCCTATTTCAACGCATTTTTGAATAACCGTCTCCATTTTGTCCTGTTTGGGGAGAGCCTGAAAAAGAGTTATTTTTAAATTGGGCTCGTTTTGGTTTTCCGCTTTTTCAACTATTCGGCATAAAACAGCGGCTTTGTCCGCTTTTTTTATTTCACAGGTGTAGTCTGTCATTTCGCCGTCGCCCACTAAAATTATATCCCCCTCTTTTTTTCTCAGGGTTTTAACTATGTGGCTTGCTTCCTCGCCTGTTATTGTCAGAGTGTCATCTGTAATTAAAGATTTGTGAGTAAAAAATTTAGGCATATTATCACCCTTTTTCAGCAGTTATACGGCTCCACTCGTTTTTGGTAGCCGTTTCCTTTATTTTAAAGCCCGCATTTTCTATTGCTTCAACGGTTTCGTTAAGCCTGTCCTTAATTATTCCCGAGGAAATAAAAATGCCGCCTTTGTCCAAAATTTTATATACGTCGGGAGCAATTCCGTTTATAACGTCAGCCACAATGTTTGCCGCAACCACCTGACAGCCCTTTTGTGATATTTCCGTCTTTAAAGCTTCGTCTGTAACAATGTTTCCGGCTTTAAATGTCAGGCGGCTTTTGTCTATGCCGTTTATTTCGGCGTTTTCATAAACAGACTTTTCCGCATTTTTGTCTATGTCAACGGCAAAAACGCCCTCAGCCCCCAAAAGCAGGGCGCAAATTCCCAAAATTCCGCTGCCGCAGCCTAAATCTGCCGCATACATTCCGGGTTTTATATATCTTTCAAGCTCCTCTAAACAAAGCTGTGTGCTTTGGTGAAGTCCCGTTCCGAAAACGTTTCCGGGGTTTATTTTAAGGGTAATTCTGTCGGCTGAGGGGGTTTCCTCCCATGCAGGCACTACTAAAAGCTTTTCGCCGACTGTAAAGGGCTTATAATATTCCTTCCACTTATTGAGCCAAATCTCGTCGTTTAAGCCTGTTTCGCTTTCAAGCTCAAGTGAGCCAAGGTCAAGCCCGAAGCTGTTTTCTTTTAAGCGGTTAAGCCCCTCCTTTACGGATAAAAGCAGCTCTGCCCCGTAAGGGTTGTCGCTTAAATAAAATATAACCTTTACGTCAGGGTCGTCGGCTTCTTTTAAGGCGTCCTCGGCGTAGTCCCAGTCGGGAGAGGGGGTGTTGAAAAAGTCCAAGCGTTCGGCAGGGTCATCGATTTCCATTCCGTTTATGCCTGAGTTCAGAAGCAGGGCACAAAGGGGCTCAGTTCCCTCCGAGGTTGTTCTTATAACATATTTATTCCATTTCATTACAGTTCTCCTTTGTTTTAAGAAAAAGATGATTAATTCGACGAAGCAGATTTGCCTCAGATTTTTTCGAGTGCGAGGAAGGCATTTGAAGGCGTAGTCTCTGCCCTACGTCGAAAATGCATGACAAAGCAATCGGAAAAATCGGGGGTAAAGCTGCGAAGCACTAATTAATCAGCTGTTTCTTTAGCTCGTTATACATAAGAATACCTATTATGGTTTTGCTGTCTGTGATTTCACCGGAAAGTATTTTTGACATAGCTTCGTCAAGGGTTAAACGGCTGTCTGTCAAAAATTCGTATTCGTCATAGTTATAGCTGCCCTTTGTAAGCTCTGTGCAAAGATATATGTGAAGAACCTCGTTTGAACAGCCGGCTGAAGTGTGGAATGAGGTCAGATGACGGATTTTCCCTGCCTTGTAGGATGTTTCCTCTTCAAGCTCACGAAGAGCGCACTCCTGAGGATCCTCGCCCTCTTCAAGAATGCCTGCGGGGATTTCAAGAAGGTCCTGACCTATGGCGTGGCGGTATTGGGTTACGAAAAGGATTTTGCCTTCGTCATCAACGGCTACCATAGCCGCAGCGTCATTGTGAATAACAACCTCTCTTGTGGTTGTGTTGCCGTTAGGCAGAAGCACTGTGTCTACTTTTATATCTAAAATTTTGCCTTTAAAAATATTTTCGGTTTTAAGGGTTTTATACATATATTATACCTCCTGTGTTGTTGGAAACTACTCACTATAAAAGCCGATTGCTTCGTGCGTTGCACTCTCGCAATCGCCAACCGTATTCGTAATCCGCTCATTTTTTTACGAAAAATAGCTGCTTACTCATACGGGTTAGGTTCTCTAATGTCCAATCATCTATGCAAGCAAGCTTGCCTATCTGATTAAACATTGAGAACACTTTTATAGTATAAACCACTTAGAGAAATTTTTCCATAAAAATTTGAAAAAATTTATTAAAATCTCTTTTAAACGGCTGAAATGTGTGTTATAATAAATATAATGTATCATATGTGTTAAGGAAACCATACTTTTTTATAAGGAGGAAGTAAAATTATGGCAAGTGCAAGAGTACATTACAGAAACAAAGCTAAGGAAGCCAAGGAAGCTCCCAAGAGAAACTGCGTAGTTATAGCAAAAAAGGATAAGTCAAAGGTAGTTGTTGCAGTTTGCGCAGCTGTGGGAGCAGTTTTCATTAACGGTCTTTTAATGGGCTTTATCGCAGGGAAAAACTCCTAAGATATTAAATCTTATCATTACGGCATACAGCTTTGCTATGCCGTAATATTTTTCTGTAAAAGTGTTGTCGATAGATAGACAAAGCAAATAAGCATTGCTTGCTTCAACGAGGAATCAACTTTTATAGTATCTGCAGAGCAAAGTTTTAAGTTTTCATTGAAAGGAAAGAGCTTAAATGAAGTTAGGTATTGTAGGTCTGCCCAATGTGGGAAAAAGCACTCTTTTTAATTCCCTGACAGGAGGGGGAGCCGAAGCGGCTAACTATCCCTTTTGTACAATCGACCCCAATGTTGGGGTTGTAGCCGTTCCCGATAAGCGGCTCGATGTTTTGGGCGATATGTATAAAACCAAAAAGATTACTCCGGCGGTTATTGAATTTGTGGATATTGCAGGGCTTGTTAAAGGAGCTTCAGCCGGTGAGGGTCTCGGCAACAAGTTTTTATCCCACATAAGAGAGGTTGACGCAGTTGTTCACGTTGTACGCTGCTTTGAAGACTCGAATATCGTTCACGTAGCGGCAAAGGTTGACCCCATAAGCGATATTGAAACAATCGACCTTGAGCTTATGCTGTCGGATTTGGAAATTGTGGAAAGACGCTTGGCGAAAACCGCTAAACAGGCAATGTCGGATAAGAGCCTTAAAAAAGAGGTTGAGGTTCTTCAGAGAATCGAAAAAGCACTTAAGGACGGAGTTTCACCCCGAAAGGTTGAGCTTTTGGACGAAGAGGAAGAGGAAATCGTCAAAAGCTTTAATCTTTTGACCCTTAAGCCTGTTCTCTACGCCGCAAATGTAGACGAAGACTGTCTCACCGACGGCGGCGAAAATGAGTACACCGAAGCGGTAAGAAAGCACGCAGCTGAAAGCGGAGACGGAGTTTTTGTTATCTGCGCCAAAATAGAAGAGGAAATTGCCGGGCTTGACCCGGAGGAAAAGGCTGAATTTTTAGAGGAGCTGGGTCTTAAGGAAAGCGGTCTTGACAGGCTCATTTCCGCAAGCTATGACCTTTTGGGGCTTATAAGCTATTTGACAGCCGGTGAAAAGGAGTGCCGCGCGTGGACTATTACCAAAGGCACAAAGGCGCCTCAGGCGGCAGGCAAAATTCACTCTGATTTTGAAAAGGGCTTTATTAGAGCCGAGGTTGTTACATATGACGACCTTGTTAAGTTAGGGTCTGTAGCGGCGGCTAAGGAAGCCGGAGTTTACCGCAGTGAAGGCAAGGACTATGTCTTTAAAGACGGAGACGTAGTTTTATTCAGATTTAATGTGTAATTAAAAAATTATAGTTTGGAAGTGCTGATTATGTATGTTTATAAATCAATAGATCTTGAGAAAGCCGACTTTGCCGCTTTTGCGGAAAAATACGGCTTCGGGGGCAATGTTGTTTTGAAATATGTTATTTTTTCTCTTATAAGAGATGAAAACATATTTTCTTTAAGCTGCGAAAAGGGGCTTATGAAAAAAGAGTCAAGTCTTTTTAAGCTTGCAAGCCGTGACATTAAAGAGACTTTGGATGAGTACGAAAAATTTAAAACAGACAGTGTTTTTTATGAATATGAACCTCTTAAGCCCTGTGAAAGCGATATTTTTGATAAGCTCAGCTTTTCTGACGCTGAGGAACTGACGGAAAAGCTCAGTAAATTCTACGAAAATAGGGGCTGCGGCGAGCTGGCTCTTTACAGAGGGTTTAAGCTTGACATTAAGGGCAATGTTGTGCCTGTGGGGCATTTTGACCCAATTGAGCTTAAGAGCCTTTTCTGTTATAAATATCAGATTGAAACCCTTAAGGAAAACACCCTTGCTTTTATGAAGGGAAAGCCCTCAGCCAACGCTCTTTTAACAGGGGCAAGAGGTACGGGAAAGTCTTCTTCTGTTAAAGCTCTTGTTAATATGTATTGGAAGGACGGGCTCAGGCTTATAGAGGTGTCTAAAGACAGGCTTCACTATATGCCCGAGATTATGCCCAAGCTTTCGGAAAGGGGCTTTAAGTTTATTGTGTTTATAGACGACTTGTCCTTTGAAGCGGAGGAAACATCTTATAAATATTTAAAGAGCGTTTTGGAGGGAAGCGCCGAAGCAAAGCCTTCAAACGTTATATTCTACGCTACGTCAAACCGCAGACACTTAATTGCGGAAAAGTGGGACGACAGAGGGGATATGTCTCAAAAGGGCGAAATACATACTCAGGATCAGCTTAACGAAAAGGTTTCTCTTTCAGACAGGTTCGGGCTTAAGCTTTCGTTCTTACGCCCCACGCCTAAGGAATATGCCGAAATTGTTAAGGGCATTGCGGCTGAAAAGGGAATTGAAGCTACAGACGAATTTTTGAGGGAAGCAAACGCCTATGAGCTGGGCTTCGGCGGAAGAAGCGGACGCGCCGCAAGGCATTTTGTTGAAAGCAAGCTGTGCGGAGGATAATTTTATGGAAGGTTATGAATTTTATATAGGCAGCTTAAGGTTTGTAGTTGATTTCGGCGGCGTAATTTTGGCGGCTGTTGTGTCGGCTGTTCTTACTATGCTTGTTATGAGCTTTCTGTTTATGAAACGGGTTGCGGAGGAAGCCAGCATACTTTTAACCGGAGCGGCGCAGATGAAAAACGTTATGGAAAAATGCCGCAGGCTGTTTCCCATAGATGTTGTTGAATATCACGGAATAACCTTTAAAAGAGGAATGGCTGTTAAAATAACCCTTTCCGACAAAAAAAAGCTTTGTAGGCTGCTTTGTGGGCAGAAACTATGACAATATGGTCTGCGTGGTTACGCCTAAAAGCGTTATTGCCCAGGAGCTGGGGCTTATTGTGGATTTAACCCCTGCCGACGAGGGACAAGCTGTCGGTGAATAAAGAATTTACGGAGGTTTTTTATGAAATATGTTGTAGGAATAGATTTGGGAACAAGCGGCGTTAAAACCCTTTTGGTTGACGGCGAGGGCGGAATTATCGACTCCGCAAGCGTCAGCTATACTCCCGATTTTCTCTCGGGGGGAAGGGTTGAACAGAAGCCTGTTGTTTGGTGGGATAATACTCTTAAATGCCTTAAGGCTCTTTTGGAAAAGCACCCCGAAGCTAAGGGGAAGATTGAGGCAGTTGCTACGTCCGGTCAGATGCACTCGTCCGTATTTTTCGATGAAAACAATGAGGTTATAAGACCGGCTCTTTTGTGGAATGATACCAGAACAACACCTCAGGTTAAAGAAATTTACGACCTTGCGGGGGGAAGGGAAAAGCTTCTTGATATGACCTGCAATTTGGCTTTGGAGGGCTTTACACTGCCTAAAATTTTGTGGCTTAAGGAAAACGAGCCCGAAAACTACGCCAAGGTAAACAAGGTCGTTATGCCTAAGGACTATATTAACTTTATGCTTTGCGGCGAGGTTAAAACAGACGTTTCGGACGCCGCAGGAACTCTTCTTTTCGACGTAAAAAAATGCGAATGGTCTTATGAGCTTTGCGAAAAGGTCGGAGTAAGCCCCGAAATTTTGCCTGAGGTTATTCCTTCAACAGGGGTTGTGGGAACGGTTAAGCCTGAGCTTTGCAGTGAAATAGGTCTTGCAGAGGGCTGTAAGGTTGTAGCCGGAGGAGCCGACAACAGCTGCGCCGCTATAGGAAACGGCGTTATTAAAGAGGGTCAGGGGGTTATAAGCATAGGCACAAGCGGCACCGTTATAGGCTATGTAGGCGAAATTAACTCCGAGGTAACAGGGGGCGTTCACCTGTTTAACTATTCAGCACCCGACAGCCGCTACGCTATGGGCTGTATGCTTTGTGCCGGAGAAGCTCTTAACTGGACAAGGAGAACTTTTTTCGAGAACCTTTCTTTTGACGACTTGAATGTGCTTGCGGAAAAAGCACCGGCAGGCAGCGGCGGACTTGTGTTCCTTCCCTATTTGTTCGGCGAAAGATCTCCTCACAACGATCCCGATGCAAGAGGTGTTTTTTTCGGAATTATGGGCGGCTGTGAAAAGGGCAATATTATACGTTCCGTTATGGAGGGTGTAGGCTATGCCGTAAGAGATCTTTACGAAGAGGTTCAAAAGTTCACTGCCCTTGATGAAATTTTCATAACCGGCGGCGGAGCAAAGAGCGTTCTTTGGGGACAGATTTGCTCTGATATTATAAACAGACCCTTAAAGGTTTTGAATGTGTCGGAAGGACCTTCCTACGGAGCTGCGCTTATAGCTCTTGTAGGCTCGGGAATTGCAGCTGACTTTGAAAGCGCCAAGGGCGGAAAGGTTAAGGTCGTAAGGGAAATTACACCTTCCGAAAATGCGGCGGTTTATGAAAAGCTCTACCCTGTTTTCAGAGAAATTTATAAGGCAAACAAGAATAACTTTAAGCTTATTAAAAAGGCTTTGTCATAATATAATTGTAAAAACCATTATAATTTTATCGCAGACTTTGTAAAAAATAATTTATCGGCGATTGATAAATAACTGTTGCAAAGGCTTCAAATTTGGAGTATAATAACAGTATAGAAAATTCTACCACAGGAGGTATTAAAAATGGCATTAGTTACTACTACCGAAATGTTTAAAAAGGCTTTTGAAGGCAAATATGCTATCGGTGCTTTCAACATCAACAATATGGAAATTATTCAGGGCGTTACAAGAGGCGCTGCTAAGATGAACTCCGCTTGTATTCTTCAGTGTTCAAAGAGCGCTCTTAAGTATGCTACACCTAAGTATCTTAAGGGTATGGTTGACGCAGCTGTTGCAGAAACAGGCATCGACATCGCTCTTCACTTAGACCACGGCCCCGATCTTGACACTGTTAAGGAATGTGTTGAAGCAGGCTTTACATCAGTTATGTTCGACGGCAGCCACTTTGACTATGACGAAAACGTAGCAAAGACTAAGGAAGTTGTTGAATATGCTCACGCTCACGGTGTTGTTGTAGAGGCTGAGTTAGGTAAGCTTGCAGGCGTTGAGGACGACGTTAAGGTTGACTCAAAGGACGCTATCTATACAGACCCCGACGAAGCTCTTGATTTCGTTAAGCAGACAGGCGTTGACTCACTTGCTATCGCTATCGGTACAAGCCACGGCGCTTATAAGTTTAAGGGCGAGCCTAAGTTAGCTTTTGACAGACTTGAACAGATTACAGCTAACCTTGAAGCTGCAGGCTACAAGAACTATCCTATCGTTCTTCACGGTGCATCTTCAGTTGACCCCGCTGTTATCGAGCTTTGCAACAAGTACGGCGGAAACCTTAAGGGCGCTGCAGGCATCCCTGCCGATATGCTCAGAAAGGCTGCTTCTATGGCTGTATGTAAGATCAATATGGATACTGACATCCGTCTTGCTATGACAGCTGCTATCAGAAAGTTCTTCTCAGAGAACCCCGAACAGTTCGACCCCAGAGGATACTGCGGACTTGCAAGAGATATGATCGAAGAGCTTGTTGTTAATAAGATCAGCGACGTTTTGGGTTCAGCCGATTCTATGAAATAATTAATAGAGCTTAAACCTTTAAAGGGCTGTCGGTTTTCGGCAGTCCTTTTTTAATTTGTTTCTCTTGACAGGGTTTTGTGAATGTAATAAAATATAATTGTAAGGAAGGTATTACAGAGAGATTATAAGGGCAAACAATTATGGAAACACTGACCGAGGCGGCTAAAAACGCTTATACTAACGAATTAAATAAAAAATATGACGAGCAGTTAAAAAAGACACTTTCTATAAAAATATTTTTAGCCAATATCTTAAAGGACTGTTTGGAAGAGTTTAAGGATTATGACCAGTATGATATTGCCGAAAAGTATATCGAAGGAGAGCCGGAGGTATCTGTTGAAGCTGTTCACATAAATGATAAGGAAGTTATAACAGGTATGGACAGGGACGACACTGTAGTTAGATATGACATTCTTTTCTATGCCTATGTGCCCTCACTTTCGGGAACGGTAAAGCTTATAATAAACATTGAAGCACAGAATAAGTTTAATACTAAATATCCGCTGTTAAAACGTGCCGTTTACTACTGTTCAAGATTGATTTCCGATCAGTATAATAAGGAGTTTACCAACTCCGAATACGGGAATATTAAAAAGGTCGTTAGCATTTGGATCTGTTGGGACGCACCCAAGAACAAACAGAACACAATAACAAGATTTTCACTGAAGGAGCAGAATATTATAGGCAAAGCAAAATATAATTTTAAAGATTATGACCTTTTGGATATTGTTATGGTTTGTCTCGGTAAGCGGGATTCCGAAAACTATAAAAGCTGTTTAAAGCTTATTGATGTTATAACTGCATCGGATCTTTCCGCACAGGAAAGACTTGACATAATGGAAAACGACTTTAATATCAAAATAACAAAAAATATTGAAGAAGGGGTGACGACTATGTGTAATGTAAGCTATGGTATTGAAAAACGGGGAGAAGAAAGAGGAGAAATGAAGGGCAGAGCAGAAGGCAGAGCTGAAGGAATAATAGAGAACCTTACAAACAACATAAAAGCATTAATGGAAACAGGTCAGTATACCTTTGACAGTGCCTTTAATATTTTAAAAGCTCCTGAAGATAAGTATAGCTTGATTAAGAAAATGGTTTTGGGAATGTAATAAAATTGCTGGGAAGGTATTACTGAGAGATTAAAATAAAAGAAGCTGTGAAAAGGAAAGATCAACTTTTCAACAGCTTCTTTTTTGTATATTATAAAGAGGAAATTATTGCCTAAAGTAATAATATTTCTTTATTCTTTCTGCTCATTATTGGGTGCGGGCTTATGACAGGCGTTATGACAGTGAGCACGGTCACAGCCGCAGGTGTTTCCGCCTTTTTTAACAAGGCTTCTGATTATAAGAAACACTATTAAAACCAGCACAGCCCCAACAACAAATGTAGCAAAATTCATATAATCACGTCCTTTTTAAGGAGGTTTTCAGGCTCTTACCGCCTTGCCGGAAGCTTCAGAAGTGCTTTTCTGAGGTCTTACAATAAGATAGATAAGACCTACTAAAAGAATTACGGCAACGATTGTGCCTAAGCCGAAGCCGCCGCCTGCAAAGAGCTTGCCAAGCTGATAAACTATAAGTGAAATCACATAAGCAAAGCCGCACTGATAGCCGATTGCAACAGCGAACCACTTTCCGTTGTTCATTTCACGTCTGATTGCACCCATAGCCGCAAAACAGGGAGCACAGAGAAGATTGAAAACAAGGAAGGAATATCCGGCGATTGCGCCGAAGCCGGCCGCATTAAATGCGCCGAACATATTCTGATAAACCGTTCCCTCTCCTGCTGAATAGAGTATGCCCAAAGTGCCGACAATGTTCTCTTTTGCAATAAGTCCCGTAATAGAAGCTACGGCAGCCTGCCAGTTGCCCCAGCCCTGGGGAGTGAATATCCAGCCGATTGCTCTGCCTATAGCTGCAAGAATCGAGCAGTCAATCTGTTCTTCCGTAAGCATTCCGAAAGTACCGTCAACAAAGCCGAAGTATGTAGCAAACCAAACAACAATTGTTGAAAGAAGTATGATAGTTCCTGCCTTTTTAATGAAGCTCCAGCCTCTTTCCCACATTGAACGGAGAACTGTTCCCACAGTGGGAAGGTGATAAGCGGGCAGCTCCATAACGAAGGGAGCAGGGTCGCCTACGAAAAGCTTTGTCTTTTTAAGCATAATACCGGAAACTATAATTGCCGCAACGCCTAAGAAATAAGCCGAAGGCGCAACCCATGCGGCGCCGCCGAAAATAGCGCCGGCGATCATAGCTATGAAGGGAAGCTTTGCTCCGCAGGGAATAAAAGTAGTTGTCATAATTGTCATTTTTCTGTCTCTGTCAGACTCGATTGTTCTTGAAGCCATAATTCCTGGAATACCGCAGCCCGAGCCTATAAGCATAGGAATGAAGGACTTTCCGGAAAGACCGAACTTTCTGAAAATTCTGTCCATAATGAAGGCAACTCTTGCCATATATCCGCAGGCTTCAAGGAAAGCAAGGAATATAAACAGAATTAACATCTGGGGAACAAAGCCCAAAACCGCACCTACACCGGCTACGATACCGTCGAGAATAAGACCCGAAAGCCAGTCTGCACAGCCAAGTGCACTGAGGGCACTTTCTATAAATACGGGAACACCGGGAATCCATACGCCGTAGTCAGCCGGGTCAGGCTCTTCACAGCCGTATTCTGTCAAAACCGCAACAGCTTCGCTAAGCTCTTCCGCACTTGCGGTAACCTCTTCGTCAGCAAGGGTTTCTTCATCGCTTACAAGGAAAACAGCTTCTGCATCCTCGGGAACCTCAGCTGCAAATTCATTTATAACGGAAACAGCTGTTTCGGGGTCATACTCCTCGCTTTCGCTGTCGAGAGCTTCCAAAACGTCCTCTGCTTCAAAATATTCCGCAAAGCCGTTTACTATTGTGGCTGCGTCTGCATAAGGCTCAGCGGCTTCTTCATATTCACCTGTGCCTATGCCGAAAAGGTGCCAGCCGTCGCCGAAAACGCCGTCATTAGCCCAGTCTGTGGCGATTGTACCCACTGTGGTAACGGAAATGTAGTAAACTATAAACATAATTACCGCAAATATAGGCAGAGCGAGTATTCTGTTTGTAACGATTTTGTCGATTTTATCCGAAGCGGTCAGCTTGCCCTTGCTTTGCTTTTTATATATGCCCTTAAGTATTTTTGATATGTAAACGTATCTTTCGTTTGTGATAATGCTTTCGCTGTCGTCTTCAAACTCGTCCTCAATACCCTTTACAACATCCTTGATTTCCTTAAGGGTAACACTGTCAAGCTTAAGCTGTTCCATAACCTTTTCGTCGCCTTCAAAGGCTTTTATAGCAAACCATCTTTCCTGCTTTTTGTCGATTTTGCCTTTAAGGAGATCTTCAATGTGGGCAATGGCGTGTTCCGTCTCACTGCTGAAGGGGTGAAGAGGAGCAGCCTTTCCTTTTTGGGCAGCTTCAACGGCTTTCATAGCCGCATCTTTAACGCCTGTTCCCTTAAGGGCTGAAATTTCAACTACTGCACAGCCCAAAAGCTTTGAAAGACCGGCTGTGTCGATTTTGTCTCCTGCCTTTTCCACAACGTCCATCATATTTATGGCAACAACTACGGGAATGCCAAGCTCTGTAAGCTGTGTTGTGAGATAAAGGTTTCTTTCAAGGTTCGAGCCGTCAACTATATTCAAAACGGCGTCGGGCTTTTCGTTAATAAGATAATTTCTGGCTACAACCTCTTCAAGGGTGTAGGGCGAAAGGGAGTAAATTCCCGGTAAGTCCATTATTACAACGTCCTTTTGGAATTTAAGCTTCCCCTCTTTCTTTTCAACGGTAACGCCGGGCCAGTTTCCTACGAACTGGTTTGAGCCTGTCAGAGCGTTGAACAATGTTGTTTTTCCGCTGTTGGGATTGCCGGCTAAGGCAATTTTAACACTCATATTTTTTCCTCCTAATAAATGTTATAGACTTAAAAATGCTTGCATTTTTTAATAATTTTATTTAATTTCGATAATCTCCGCATCGGCTTTTCTTATGGAAAGCTCATAGCCCCTGACCGTTACCTCGATTGGGTCGCCTAAGGGGGCTACCTTACGGATGTAGATTTCAACACCCTTTGTTATACCCATATCCATAATTCTTCTCTTAACTGCTCCTGCGCCTGTGAGCTTAACAACCGTGACTGTTTCGCCCACCTTTGAATCCTTTAAAGTTTTCATTTTTTCCTCCTTAAAAGCATAAAGATATAAAGATTATTATTAAACCTTTTTAAACCATAATCTTAGAAGCCATTTCGCTGCTTACCGCAATTCTCGACTCCTTTATGTTTACTATAATGTTGCCTGCGGCTCTGCTGACTATGGTAATGGTTCCCCCGGGAACAAAGCCTAAGTTTTCAAGGTGACGGCGAATTTCTTCCTTTCCGCCTATTCTTTTGATGATATTTTCTTCCCCTTCGGGGCAAAGCGTTAAAGGCATCACTGAAAGACCTCCCTTAATCCGGTCAAGTTACTGTATGATAATTAAAATTAGTATATGATAATAAAAATTAGAGTTAACTAACTACTGTTAGCATACAACAATTTACCTGTTTTGTCAATCCCTTTTTGAAAATATTTTTTTGCATTAAAAAAGCCCTAGTCTGATGACGGGGACTTTTGAAATATAGGTTGACTGAGAGATGACTACTCCACCTCTCCGTCGCACTTCGTGCGACACCTCCCCTCAAGGGGAGGCTGTCAGCGTACATTAATCAATCATAACTTTTAATTATCACTTTCAAGATATTTATAAACAACAGCGGCGATGGCTGCGCCTACAAGAGGACCTACTATAAATACCCAAAGGCTTGCAAGGGGTTCTGTGTTGCCATAGGATATAGCTGCCATAATGGCAGGGCCGATACTTCTGGCAGGGTTTACGGAGGTTCCCGTAAGACCGATTCCCAAAATATGTACAAGGGTCAGTGTAAGACCTATAATAAGACCGCCGAATGAGCCGTGACCTGCCTTTTTGGAGGTTACGCCTAAAATTGTAAGAACGAATATAAATGTAAGAACGATTTCAACAAGCAGACCGGCAACAGCACTTCCGTTTACACCGGCAAGTCCGTTTGAGCCGAAGCCGCCTGTCATATCCGTTACACCGCCTAAGCCGAAAATTGCCGCAAGTATAACTGCGCCGACCAGCGCACCCAAAATCTGAGCAATTACATAGCCTATAAAATCCTTAACTTCCATTCCGCCGCTCATTAAAACCCCCAGTGAAACGGCAGGGTTAATGTGACAGCCGGAGATGTTGCCTACGCAGTAAGCCATACCTACGATTACAAGACCGAAAGCAAGGGCGGTCAAAATATAGCCGCAGCCTGCATCGGCGCCGCAGCCTACCAGCATAGCCGTTCCGCAGCCCATAACAACGAGCACCATTGTTCCGATAAACTCAGCAATAAGTTTCTTCATAAAAATTACCTTCTTTCTTTAGAAAGCTGCCCCCTTAAGAACCCTTTTCTATATATAATTTTATTACAGTAATATACATTTGTCAATTAAATGTTTTCGACTTCATTGTGCCTTTTATCAAGCTTTAACACTGTTAATTAATTATATTTTTATTAAATAAGTCAAAATTTCAGCTGTAGGTATTGACAATTTGATAATTTGATAATAAAATGATATTTGTATTAGGCTGTTTTAATAGAATGTTTGATTTGAAAGCGCCGTTTTATCTATGGGGCTTTTAAGTCTTGAAAAAAATATTTTTTTAAGTGATACATACGGAGGTAAAATATGAGTAATCCCAAAGTACGCTCTCTCGGCAGAAGGGGCAGCCGCAGGGCAGCACCCGAAGAAGGAGAGACGGCAGGAAAGCACAGCGGTTTTCAAGCCGATGAAGAAACAAAAAGCATAGTTAAAAGTCTTTTTGAGGAATATATTTCCGACGGTGAAAAGGACTTTTATTCAGGCTCGGAGCCTGACGAAAAGACCGAACAGGAGCATTCCGAATTTATTAAGGAGACTGAAAAGCAGTTAAGCGATGACGAGGCTTCGGGAATGGACGAAGCTCTTGCTGCAACGGCTCTTGCAGCAGCGGCAGCAGTTTCGGAAAAGGCTTCGGAAGAAGCTCCTGAAAAAGCTCCCGAAAAAGCTTCTGAAAGAGCGGAAAAAGCTCCCGAAAAAATTTCCGAAAAAGAGGAAAGCAAGGAAGCCGAACCCGAAAAGACCGAAGAAGCAAAAAAGAGCAAAACCAAAAGAGTAAGCATTTTACGCTCATCCAAAAAAACCGGCAAGGAAGAGAAAAGCAAAGAGCCTGCAAAGGCAGCTTCCGAGGTTTCCGAAAAAGCAAAGGAAGAACCCAAGGAGGAAGCCCCCGAAGCTAAGGAAAGCGAAAAGGCGGCTCCCGTAAAGGCTAAGGCTAAGGCAGCCCCCAAAAAGAGAAAGGCGGATAAGAAAATGAAGAAAAAGCCCGGAAAAGACGCGGACTATGAAGAAGAGTATTACGATGATGACGAATACTATGACGATGATGAATATTATGATGATGAATATGAGGACGATGAATATTATGACGACGATGAGGAATATGATGAAAAGCCCTCAGGCGGCGGAGTTGAATTTTCGCTGAAGGTTGTTGTTTTGACTATTCTTTTGATTATCGTTCTTCTTATTTTAGCAGCCCAGTTTTTGAACAACAGATCACTCAAGAAGGAGCTTTCGCAGGCTGAGCAGAGCTACACCGAAATGGTTGAAAAATATACTGCGGATGTAGAACAGCTTAACGCTAAAATTGCAGAGCTCACATCTCCCGTAACTGCCGACACAGCAGACACAGCTTCAGCCGATACTTCCGACAGCAGCGACAGTTCAGACAGTGACTCTTCAGACAGCGAAGCTTCAGGCGAAGAAAACTATTATATAGTTCAGTCAGGCGACACACTTTATAAAATCGCAGCAAGCGAGCTGGGAGACAAGACAAAATATACTCTTATTCAGGAAGCCAACGATATGGGTTCAAGCACAAACCTGACAGTGGGTCAGAAGCTTATAATCCCCAGTGCAGATTAATATTTTTAAAACTTAATAATTTTTCAGGAGGAGACTTAATGGATTTGGAACGTATGACGCTTTTGGAGCTTCGAAAATTCGGAAAGGAAAAAGGAGTTAAAAGCGTAACAACATTTTCTAAGAGCCGCCTGATAGAAAAGATTAAAGAAGCTTTAGAGGCTTCGGAAGCTTTGCCCCCTGAGGGTGAAGCTTCCTTGCCTTATAAAGAGGAACAAAAGGAGCAAGCCCAAAAGGCAGCCGAAGCTCCGCAGGCTGAGTCGGTTTCTCAGACTGAGCCTAAAGAAGAAGCCGAACAGCCCGAACAGCCGGCTTTAGCTTCTCAGACAGAAGCCCAAGAGCAAACAGCCGAAGCTTCTCAGACCGAAGCTGCCGAAAGCAAGCCCCTTGAAGAGGGGGAAGGCTTTAAAAGACCCTACACCCCCAGACCCTATGGAACGAACCGTGACGAAACGGCAAAAAGACCTGTGGGCTCAACCGCCACCGAAAGCGGCGTTTTGGAGGTTATGGAAGAGGGCTACGGCTTTTTAAGGAAGGAAAACTACCTTCCCGGTTCTAAAGACGTTTATATAAACGGAATTCAAATTAAGCGCTTTAATCTTAAAACAGGCGATTTTATTGAGGGTATTACACGTACCCAAAAGGAAACAGATAAATTCAATGCTTTAATTTATGTTAATTCGGTAAACGGCGACAGCCCTATTACGGCTATGCACAGACCTAATTTTGAAGATTTAACGCCGTTGTATCCCAATGAAAAAATCAGGCTTGAAACTGACGGAAAAGACATTTCCACACGAACAATAGATTTGATTTCACCCATAGGCAAGGGGCAGAGAGGTATGATTGTAGCCCAGCCCAAGGCAGGCAAAACTGTCCTTATTAAAAAAATTGCCAACTCAATTATTACAAACTATCCGAATATTAAAATAATTGTTCTTTTAATTGACGAGCGTCCCGAAGAAGTGACCGATATGCAGAGGTCAATAAGCGGCAAAAACGTGGACGTTGTTTATTCAACCTTCGATGAACAGCCGGAGCACCACAAAAAGGTGGCTGAAATGGTTTTGGAGCGTGCCAAAAGGCTTGTTGAACAGGGGCAGGATCTTGTTATTCTTCTTGACTCTATTACAAGGATCTCAAGGGCGTATAATTTAACCGTACCCCCAAGCGGCAGAACCTTGTCGGGCGGTCTTGACCCGGCGGCTCTTTATATGCCCAAAAGATTTTTCGGAGCAGCCAGAAACATTGAAAACGGCGGAAGTCTGACGATTTTGGCGACGGCTCTTGTTGAAACGGGCAGCAAGCTTGACGACGTGGTTTATGAGGAGTTTAAGGGAACGGGCAATATGGAGCTTGTTCTTGACAGAAAGCTTTCGGAAAGGCGGATTTTCCCGGCTATCGATATTTTAAAATCGGGAACACGCCGTGAGGAGGATCTGTTAAGCCCCGAAGAGCTTGAATGCGTTTATAACATAAGACGGGGCATATCCAACGCAACACCCGTTGAAATAACAGGCACATTCAACGAACTTATGTCAAAAACAAAAAACAACGCAGAATTTATTTCAGCAATAAAAAGCATTAAATTTTAATAAAACATCTGTTTAAATGAATATAAATCAACACCTTCGGCAATAATAGGGCTACGGAGGTGTTTTTCAGTGAAAGACAAGATTAAGAATTTTTTTAATGAAAACGGCTATGCCGCAGTAATTTATACCTGTGTGGCGCTGATTGTGGTTTTGGCGGCAGGTGTGGCGGTTTATGACAGCAGAACCGAAGGTCAAGGCGAAACGGCGGAGCTCAGCGAACCCTATGAGGATACTGCCGTAAGCGGCTCTAAGGACAAAAGCTATAAGGAACAGACCACCGAAGCTGCTACAGCTGCCAAAACAGCGGAAAAGCCCACAGAAGCGGTAACGGAAAAGACCGCAGAGGCTGAAACAGCGGCTTCAAAGCCCAAAACCGCCGAAGCTCAGACGGAAACAAAAACAGAGGACACAAAAAAGACAGCAAGCGCAGACACTCTCTTTTCATTTGACGAAAGCTCAGAGACAATGCTTATGCCTGTTGAGGGGCAGATTGTTATGGATTTCAGCCCGGAAATTGCGGTGTTCGACCCCACTCTTGAGCAGTACCGCACTACCGACAGCATTTGCATAGCCGCTGATGTGGGAACTCCCGTAGGGGCAAGCGCAGACGGCGTAGTTTATGACGCAGGCTATGACGAGATTTTAGGCAATTTTGTAGTTGTTGACCATGGCAACGGTTGGATGTCTACATACAGTAGGCTCGGAGAGAATATCTCGGCTGCTGTTGGAGACATTGTAAACGCAGGAGACATTATAGGCTTTGTGGGCGAGCCTACCGATTTCGGCTCGGCTTTGGGGGCGCACCTTCAGTTCGGCTTAAGCCATAATGACACAGCAGAGGACCCTAAACTTTTGTTTGAGGACGAAGAATAAAAAAATTGAACGAAAGGCATACTTTTTTAAACGGGTATGCCTTTTTTGAATGAAAGAAAGAAAAATTTGAAGAAAGATATTTAAAGAAGGCTTTGCTTGAAGCTTTTTTTCGTATATGATATAATGAATTTGAACAAAATCATTTTTTTGAGAAAGAAAGGATTGATTTTTTATGATAAAGGTTATGTTTGTGTGCCACGGGAATATTTGCCGCTCACCTATGGGTGAAATTATTTTTAAGGATATGGTTAAAAAACAAGGCTTGGAGGACAGGTTTTTAATTGATTCTTCAGCTACAAGCAGAGAGGAGCTGGGAAACGGCGTTTATCCTCCGGCGGCAAGAAAGTTAAGGTCCGTGGGGCTTGACCCCCGGGGGCACAGGGCAAAGCAGTTTACAACGGGAGACTATAAAAAATTCGACTACGTTCTCGTTATGGAGGATTTCAACAGAAGAAACCTTTTGAGGATTATAGGCTCGGACAGTGACAAAAAGATTTTCAGGCTTTTGGATTTTACCGACAGCCCCCGGGATATTGCCGACCCATGGTATACGGATAATTTCGATTTGGCATATGATGAAATTTCGGAGGGGGTGCTTAGGGTTTTTGAATTACCTTAAGTCTCGGAAAATGTGTTAATTGAGTTAAACAGCTCCTCTAAAATTTCTTCGGCTGTTTTTGAACAGAGATTATCGGGGTCTTTAAGTATGTGAGGGTAAAAACGAAACTGATTATAGTCCGCAAGGTAAGAAACAGGTCTTTTTATATCAGGATGAAGAGAAAAATGCTTAGGATATGCTTTTTTCATAAAGCCCTCGGCAAAAACGTCTGCCTGTGAGGGGCAGCCTTTAGGTGTGGGAGATGAAGAAACCATAGGGGCAGGGGGCGAGCTGTGAAGCAAAATAAGGCTTTTGTCGCTGCATTGGCTTAAGGCTATGAATGTGTGACAGGCTTTATCACCCGACAAAATATCCCCGGGACGGTATGAGACTATTTCCCTTGGGGTGGTAAACGTGCCTAAGCCCTTTTTCGCCAAAGCCCGGGCAATTTCGTTAGACTTATATACATAGCCGTTTTTGCCGTTTTCTCTTTCGAAAAGATTATACAAAACCCAGCCTACATAGCCTGAGCAGTCAAGCCCAAAGTGAATTAGACCGGGGTTTTTCTTATAATCAAAATCCTTATAATTATAGCCCCTTGTGTTAAGGCTGTAAAAGCTTTGCCACAGGGGGCTTGTTCCTATTGTTTTAGCTTCTTTTCCGGCTGAGGTGTCGGCTTCGTTCCACCCTCCGCCGTAAATATAAAGGGTTTTGCCTATGGGAGACAGGGCTGTAATAAGCATATTTTTAACTGTAGGCTTCATCTAATATAAATTTCCTTTTTATCCTTTTTATAAAGAATACGCTTAAAATATCCGATTATTCCCAATAATTAATTTTCAAGCTCGTCATATACAAGAAGAAGCTTTTCCTCTAACTCCGTTTTTTCGTTATATACATCGGTGGCTTTTTTGGGGTCGGTGGCGACCTCGGAGGTCTCCAAAAGAGCCTCTAAGCTGTCGATTTTGGCTTCAAGGTCTGCGGCTTCCTCCTCCAGACGTTTTTGGCGAGCCTGAGCCTTTCTTTGAAGTGAAAGCTGCTCCTTCTGCTTCTGCCAGTCGTTTTTGCCTGCGCTGTCTGTTTGTTTAACAGCGGCTGTCTCTTGGGGCAGCTCCGTCTGCTTTTCTTCATAATAATCATAGTTACCCAAATAGGTCTTTAGCCTGCCGTCTTTAAGCTCAATAACTTTGTTTGCGGTTTTGTTTATAAAATATCTGTCGTGAGATATAAAAAGAATAGTTCCGCTGTATTCGGAAAGTGCCTGATCGAGAAGATCCTTTGAGCATATATCCAAATGGTTTGTAGGCTCGTCCAAAAGAAGAAAATTCGCCTTTGAAAGACACAGCTTCGCAAGAGACGCTCTGCCCTTTTCGCCGCCGCTTAAAAGAGAAATCTGCTTGTCTGCGTCGTCTCCTTTAAACAAAAGCGCCGCTAAAAGGCTTCTTACCTCTGTGGTGGTCATTTCGGGGTTTTCGTCGTGTATTTCGTCAAAAAGTGTTTTCGACTTGTTCAGGTTTTCCTGCTCCTGATCATAATAGCCTATTTCCACATTAGAGCCTATTCTGACAGTGCCGCTGTCGGGAGAAAGCCCCCCTGTTATAATTTTAAACAGAGTGGTTTTGCCTGTTCCGTTAGCCCCTATCAGAGCCACCTTGTCGCCCTTTTTTATTTCAAGGTCAAGCCCTTTGAAAAGGCAGTTATCCCCAAAGGACTTTGATATATCCGTAAGGGTCAAAACGTCCTTACCGCTGGTCTTCGCCGGAGTGAGCCTTAAATTAATTCCCTCCGGAACAGGATCCGGGCTTTTAAGCTTTTCGAATTTTTCAAGAGCCTTTTCCTTGCTTTCGGCTCTTTTTATTGATTTTTCTCTGTTAAATGACTTCAGCTTTTCTATTGACTGCTGCTGTCTTTTGATTTCTCTTTGGTTGTTGATATAGTGATGAAGCTCCGTTTCTCTTAAAATCTGCTTCTTTTGGGCATATTCTTCATATGAGCCCGAAAATACTCTTGAAACGCCGTTTTCTATTTCTATTATTTTGTTTGTGGTTTTATCAATGAAAAAACGGTCGTGGGATATTATTATAACAGTGCCCTTATAGGTCGAAAGATAGCCCTCAAGCCATTTTATGCTGTCTATGTCCAAATGGTTTGTAGGCTCGTCTAAAAGCAGAAGGTCGGGAGAGGCAAGAAGAAGCCTGCCTAAGGCAACCCTTGTTTTCTGACCTCCCGAAAGAGTGTTTATTTTTCTTTCGCTGTCCTCCTCAGAAAAGCCAAGCCCCTTTATAACCCCCTTGACCCGGCTTTCGCTTTCAAAGCCGTTCCGCTTTTCAAATTCTGCGGTGAGACGGTCATATTTAGCCAAAAGCCTGTCAAGCTCGGCTCCCTTTGCGGTTTTAAGCTGAGCCTCTGTTTCCTGCTTTTGCTCTTCTATTTGAAGTGTCCTTTTGAAAACCCCCATAAGCTCCGAATAAATTGTGCTTTCCGAATCTATTGTAAGGCTTTGGGAGAAATAGCCTATTTCAGTAAATTTGGGAATAATTATGTCTCCCCCTGTGGGGGTAAGCTCCCCTGTTATAAGCTTAAAAAGAGTTGTTTTTCCGCAGCCGTTTATGCCCACAACGGCGGCTTTTTCCTTTTCATTCAATAAAAATGTTATGTTTTTCAAGACCTCCGTCTCTCCGAAGGACATACTTACTGAGTTTAGTGAAATTATCATATTTTAGCCTCTTGTATTAGTTTCTTATAGGTTATAAATTTTTATTGAAGAAATTATATCATAATTTATAATATCAGACAAGTCTGTTTGTTAAGACTTTTTAATATTGAATTGAGACAGGGCTGATTGACAAAAGGGGGTTTCTATTGTATAATCACATTAAAAGTTTGAAAAATTTTAAAGTGAAAATTTATTTAGGCTTAAAAGAGTTTTTTGTTTTGAAAGGTCAGTGTCAGGATTATGGAAAAAACTATTTCTACGGCTGTTATAAGACGTCTGCCCAGATATTATCGTTATTTGGAAAGTCTCTTAGACAGCGGAATTAACAGAATTTCTTCAAAGGCTTTAGCCCGAAAAATGAATTTAACTGCGTCGCAGATAAGACAGGATCTTAACAATTTCGGCTGCTTCGGTCAGCAGGGCTACGGCTATAACGTGGAGCTTCTTTATAACGAAATAAGAAAAATTTTGGGTCTTGACAAAACCTATAATATGATTATTATAGGAGCCGGCAACATAGGTCAGGCTCTTCTTAATTATATAAACTATCAAAAAAGAGGCTATAACTTCGTAGGGGTTTTCGACAAAAACCCTAAGCTTATAGGGCTTAACATAAGGGGAATTGAAATCTCCGACATAGACACATTAGATGATTTTTTGAAAAAAACAAAGGTAGATATTGCGGTTTTAACCCTGCCGGGGAACAATGCTGAGCAGATTATAGAGACGATCATACAAAACGGAGTTAAAGGCATATGGAATTTTTCACATATGTCCATAAGCCCTCCCGATGATGTGGTAATCGAAAATGTTCACCTGACAGACAGCCTTATGACCCTTACATATAAGCTGACCGAAAGGAATTAAATCTGAAAGAAATCAGACAGGCAGAAAAGAGGAATTTTATGAAAAAAGCAATATGTTTTTTGGCTTTGGCGGCTTTGCTTACGGGGAGTTTTTCAACAGGGGCTTTCTGCAGTGACGAGGGCATAAGAGTTATAACAGATGGAAAAGAGCTTGAATTTGACGTAGAGCCGGATATTATAAACGGTGTAGCCTATGTAGCCATAAGACCTGTTTTGGAAGCCTTCACAAGAAACGAGGTAAACTATAAAACAGGGGCAAACGGCAGAATTTTGACTGCCTACGCCGACGGCGGAAGCCTTTCCGTAGACGTAGACAAAGGAAACTATCTTTATACCGAATATTACGGCGACTACAGCAGAGTAGGGGTTTTGGAGCATCTGCCGTATATTAAACAGGGGAGCACAATGCTGCCTGTAAGAGAAATTATAGAGCTTATGGGAGGAACCGTCGTTTATGACGGCGAAGAAGGGCTTATTTCAATAAATTCCGAGCTTTATGAGGAATATTCGGATTTGGAGGGAATTCCCTACCCCATAGTTTTAAGAGAGGTTGACTATGATGCCGAGCTTGCTGCCGCATTGACATCTTCTGAAGGGTATGAATATTTAAACGAGCTTTCCGCAAAGGTTTTGGAATATGAAGGCAACTATTATGACAGCGGCTATGAAAGCAATCCGTCGGAATATTATGAATATTTAAGAGAGCTTTGCTACAACGAGGTTAAATATTTTTTGGATTTGAGCGGCTTCGGTGAATATGACGAATATTTTTCAAGCTATATGAAAAGCTATTTAAGCGGAGACTATTCCGACCTTATTAAAATAGACTCAAGCCTTGACAATGAAGAAAGCCTGAGAAATCTTTTTGATTTTCTCTATAAGGGAGAGAACGGTTCCGCCGCCGTAAACGGAAAGATTTTGCCCTATGCCAGATATATGGTTTTGTCGGTTTTCGGCAGTTCTCTTTACGTTGATGACGAAAAAGACATAACAGCTGAATTTACTGAAGATTTTGAAGGCAAAACAAACGCCTTTGTAAACTACTGGCCCTTCCGTTCACGCCTAAGCTCTTCATTAAGCGGCGATTTGGGATATATTGAGGGCTATTTGGAGCGTCTTTACAGAAATGACGGAGAAATTTTGGTTATTCTTGACAAGCTAAAGGAGGAATATGAACCGGAAGCGGAAGAGGACGACGCTGATTTGGGCTTGGGCGACGAAAGCAGAAAAGAGCTTTATAAGGAATATTTCGGTGAAAACTGGTACTATTATTATTACGGCGGTGACGCTTATCATACAGGCTTTACAGGCTAGGGTTAGGGGGTATTTAATGTGAAAAGACTTGTTTTGTTTTTTGCGTCTGCCATTTTTTCGTTGGGGCTTTGCGCAGCCGTTTACGGCTTTGAAGAAATTCCGGCGGTTTATGTGGATTATGAGGAGCTTGAGTTTCCCGTTGAGGGTGAAATTATTGACGGAGAGGTTTATTTTCCCATAAGAACGGTGCTTGAAGAATATTTAAACAGAGACATTTATTTTAAAGACACCTCAAACGGAAAGCTGCTTATAGCCCAAACCCTTGACGGCAGATTTATTCTTAATTTGACAAACGGTGCATACGCCTATATTATAAGTAATTATTCCTACGGGGTTATTTCTCTTTATGACAACACCGGAGAGGATAAAATGGGGGTTTTAAGCTGTAAGCCCTTTATTAAGGACGGCTATACAATGCTGCCTGTTCGTGAGGTTTTGGAGATTTTGGACGCTGAGGTAAATTACGATGAACAGCTTGGGCAGATAAGCGTTGTTTCCGATACATACAGAGAAAATATAGAATACGCAGGGGAACCCTTTCCCCTTGTTATGACCTTTTCCGACTTGGATATTTATAATGCCGAAAAGCTTGCGGACTGTAAGGGCTATGAGGAATTTGCGGAAAAATGCCTTGAATATTTCGCAGATGATGTGGACTTAAGCGTTTATGATATTCCGGAAGAAGAGGACGAAGAAACCGGGGATTGGAAAGACTATTTTGACTATGATGAATATTTATCCGACTATTATTCAGACTATTACGGCGGTGAGGATGAATATGACGAAATCATATCTGAGCTTTTCGGCTATTTGTATGACCTGACCGACAGCAGTCTTATGGACGGAGAGATTAAAACCTTTTTATGCGGAGATTTTTCCGGCACTATCGAAATTGACGATAACCTCGATATGGAGGAAAGCGTCGAAAGTATGGTAAGGTTTTTATTTAATAAGCTGGCAGACGGTGAAGGTGAAAATATTATAAAAACCAACAGTGAATATGAAGAAGCAGCCAGATGTATGGTTTTGTCGGCGGATTTTGTTCTTGAATTTATGCAGCTTGACTATTATAGCTTAACCGAGGAGATATATAAAGAGCTGGAACGCAAAGAGTACAATATAAGCCTTATATATGCTTATGTTGAAGCTGTTTACGGTGAGGATTTTTGGGACGCCTTTGACGAGGCAGGCGAAAGTATAGAGGAGGAATATGAGGACGAGCTTTATTTTCAGTTTTTCTATTCCGCCGGGGCAGACTATAATATGTTTACAAGAAAATAAAGTGATGAGCAATAAAAAAGCGGCAGAGGAATAATCCTTTGCCGCATTATTTTTGATTTGTTTTATTTAAGGCTTAAATGAGCTTTTTAAAGATACTATCCTGTTGAAAACAGGGTTATCCTTTGTGAAATGCTTTGAATCCGCAATGAAGTAGCCTAAGCGCATAAACTGAAATCTGTCCATAGGGTTACAGTCTGCAATATAGGGTTCAACCATTGCGTCAACGGTTTTAATCGAATCCGGGTTAAGGCTGTAGCCGTTGTCCGAAGTCTCGTCCTTAACAACAAGGTTTTCATAAAGGTTTACCTTTGCTTTAACTGCCGCAGGGGCGTAAACCCAGTGAATTGTTCCCTTAACCTTTCTTGTAAGGCAGTTTCCGCCCTTTGTTTCCGGGTCGTATGTGGCGTAAATAGTCTGAATAACGCCGTTTTCGTCCTTTGAAACCCCTGTGCACTTTATGAAATATGCGCCCTTAAGTCTAACCTCTTTGTCAGGAGACAGTCTGAAATATTTCTTGGGCGGCTCTTCCATAAAGTCCTCACGTTCAATATAAATTTCTCTGCCGAATTCAACCTGTCTTTCGCCCAAAGCTTCATTGTCCGGGTGGTTCGAAACAGTCAAAAACTCGTTTTGACCCTCGGGGTAGTTTGTTATAACAACCTTAACAGGGTCTAAAACTGCCATAGCTACGGGAGTATCTCCCTTAAGATCCTCTCTTATGCAGTATTCAAGCTGACCCATATCAACGGTTGAATTAGCCTTAGCCACTCCTATCATTTCACAGAAGGTTCTGACAGCGGAGGGGGTGTAGCCTCTTCTTCTTATTCCGCAGATTGTGCAGAGACGGGGATCGTCCCAGCCGTCAACCTGATTTGTTTCAACCAAATTTCTCAAATATCTCTTGCCCATAATTGTGTCTGTCAAATTAAGCTTTGCAAACTCAATCTGTCTGGGGATAACCTCAAAATCGCCTATTTCTCTTATAACCCAGTCGTAAAGAGGGCGGTGGTCTTCAAATTCAAGAGTACAGATAGAGTGGGTAATTCCCTCGATTGCGTCCTCAACAGGGTGGGCAAAGTCATACATAGGGTAGATGCACCACTTGTCGCCGCTGGCGTGGTGTGTCATATGTGAAATTCTGTAAATTACAGGGTCTCTCATATTCATATTGGGAGACGCCATATCTATTTTTGCCCTTAAGGTTTTTTCTCCGTCCGCAAATTCCCCTGCCTTCATTCTTTCGAAAAGGTCAAGGTTTTCTTCAACAGAGCGGTCTCTCCAGGGGCTGTTTTTGCCGGGGGTAACAAGGTCGCCCCTTGCTTCCTTCATTTCGGCGGCTGTCATATCGCAGACAAAAGCCTTTCCCTTTTTAATCAGCTTTACCGCAAATTCATACATCTTATCAAAATAAGACGAAGCGAAATAAAGCCTGTCGTCCCAGTCAAAGCCCAGCCATTTAATGTCCTCTTTTATGGAGTTTACAAACTCAACGTCCTCCTTGGCAGGGTTTGTGTCATCAAATCTTAAATTGCACTTTCCGCCGTAAAGCTCCGCAATTCCGAAATTAAGGCATATAGACTTGGCGTGGCCTATATGCAGATAGCCGTTTGGCTCCGGAGGAAAACGTGTATGAACCTTGTTAAGATCACCCTTTAAGGCCTCCTGAATATAATTGTGAATAAAGCCTGCTGTTTCGCCGAACTTGTTAGCTCCTTCATTTGTCATAACAACAACCTCCGAAATATATATTTGTGCCGAAAAACGGCTTCTATAAAGTATCCGCAAAAATTATGTGCATTTTTGTGAAAATTTTCAAAACATTTTTGCACTGAAATCTCTGTGATAAAAAACCTTTCCGCAGTGTTCGCAAAGACCGAACCTTAAAATCTTGTCTGTTTTGTAGTTGGAAAGTGTAAAGTCAAGCATTACCTTCTCTTCCTTACCGCTTTTTTCACAGCTGTGTCTCTGAAAATAATAATTTGAGCTTTCTTCAAAGTCATCTTTATTTGCAAACCTTTTAAGCTCCTGAAGTAAATCCATACTGTACCCTCCCAAACGTTTTTATAATAGAATTAATTATATAATATTTATTAAGATACGTCAAACTATTTTTTCCTTAAGAATACTGTTTTTCATATTTTTGTTTACAAAATTAATTCTTATGGTATAATTATATAATTAAGGAAAAACATCAGGAAACAATGACTTACAAAAGGGTGAAAACCGTTATGAAAATATATAAAGCCTTTATTGCCGTTATAGCTGCGGCGATTATTGCGTGCGGCTGTTCCGAAACGGAAACAAGCCGTAAGCTTAAGGTCTGTACTTCATTTAATGCAATGTATGACCTGACACGCCAAATCTGCGGAGACAGGGCGGAAGTTAAAAATTTAGTGCCGAACGGCTCTGAGCCTCACGACTGGGAGCCTTCCACAGGGGCAATGCTATATTTGGAAAAAGCCGACGTTTTAGTTTACAACGGCTTGGGAATGGAAAGCTTTGTGGATAAAATCAGGGCATCGGTGAAAAACGACCTTATTTACGTTGAAGCCTCAGAGGGCTGCGACATACTCTACGGATATGAGGACGACCACCATCACGATGAGGAAGAGGACGAACACGAACATGAGGAGGAAGGGCGGCATATTGAGGACGCCGACCCTCACGTTTGGCTTGACCCCTACAATGCTTTAATCGAAGCGGAAAACATATGCGAAGCTCTGTCAGAAGCAGACCCGGAAAACGAGGAATATTACAAAAATAATTTAGAAAGCTTTAAGGCGAAAATAATTCAGCTTGATTTGGACTATAAAAATGCCCTTGCGGATTTAAAAAGCAGAAGCATAATAGTCTCCCACGAAGCCTATGGCTATATTTGCCGGGCTTACGGATTAAACCAAAGTGCCGTTGAGGGAATGAGCGCAGAGTCAGAGCCGTCCCCGCGAAAGGTAAGAGAAATTTATGACTTTATAAGAGAAAACAACATAAGCTGCATTTTCTATGAGGAGCTGACAGGCTCACGAACCGCCACCGCAATTTCCGAGGATTTAGGCATAGCCCTTTACCCCATAAGCTCCTTTGAGGGCTTGACAGCAGAACAGGAAAAACAGAATTATGATTATTTCGATGTAATGAGGGCTAATTTGGAAAGCCTTAAGACCGGACTTAAATATGACAATTAAAGGCTTAAAACGAGGTGACAAAAATATGATTCTTGAGGTAAAAAACGTAAGCTTTGACTACCCTGACAAAAATATATTAAAGGACGTTTCATTCAGCGTTGAAAAAGGTGATTTTCTCTGCATTTTAGGCAGCAACGGCACAGGCAAAAGCACTCTCTTAAAGCTTATTTTAAACATTCTTAAGCTTCAAAAGGGCGAAATTTTAATAGAGGGCATACCTTCGAGAAAGTACAAAGCCAAGGGCAGTCTGGCTTATGTTTCACAAAAGGCTACGGGCTTTAACAGAGACTTTCCGGCGACTGTTTATGAGGTGGTTTTGTCGGGGCTTTATCCCTTAAGGGGCTTTCTCAGCTTCCCTAAAAAAGAGGATAAGGAAAAGGCAGACGAAGCCTTAAAACAAGTAGGAATTTATAACCTTAAAAACAAGCTTATAGGCTCGCTTTCAGGCGGTCAGCAGCAGAGAGTTTTTATAGCCAAAGCCATTGTTTCCGAGCCTAAAATTATATTTTTAGACGAGCCTACGGTAGGCATTGACGTAAACGCCGTTGACTCAATCTGCTGTCTTTTAGGAGGCTTAAACCTTTCCGGCTATACCATAATTATGGTTACTCACGACTTAAGCTCCGTTCTTCACCACTCAAACAAGGTTCTGCTTCTCTCCGAAAACGAGCCCTGCCGAATATATAAAACAGAGGAATTTCTGAAGCAGAACTATTCAGAGCATTATCACCACAACAACCACCACAGGGAGGTATAAATTAAATGGAAATATTCACATATGCCTTTATCAGACGTGCCTTTGCGGTGGGTCTGTTTATATCAATAATAACGCCCCTTATAGGCAACACAATCGTCTTAAAGCGTCTTTCTTCAATAGGCGACGCCCTTTCCCACGCAAGCCTTGCGGGGGTGGCTATAGGGCTTTTTGCTTCGGTAAACCCTATCGGCTCGGCGGTTGCCTTTGCCTGTTTGGCGGCTCTTGCCATAGAGTTTTTCAGGCGGTTTTTCCCCAATTATTCCGAAATTTCAACAGCCGTTGTTCTTTCAATAGGGGTTGGGCTTGCGGCGGTTTTTTCAAGCCTTGTTAAAAACACAGCTTCATTCAACAGCTTCCTTTTCGGCTCAATTGTGGCGATTACCCCGGGAGAAACGGCAGCGGTTATTGTTCTTTCGGCGGCGGTTATTGTTATAACCTTGCTGCTCTATCGTGAGCTTTTTTATATAGCCTTCGATGAGGAGGGGGCTGCTCTTTCGGGAGTACCCGTAAAGGGCATAAACTTCGCCTTTACACTTCTTACTGCGGTGGCTGTCAGTGTTTCCGCCAGAACCGTCGGAGCTTTGGTTATTTCCTCTCTTATGGTTATTCCCGTTGCCTGCGCTCTTTTGGTTTCAAAAAGCTACCGGCAAAACATAATTCTTTCGGTTGTGTTCGCTGTTTGCTTCACACTTATAGGGCTTTTTATATCCTGCTTTTGGGATATTGCCCCCGGCGGAACAATCGTTCTATGCGCCGCCGCTTTTCTGCTGGTGCTTCTGCCATTCAGAAAAAAATAGTGGAAAATTCGGCTGATTTGTGATATAATATTTGAAAGCGGTATTAAAAGAAAGAAGGCGGCTTCACAATGATTAACTCCGAGCTTAATCCCTCAAATGTATTTGTTTCTTTAAAAAATGAAAGCTGTTTTGATTTTTTGAAAACAGTTAAGTCAAATTCCGTTTCTTTGGTTTTAATTGATCCTCCCTACGAGGTATCCAGAGAGACTAATTTTCAGTCGGGAGACGCTAAAGGCAAAGACACCGACAGATTTAGAGTGTCTATGGATTTTGGCATGTGGGATTACGGCTTTACGGGTTTGTCTGAGGTCATTTCAGAGTGTTACAGGGTTCTTAAGAAAAGCGGAACACTTATTTGCTTTTATGACATATGGAAAATTACTGTTTTAAGAGAATATTTTGACAATGCCAAGTTTAAACAGCTTCGGTTTATAGAATGGCTGAAAACGAACCCCGTTCCTCTTAACAGCAAAGTCAATTATCTTACAAATTCAAGAGAAATTGCCTTAGTGGGCGTAAAAGGGGGAAAGCCTACATTTCATTCGGAATATGACAACGGAATTTATCCATATCCCATATGTCACGACAAAGGGCGTTTTCACCCCACCCAAAAGCCGCTTGCCCTGTTTGAGGACTTAATTGTAAAGCACTCAAATGAGGGTGATTTGGTTTTGGACTGCTTCAGCGGTTCGGGAACTACCGCTTTGGCGGCGTATAACACAAACCGCAGCTTTATAGGCTGTGAGCTTTCAAAGGAATATTACAGAAAGTCCGTTGAAAGGCTTGCGGAATCTAGCATTGAAATAACTGAAAGGTGTGCTAAGTGTGGCGTAGCTTGACAAAACCATACAAAAGCTTATTACGGACGGCACACTAAAGAACGAACGGCAATCAGTGGTCGAGAAGCGACAACAGCTATTTGGGCAAAAAATATATAATCAAGAGATCTCTGCACAAGGATAAATAAAATTATCAATGAACAGGCAGTTATAGGTTGAATGTTATAGCTGCGATAGCGTTTATATGCTATAATTTTATTGACAAAGGCATTTTAAAGGAATATAATTACTATAAAAGTGTTGTCGATAGACAGATAGATGGGCAAGCTTGCTTGCACAGATGGCTGTGTATCAGACAACCTAACCCGTATGAGCAACGTAGGGTGATAACCCGGAGTGCGAATACAGGGTCTATTGCGGGAGTGCGAAGCACGTAGCAATAGACTTTTATAGCAGGCGGTATCTGAAAAGTAGAAATGAAAGTTAAAAAAAACGATAAAAAATGAAAGGAAGTATGCTTTATGGCAAAAAAGGACATAGATTGGTCAAAGCTGGGCTTTGCTTATCAGCAGACCGACAAGAGATTTGTTTCCAACTTTAAGGACGGAAAGTGGGACGAAGGCGTTCTTACAGAGGACGCAAACATAGTTATAAGCGAGTGCGCAGGGGTTCTGCAGTATGCCCAGACAGTTTTTGAGGGCTTAAAGGCATATACCACAGTTGACGGTCACATTGTAACATTCCGCCCCGACCTTAACGGCGAAAGACTTGAGCAGTCCGCCGCAAGACTTGAAATTCCCGTTTATCCCAAGGAAAAATTCGTTGAAGCCGTTGTTAAAACAGTTGAAGCAAACATTGACTATGTGCCTCCTTACGGAACAGGGGCAACCCTCTACATCAGACCCTTTATTTTCGGCAGCTCACCCGTTATAGGCGTTAAGCCCGCTGAGGAATATCAGTTCAGAATTTTCACTACTCCTGTAGGTCCTTATTTCAAGGGCGGCGCAAAGCCCATTACTATCAGAGTAAGCGATTATGACAGAGCCGCACCTCACGGAACAGGTCACATTAAAGCCGGTCTTAACTACGCAATGAGCCTTTATCAGATTGTTGACGCTCACAATCAGGGCTTTGATGAAAATATGTATCTTGACGCTGCTACAAGAACAAAGGTTGAAGAAACAGGCGGCGCTAACTTCCTTTTCATAACCAAGGACGGAACAGTTGTTACACCTAAGTCCGACAGTATTCTCCCCTCAATCACAAGACGTTCTCTTATGTATGTGGCTGAACATTATTTGGGACTTAAGGTTGAACACAGAGAGGTTCCCTTTGAAGAGGTTAAGGACTTTGCGGAATGCGGTCTTTGCGGAACAGCTGCGGTTATCTCACCTGTAGGCAAGATTGTTGACCACGGCAAGGAAATCTGCTTCCCCAGCGGTATGGACGAAATGGGCCCCGTTATTAAGAAGCTTTATGATACATTAACAGGCATTCAGATGGGCAGAATCGAAGCTCCCGAAGGCTGGATTAAGGTTATTAAATAAAATTAAAATTAATATAATAAAATTACACCTTCACCGTATAATTCGGCGGAGGTGTTTTTATGTAATATAACTTGTATTTAGTTATTTTTACCAAAAAATTTAAAGTTGTTTTTGCATTATTAACAGCCAAAATATGTTATACTATATATTATAGAAATTAAAAACTTCATAGTATACCCCCTTAAAAGGGACCGCCTAAGCCTTCAGCAGCTTCATAAGCGGGCCCTTTCCTTTATGAAATTTATCAGAATGTAACCTCGCCGTCATGTGACAGAAGCGAAACTGTTGTTATGCCTTCGATTTGAGCCACTTCCTTAACAAGAGCAGGCTGATCCTTACATCTTACTTCAATAATCATATCAAGTCTGTTTTGTGTAATATTTCTTGACTTAACATTGCTGGCGGAGCAGTGAGCCTTAACTCTTTCCATAACCTTCTCTTCAACCTCTGTATCGGAGGAGTTGAAGACAAGAAGCATAGGAGCCTTTGCAACGGGAATAAGGTCTAAGAAATAAAGTCCTGCCGTTATAATAACCGATGTTAAAATTGCCATTTGGGCAAGACCTGCGCCGCAGATAATACCTACGCCTATTGCCCAGAAAAGGAAAATAAGGTCCAGGGGGTCTTTAATTGCGGTTCTGAAACGAACGATTGACAAAGCACCCACCATACCTAAAGAAATAACGATAGAGCTTTGAACGGAAAGAATAACCGCTGCGGTGATTACGGTCAGCATAGACAGAGAAATATTGAAATTTTTTGAATAGAATGTCTTTCTTGTCATAAGCCTGTAAACAAAGAAAATGTAAAGCGAAATAAGAAGAGTTACGCCCATTGTCAAAAGTATGTTCTTTATGTCCGGGGCTGCTCCGTTAAAGCCCTCAACAAAGGACTTTCTGAAAATGTCATTATAGGTCTGCATAGTTTTGCTTCCTCCTTTTAAATGTGATTAATTTTATATAGTAAACCGTCTGCAAAGATAATATTTCGAATAGGCTGTCTGCTGAAGATTATCAGCCATTACGCTTTTATATATAAAGTCCGGCAGAAATTCATCCCACTTGACCTCGATTAGGTGCTGACCCGGGGGCATTACGCACCGAACGGGCAGATTTTCGTCAAAAAAGCCGTCTATTTCTCTTGAAGAGCGGACGTTTTTATCGAATGTAACTCTTACGTTTCCGTCCTCATAAACATAGGGCACTCTGTCATATTCCACAATTACCTTTGGCTTCATACCCTGTGTTATGTTAAGCAGTGAAAGCTTGTTTAAAATAGGGTCGTTTTCCTTTGATATGGGAACGCTTCCGCCTTTCGAAAGTATTTCAAACTGCTCTTTCGTTAAGGGGCAGGCAAGCTTGTGACACTTTCCGCTGACCTTCTGTTTAAGCTCTAAGGTTATGCGGCTGTCGCTTCTGTTGTAAATTCTTATTCTGAATTTTTCTCTGGGGTCAACGCCGTTTTCGTTGTCATAATATGCGGAGTTAAAGAAGTTGTCGAAATAAATGCTTCTTATGTTGTACATCCCTTCCTTGCCTGCATGGGGGTCTGAAATCATTAAGCCGTCAATCCGGTTTTTAATGAGGGCAATTTGAGCATCGCTGACAACGTATTTATATTCGTGGCGGTACTGACCGAAGGAGTCTTTTGTTATTTTCACTTGTTTTTTCGCCTCCTTATAAAGAAACCGCTGTTTTTAAGCCCCTTATATAAAAGATAAAGCCAGGCTAAGCCGAAAGCCGCCGCCAAAAATTTAGCATAGGCGGATATTTTAATTCCGGGGCGCTCGCCGCCGTTATGCATCATTCTTTCAAAGCCCTCGTGATTCGGCGGATTTAACTGGTCTGTGGTCGAAACTATCTGAACATTTTCGTCCTCCGGGTTGAAGTTCATCAATACGTTTTCGGGATCCTGTTTGAAAACAAGGTCAGCCTCGTTTAAAAGCTTTTCATCGTTTGTAATCATTTTTATGTCATAGCTTTCGTCATATTCTATGTCATAAAGCACTGAGCCGTTGCTGTAAACAACATCGTCAATCTCGAAAACCCCGTTGTCGCTGAAGTTTATGACTATATCCGAAAGGTCAACGCCTAATGGAACCATAACCTCGTAGACCTTTTCTTTAAAGTCATATCTTGCGCTTAAGTCAATGGTTTCGCCGTCGGAGGTTTCCGCCGTAAAGCTGACCTCGTTGAAAACTCCGTTTTTGAACTTTTCAAAATATGCCGCCATATATATTAAAGGCAGTATAACACAAGGTATGAATATAAACATTATAATATAAAACAGTCTCCGTTTTCTGTACATTTTTTCACCTGCTCTTTTCTTAATTGTTCTTTATGTTATTGCCGCATTGCGGAGAAACTAACTTTTACATAGATTTTACATTTCATCTTTGCTAATTATATCAAACACACATATAGCGGTCAATTTAGGGTCAATTAAACAGTCATTAAAAAAAGATTAAGGAAAACAAAGGGCTTTTGAATAATAAATTATTTACCGATTGTAAATAAACTGTCTTTTTTGCTTCGTTATTTACTATTATAATTAGATTGCTATGAATATATAATACAGATAATATGAATATTTGTGTTGCAGAGGTTAAAATTTTAAGCTATAATATTTAACAAGCAAAAGGGAATTTTCAAGTTCAAATCACGATTTTGGCGGTTAATGCCCCGAATCAAAATTGAAAGGAGGTTTATTCTGAAATTCAATTTTGAAAGGGGGCGAGAATATGAGCGGAAAAGATATTGTTTATCTTACAATATTACTTATAATTCTTTATCTCATAAAAATAACCGCCTAAGCTTCCTGCAAAAGCAACGGCGGTTATCATAACCAGAAACTTTACGGGACATTATCGCTGAATGAATACGATAATTCCTTTTTGTGATTTAATCATACCACGCCTTTTCACCTTTTGTCAAGTATTATCCAAACATTTATATTTTAAATTTTTTGAAGAAGATTATAAAAAAGCTCTTGCAATTTGGTTTATATAATGATAGTATTTGTTTGAGGGTCGGAGCAAAAAACAGCTTTGACCGACTGATTTAGTAAGAGTTAGGTTTATTTTTTGGGAGTTAAGGAGAAAGATTTATGCTGGTTAGTGTTATGAGCTGCGGACTTGAGGGGCTTGAGGTCTTTACCGTCAGTGTTGAAACAGACGTTAAAAGCGGCTTTCCTTCATTTGATATAGTTGGTCTGCCCGATTCATCGGTGAGGGAGTCTAAAGAGAGAATAAGGGCTGCGGCTGAAAACTCAGGGCTTAAATTCCCTTATAACTCGGTTATTGTGGTAAATCTTGCCCCCACGGGCAGAAAGAAAGCAGGCCCTTCCTATGATTTGCCCATTGCATTGGGGCTTCTTGCCGGCAGCTTTAAAATAAACAGAACGGTTTTTGAGAACACTATGTTCACAGGGGAGCTTTCTCTTGACGGCAGCGTTAGACGTGTAGACGGTATTCTGCCTATGGTTCTTCACGCCAAAAACAAGGGCTTCAGCGCCTTTGTTCTGCCCTATGAAAACAGAAACGAAGCGGCTCTTGTAAAAGGCATTGATATAATCCCGGTAAAAAATATAAGAGAGTGCTGTGACTATATAAACGGCAGAATGCCTATAAAGCCTTATAAGGCGGATATTATAAAAACCGCCGACGATTTTAAAGGACTTGACTATAAGGACGTTAAGGGACAGGAAAATGAAAAAAGGGCTATGCTTATTGCAGCAGCAGGTATGCACAATATTCTTATGGTAGGCCCTCCGGGAACAGGCAAAACTATGATGGCTAAACGCCTTCCCTCAATTCTGCCTGATATGAGCTTTGAAGAAAGTATAGACGTTACAAAAATATATTCTGTGGCAGGGCTTATTAAAGACAGCGAGGCTCTTATTTCAAGACGCCCCTTCAGAAGCCCCCACCACACAATTTCCAACACCGCTATGGTAGGCGGAGGCAGACTGCCCAGACCGGGAGAAGTCAGTCTTGCCCACAACGGGGTTCTTTTTTTGGACGAGCTGCCCGAGTTTATGAGAGTGGTTTTGGAGGAGCTTCGCCAGCCCCTTGAGGACGGCGAAATAACTATTTCGAGAGTTAACGGAACAGTCACCTATCCGGCTAATGTTATGCTTGTGGGGTCAATGAACCCCTGTCCATGCGGTTATTACGGCTATTCCGACAGATGCCGTTGTTCCCATAACAGTATTATAAGATACAAAAACAAAATCTCCGGACCATTGCTTGACAGAATTGACATTCAGGCTGAAGCCGGAGGGCTTGAATATTCAAAGCTTGCGGAGGCTTCGGAGGGAGAAAGCTCAGCCCAAATGAAGGAAAAGGTGCTTAAAGCACAGCTTATTCAGCAGGAAAGATATAAAAACGAGCCATTCAGGTTTAATTCGCAGCTTACCCCCGGCACAATCGATAAATACTGCCCCTTAGGCAGTGCCGAAAAAAGACTTATAGAAAAGGTCTTTGACAGCCTGAACCTCAGTGCAAGGGCATATCACAAAATTCTTAAAATTGCAAGAACGGCAGCGGATTTGGACGGAGCCGAAAATATAAGCAGAATGAACATAGCGGAAGCACTGTCTTTAAGAAATTTCGACAGGAATAAGGAATGATTTTATGATTGGAGAAAAGGAATATTTAATGTGGCTTGCAATGTTAAGAAACATTGCCCACCACAAAAGAGACGTGCTGCTGCACAAATTCGGCTCGGCTGAGGAGCTTTTCAAAACACCGAGAAAGATCTTTGAGCAGATTAATGGCTTAAGCGACAAAAACATAGATGAGCTTTGCGAAAACAGAGACCCCGAAAAGCTTAAAAAATATGCAGACAGGGTTTATAACAGCGGAGTTGAATATATAATAAAGGGAGACGGAATTTATCCCGAAATATTGAGAGAGGTTTATGACGCACCCTTCGGCTTATATTTAAAGGGCGACAAAAGCGTCTTGAAGGAAAAAACCGTCAGTATGGTAGGCACGAGAAAGGCTACACCCTACGGAATGGCGGCGGCTGAAAAAATTGCCGGCGATTTTGCAGAGAAGGGCGTGGTTGTTGTCAGCGGAATGGCAGACGGCATAGACAGCGCAAGCCACAGAGGGGCGCTTAAGGCAGGCGGAAAAACAATTGCGGTTTTGGGCTGCGGCGTGAATGTGTGCTACCCCAAAACAAATGAGTTTTTGATGAAACGCATTGAGGAAAACGGCTGCGTTTTAAGCGAATATCCCCTTGACGAAAAAGCCAACGGAAGATACTTTCCCGAAAGGAACAGAATTATAGCCGGACTTTCAATGGCGGTTGTGGTTGTGGAAGCTATGGAAAGAGGCGGCTCGCTGATTACGGCGAATTTAGCCGTTGACTTCGGCAGAGAGGTTTTTGCCGTTCCCGGCAGTATTAATTCAGCCGCAAGCAAGGGTACAAACGCCCTTATTAAAAGCGGCGCATCCCTTATGACCGAGGCTTCCGACGCATTTTTTGCCGTAGGCATTAACCCCGATGAAGAAAAAAATTTGACCAAAGAAAAAATATGTCTTGAAAATTCAGAAAAATTGGTTTATGATTGTATAAATTCGGGAGATGCTTCTCTTGAAGAAATTATTTTGAAAACAGGACTTGATATTTCGGAGGTGCAGCTTATTCTTTTAAGCCTTGAAATGAACGGTTTAATTGCCAAGCTGCCCGGTGCGAAATATCAGTTGATATAAAAGGAGGACAATTACATTGGCTTCGGAAAATAATCTTGTAATTGTGGAGTCGCCTGCAAAGGCTAAAACCCTTAAGAAATTTTTGGGAAAGACCTATAAAATAGAGGCGACCATGGGTCACGTCAGAGACTTGCCCAAAAGTGAACTGGGTATTGACGTGGAAAATGATTTTGAACCCAAATATATAACCATAAGAGGCAAGGGTGAGGTTTTGGCAAAGCTGAGACGAGAGGTTAAAAGTGCAAAGCAGATCTATCTGGCAACCGACCCCGACCGTGAGGGAGAAGCCATAAGCTGGCACTTGCTCTACGCCTTAAAGCTTGACGAGGACGATAAGAGAGTTCACAGAGTTACCTTTAATGAAATAACAAAAACGGCGGTTAAAAAATCCGTTAAGGAAGCACGCCGAATAGATATGGATCTTGTAAACGCCCAGCAGGCAAGACGTATTTTAGACAGAATTGTGGGCTATAAAATAAGCCCCCTTCTTTGGGCAAAGGTTAAAAAGGGCTTAAGCGCCGGAAGAGTTCAGTCTGTGGCTTTAAAGCTTATTTGCGACAGACAGACCGAAATAGACGAGTTTATACCCAATGAATACTGGAGCATACAGGCTGACCTTAAAACCCCGGAGGGAAAGAAGCTTAAGGCTAAGCTCAGCGGAAAGAACGGCAAAAGCATCGAAATAAAAAATAAGGAAGAAGCTGACGCCATTTCAGCCGACCTTAATAAAAATGAGTATATTGTTAAAGAGGTAAAAAAGGGCAGCCGTGTCAGAAACCCCGTTCCCCCATTTACCACAAGTACAATGCAGCAGGAGGCCTCTAAGCAGCTTAACTTCTCCTCACAAAAGACAATGAGCGTTGCCCAGCAGCTCTATGAGGGGGTTAATATAAAGGGCGAAGGCACTGTAGGTCTTGTAACATATATCAGAACCGACTCCGTAAGAGTTGCGGACGAAGCCTATATTCAGACACGTGACTTTATAAGAGATGAATACGGTGAGAAATATGTAGGCGAAAGACGTGAATATAAGGTCAGAGCAGGTGCTCAGGACGCCCACGAGGCTATCCGCCCCTCATCGGTTTTGAGAAAGCCCTCACTTGTAAAGGACAGCCTGACAAACGACCAGTTTAAGCTTTATAAGCTTATTTGGGGCAGATTTGTGGCGAGCCAAATGCCCAACGCCGTTTATGACACATTAAGCATAAAAATTGCCAACGGCGACTATAATTTTTCAGCAAGCGGCAGCAGAATAAAGTTTGACGGCTATCTTCTTGTTTATAAGAAAAACGCCGAAAAAGCAGGAGAAAAGGTTATTGAGGAGGAAATTCCGGAATGTAATGAGGGCAGTATTTTAAAGCCTATGAAGCTTTTGCCGGAACAGCATTTTACTCAGCCTCCGGCAAGATATACCGAGGCTCTGCTTATTAAAACCCTTGAAGAAAACGGCGTAGGCAGACCCTCTACCTATGCCCCTACAATAGGTATAATTACCGCAAGGAATTATGTCACGAAGGAAAACAAGCTTTTTTACCCTACGGAGCTTGGAATTGTCGTAAACGAGATTTTGAAAAATAATTTCGGTGACATAGTAAATGTGGATTTTACTGCGGAAATGGAAAGACAGCTTGACGAGGTTGAAGAGGGAAAGCACGAATGGAAGCAGATTTTGAGAGACTTCTATCCTCATTTTAAGGAGCTCTTGGACGCAGCTATGATAAACCAGTCGGACGTTACCGTAAAAGAGGAGGAGACGGACGAAATCTGCGAGGTCTGCGGAAGAAATATGGTTATAAAATTCGGCAGATACGGCAAGTTTTTGGCTTGCCCCGGTTTTCCCGAATGCAGAAACACTAAGCCCTATTATGAGGACGCAAAGGTTAAATGCCCCAAATGCGGAGGAAGAGTTCTCATTAAAAAGAGCAAAAAGGGCAGAATTTTTTACGGCTGCGAAAACAACCCGGACTGTGACTTTATTTCGTGGAATAAGCCCACAGGGGAGCTTTGCCCTGAATGCGGAAGTCCCCTTGTGGAAAAAGGCGGCAAAAACAAAAAAATCGTCTGCTCCGGCAGCGGCTGCGGTTATAAAAAGGATGTTGAAGTTTCAGAGGAAAGCTAAATGCCAAACAATAGTGACAATGTCCACGAAGGACACAGGAGCAGACTGCGTAAAAGATATATTGCCGAAGGCGGAATAGACAGCTTTGAGGATCACCAAATTCTGGAGCTTCTGCTTTTTTATTCATATCACGCAAGAATGGACACAAACGGAATTGCCCACAAAATTTTAAACGCCTTTGACGGCTCCCTTGTGAATGTTTTTAAGGCTTCCCCCGGGGAGCTTATGAGAAAATGCGGCGTTTCGGAGAAGGTGGCGGTTCAGCTTTCGCTTATGTCCGACCTTGCGGAATATTACATAAAAAAGACAAGCGAAGTCCCCAAGTTTTTGGATACTCCCGACGATGTTCAAAAATATGCAAAGACGCTGTTTTCGAGAACAAAGGATAACACAGAGGTTTTTCATATAATCTGTCTCGGCGTGAAGCAAAACAGAAATGCTCTTATTAAAGACATTGTTATAGGAAAGGGCAAAACCGACAGCGTTGAAATTTCTATGAAGGACGTGGTTGAAAAGGTTTTGGAGTCACAGGCGGTTTATATAATTCTTGCCCATAACCACCCAAACGGTAATTTAAAGCCTTCAAACCCGGATATTGCCACGACCACCGCCATTAGAAATTATCTTGAACCTTTGGGTATTAAGGTTTTAGACCATATTATTGTCTGCGGAGACGACTGCTTCAGCTTTGCTTCTCACAGGCTTTGCGGTTTGAAGTATAAAAATTAATTCGAAAAATGATACCATTTTTTCGAAGAGTCTAAGGTAGAAACCATCAAGTTTTCCGCAAAGTTGATACTTCGTATCAACTTCACAGAAAAGTTTCTGTCCACGTCACACTTGCCTGCGTGCATTCATTTCTGTGTAAACACAGAAAAAAGATGCACTGCGGAAGTGTTCCTTACTCGTTGAAAGCTTTGGCTTTCAACGAAAGAGGAGAACCCGTTAGCGACATCTTATTTGTGCGTTTTACGCATAAATAAATGAGCTAAACGAGGTTCAACGAGGGCAAAGCCCACCCTGCGGATTTAAGTCTGCGACGCTTAAAGAAAATCAGTTATTCAGGTATCTGTACTAAAAGGAGAAAGCCTATGAAAAGAAGATTAAAACGTTCAAACGAGAACCGTCTGCTTGCAGGAGTCTGCGGCGGCATAGGAGAATATTTCGGAATCGACCCTACTATTGTAAGAGTTTTGACTGTTATTGCGGCTTTGTTCTGCTTCGGAACAGTTATAGTTCTCTTATATATTATTCTTATATTTGTTATACCGCCCGATGACGGAATTATTGACGTTTAATGATATGTAATATAGAGAATTTTCGCATTTTCAAAAGCGAAATATCATTTAATAAAGTGAACTGTAAGATGGAGTGTTTTTATGAGTTATTATGACGACAAAGGAATAAAAAGAAGCGGAAGCCGTTCCCAAAGGGAAGGAAAAACCGGCGGCAAAAAACGCAGAAAGAAGAAAAAGAGCAAGCTCAGTCTGTTTTTTACTGTTCTGTTTTCCATATTGTTTGTTTATGTGGCGGCAATAGGCTGTTATATAGGCTATACCTATATAAATGAGGATTTGGGCGACGACTTTTTTTCGGGCGAAAACGATGTGGCAAACGCCTTCACAAATGTTTTAAAGCCCATATTGCCTACATACACAAACCTTGTTGTTTTCGGCACCGATGAGGACGGAACCCGAACCGACACAATTATGGTTTTCAATTATAACTCAAAAACAGAAAATCTGACACTTATTTCTGTTCCCAGAGACTCTTATATAGAGGTTACGGAGGAGGATTTTGATGCTATGCAGTCGGAATATCCCGAGCCGGGCAGCAGAAAAATGAAGATAAACCACGTCTACCACTATGCCCCGGAGGGTCAGAAGGAAGAGTTTTCAGCCAAATATGTAGGCGCTCTTTTGGGCATAAATATTGACTATTATGCCCTTGTGGATTTTGACGCCTTTACTTATCTCATAGACTCAATCGGCGGAATAGAATATGACGTGCCTATGGATATGTATTATTATGACCCCGAGTTTGACTTTTTGATTGACCTTAAAGCCGGGGTTCAAACCCTTAACGGCGAACAGGCCGAGCAGCTTGTAAGATTCAGAAAGGGCTATGCAAATCAGGATTTGGGCAGAGTTTCCACACAGCAGGATTTCGTTAAAGCCCTTATAAGCGAGCTTGTTAAAAAAGAAAACATACTTTCAAACCCCACTGCCTATATTACGGCGGCTATAAAATACGTTAAGACAAACATAGGCGTAACGGATGCGGTTAAATATTTTTCCGTTCTCAGTAGCTTTGACGCCGATGGAATTGACAACTTCACCGTTCCCGGCACATCTGCGGTTCTTGACGGAGTAAGCTGCTATCAGGTAGACGAGGATACATTGAATTATATGATAAGAAGTGTTTATGACGGCAGCTACGGCGAAACATATGAAACAATTTCTTCCGTAGGCAAGACAATCACCGTTTTAAACGGCGGTTATACAAGCGGACTTGCGGGGGTATTCAGAGACAGGCTTAATGAAGCGGGCTTTAATGTTGAGTCTGTTAAGGACTTTACGGGGCTTAAGTCGGACGTAACCAAAATATATGTTAAAAATAAAGGGGAAGGTCAGGACTTGCAGGAGTTTTTCAGCGACTCTATGATAATTATAGGTGAAGAAATGCCAGACGAGGGCGATATAGTTGTTGTTTTGGGTGTGGGCGAAACGGCATAGGCTTGGGGTGAAGGTTAAATGAAAAGAATTATAATCATAGGCGGCGGAGCTTCCGGGCTTATGGCGGCAATAAGCGCTTCCTTTGCTTCAAAGGGAAGGGTTGAAATTGTCATTTGCGAAAGGCTTGCCAGAGTGGGCAAAAAAATTTTGGCAACAGGCAACGGCAGATGCAACTATACAAACAGAAATGTCAGCGAAGAAAATTATTTCGGCGAAAAGCCTGCCTTTGTGAAGCCTGCCCTTGAGCTGTTCGATGTAGACAGAACCGTTGACTTTTTCTTCAGCTTAGGTGTTTTCCCAAAAGAGGAAAAGGACGGAAAGCTTTACCCCTACTGCGAACAGGCTTCGGCGGTTTTGGACTGCTTAAGGCTTGAAGCGGAGAAATGCGGAATTATTATAAAAACGGGCTTTGACGTTAAAAGCCTTAAGCCAACGGACAAAGGCTTCAAGGTTTTATCATATAAGGGCGAAGAGCTTTCAGGCGACAGAGTGATTTTAGCCTGCGGAGGGTGCGCTTCTCCCGATTTGGGCTCAAACGGCTCGGGCTTTAAGCTTCTTAAGGAGCTGGGTCACAGAATAACCGACCTTTCACCGGCTCTTGTTCAGCTGAGACTTAAAGCCGACTTCCTGAAAAGTCTTTCGGGCATAAAAATTAAGGGAAAGGCTGGGCTTGAAACAGACAATCACTTAATCCGTGAGGAAGAGGGAGAAATTCTCTTTACGGATTACGGTATTTCGGGACCGCCTGTTTTTCAGCTTTCCGCGTATTTTCCGAAACAGGGCAAAACACAGGTGTCCATAGATTTTATGCCGGAATATGAAACAGCTCAGGTTTTCGGGCTTCTGAGAATGAGGGCAAAAAGCCTTAATACCCTGACTATGGAAAGCTTTTTCACAGGGCTTTTGAATAAAAGAATAGGAAACGTAATCTGCCGAAAAGCCGGAATTGAAAAACTGTCTTTTCCTGTTAAAAGCTTGACAAGAGATTTGATTTGGGCGTTAGCCTACGAAATGAAGTTTTTCAAAATTGAGGTTTTGGGGGCTAACGGCTGGAATAACGCCCAGGCTACCGCCGGAGGTGCTTCCGTGAGAGAATTTCACTCGGAAAGCCTTGAATCAAAAAAGATTAAGGGGCTTTACTGCTGCGGTGAAATTTTGGATATTTTCGGTCAGTGCGGAGGGTATAATCTGCAGTGGGCTTGGTCAAGCGGCTGGCTCGCCGGGGCTAAGGCATGCGAAGGAATGGTTTAATATATGCTCAGAATAAGCGGAGTTAAGATTTCTGTGGGTCAGGAGCTAAATGAAGCTTTTTTAAGGGAGCTTCTTCAAAAAAAGCTTAAAACTAAGGTAAAAAACGTAAAGCTGTTTAAAAAGAGTATAGACGCAAGAAAGAAAGACAGGGTTATATTTAATCTGACAATTGATTTTGAAGCGGAAAATAAAAAGAGACTGCTTTTAAGACGTGACGTAACGGAAGCGGTCTTTTTGGAGTATAAAATTAACAAAAAAAGCCTTGATTTCCGCCCTGTGGTGGTTGGCTTCGGGCCTGCGGGCTTTATGGCAGGGCTTTATTTGGCGAGAGCCGGGCTTAAGCCAATAATTTTGGAAAGAGGGGGAAGGGTCGAGGAAAGAACCAAACAGGTGAACAGTTTTTTTAAGGGCGGCAGCCTTGACGAAGAAAACAATGTTCAGTTCGGCGAAGGGGGAGCGGGAACATTTTCCGACGGAAAGCTGACTACAGGGGTCAATGACCCCAGAATAAGGTTCGTGCTTGAAACCTTTGTCCAAAAAGGTGCTCCGGAAGAAATTCTGTGGGAGGCAAAGCCCCACGTAGGCACAGACCGCTTGGGGGAAATGGTTAAAAATATAAGAGAAGAAATTATAGGTCTCGGCGGAGAAGTCAGGTTTAACCGAAAGATGACAGGGCTTTTGACCGAAAAAGGGGAGATTAAAGGGGTTTTATGCGGTGAAGAGGTTTTGCCCACAAAAGCGGTAGTTTTGGCTTTGGGTCATTCTGCAAGAGACACCTTTAAAATGCTTTATGACAGCGGAATTGTTATGGAAGGGAAAAGCTTTTCGGTAGGGGTAAGAATAGAGCATACAAGGGAGTTTATAGACAGGGCGAGATACGGCGATTTTGCGGCTGTATTAAACGCCGCAGACTATAAGCTTGCAACGCATTTGCCGGACGGCAGAGGGGTTTATACATTTTGTATGTGTCCCGGGGGATATGTTGTGGCGGCGGCTTCGGAAAAAGGGGGAGTTGTTACCAACGGCATGAGCAACTTCTTAAGGAACGGAGAAAACTCAAATTCTGCGGTTCTTGTAGGTATAGGCAGAGAGGATTTCGGGTCGGGAGTTCTTGACGGAGTTGAATTTCAGAGAAGGCTTGAAAGAAAGGCTTTTGAGCTTGGAGGAAGAAAATATTTTGCTCCGGCTCAAAACACAGAGGACTTTGTTTTGGAAAAGGCAACCCTGAGCCTAACCGGAGTTAAGCCCACATATCAGCCGGGGGTTGTTCCCTCCGACTTTAAGGAGCTTTTTCCCGAATTTATTTGCGACAGTCTCAGACAGGGGCTTTTGGCTTTCGACAGGCAGATTAAGGGCTTCGCTTCCGAGGGAAGTGTACTGACGGGAGTTGAAAGCAGATCATCTTCACCTGTGAGGATTTTAAGAGACAGAGAAAGCCTTGAAAGCGTGGGGCTTAAGGGCTTGTACCCCTGCGGCGAGGGGGCAGGCTACGCCGGCGGAATTATGTCAGCGGCTGTAGACGGGCTTAAATGCGCCGAAAAAATCTGTGAAAAATTTTAATTAATGAATATCAATAATAAAACCCCTGTCGATTGAGTTCGTCAGGGGTTATTTTAAGCTTAAGCTAAGTTAAGTTTTTTCTCTAAGGCTTCCGCAAGGACAGCCGAGAAATTTATATGAGCTTCTTCGGCTTTGGTATTAAGCCAGTTGGGAATGGTACAGTTTTTTCTGACGGATTTTCCGCCGTGTTTTTCGGCATAGGTATCCATATTCAGAACAAGGGGACAGACAAAGCCGTCTTTATAGTCATCTGCCTTAACATTTTTTAAGCTGCTTGCTTCGGGAAGCTCTTCACAATCTTCAAGAGCAGTCAATACCCAGCCGCTTGCGGCATCTACAGCCATTTCAAATGCATCGGCAAAATTGTCGCCTTCGGTAACACAGCCTAAAAGATCCGGAACTATTACAGTAAAGCCGCTGCTTGAATTAGGATAAAAACAAGCCGGATAAACAAGTTTCATAAGCATAACCTCCTTAACCTTGGTCAAGTGGAAAAGATTATTTTCAGCTTAAAGAAAAAGCAAACAAATGAAATGCCTAAAACAGGAAAAGTCAAGAAGCTGCTAATAAGAGATCATTCTAATAAAAGCATTAAGTTGTCAGCTTTCAAGCAGTTCAATGCCCTTTTGGATACGTCTCAGAGACTCTTCCTTACCCAAAAGAACGCAAAGCTCCGTTGCGCCGCAGGGTGTGGCAGGCTTGCCCGAAAGGGCTGTACGGACGGGCCAGAGAATTTGACCGTTTTTAAGTCCGTTAGCTTTAGCTGTTTCGACCATTAAGGCATAGAGGGAGTCATTGTCCCACTCGGGGGCATTTTCCAAAACGCCATAAATAAGCTTTAAGAAATCGATTGAATTTTCCTCATTTGTTTTCATCTTTTTATGAGTATAAAGAGATTTTTCATAAGGGGGCAGTGCGTCAATAAAGTCAATAAGTGCAGGAATATCATAAACCGTTGAAATTCTTGTTTTTACGATTTGCGCCACGAATTTGAGGTCAATTCCCTCTGTTTTAACGGCTTCTTTTATAACGGGTTCAGCCATTTTATAATATTCGTCAAAGGGCATAGCCTTTATATATTCGCCGTTCATCCATTTAAGCTTGTCCGGGTCGAAAATAGCCGGAGACTTTGAAATACCCTTTACATCGAAAATCTCTATAAGCTCGTCTATTGAGAAAATTTCTCGGTTTTCGGAGGGCGCCCAGCCCAAAAGCGTAATATAGTTTACGATTGCCGCAGGAAGATAGCCCTTAGCCACAAGATCCTGGAAAGAGGCGTCGCCGTTTCTCTTTGAAAGCTTGTTGTGAGCGTCCTTCATAACAGGGGCAACGTGAATATATGTGGGAATTTCCCACCCGAAAGCCTCGTAAAGAAGGTTATATTTGGGGGTTGAAGAAAGATACTCGTTTCCTCTGATTACGTGGGTAATGTTCATAAGGTGGTCGTCTATAACGTTGGCGAAGTTATAGGTAGGCAGACCGTCTGACTTAATCAAAATCTGATCCTCCATATCACAGTTGGGAACGGTTACATCGCCGTAAACCTCATCGTGAAATGTGGTTGTGCCTTCCTTGATTTTTTGGCGGATAACAAAGGGAACGCCGTCCTTCAGGTTCTTCTTGATTTCCTCTTTTGAAAGAGACAGGCAGTGGCGGTCATATTTTACACCTGTTTCGCCTTCTGCGCGGAGACTTTCCAAACGCTCCTTGGTACAGAAGCAGTAGTAGGCCTCACCCTTTTCCACAAGCTCAAGGGCATATTTCATATAATCGTTTTTACGCTGCGACTGAATATAAGGACCGTAATCGCCGCCTATGTCGGGACCTTCGTCGTGGTGAATGCCTGCGGCTTTAAGTGTGTCATAAATTATGTCAACAGCTCCGTCCACATATCTCTCCTGATCGGTATCCTCAATTCTTAAAATAAAGCTGCCGCCGGAGTGCTTTGCTATAAAATATTCATAGAGAGCCGTCCGCAGATTGCCTATGTGCATATAGCCTGTGGGGCTTGGTGCAAATCTTGTTCTGATCATCGTTATTTCTCCTCTTATTCTTAGTAGTACTCTGTTAAGTCTATATTCGAAAGCTGTTCTTTAATTGCTTTCATATCGGTCTGGGCTTCAATAAGCTTTTCGATTTCGTCATCATAGTTTATCCACTGACCGCCGTTTAAAGACACCTGCTGGTGTTTTGAGTTTATAAGTGAATAAAGGCTCGTCAGAGAATAGTCGATTATTCCGTCAATGAGATAATACTGCTGAAAAATATCGTCCTCAAGCATAGCGTTTTCATACTGCGTGTTTATGTTGGCAATAGTCTCCGGCTCTGCGTCCATTTCTTCCAAAACCTCAAGACATAAATCCTTTGAGCTTTCCATAGAGGCTATAAGCTCTTCGGTATATTCGTTTCTGTAGCCCTGAGACTCGTGACGCAAATATAAAAACATTCCCGCCGCTATAATTACAAGAACAGCCGCTAGGCTTGCGCTTAAGCGTGCATAATATCTCATTCTCGACTTTTTAAAAGGATCCCTTGCCCTTTGCCGCCTGCCCGGCTTTTTATTTTCTTTTGTATTTTTATCCTTCATTTTATCCTCCTTAATGGTTTCTTTATTCTATAACTATATTATCACTTAAACGGTTTAAAAGCAACAAAAATTTGCATAAGATAAGCGGACAGAAACGTCCGCTTAAAAAGTTATGTTTTAATAGTGATTTCAGAATACAATAGTTACTGTTTTTGTTTCAGCATCAAAGGAGATATTGTCTAAGCCGAAGGCTTCGCAGATGTCTCTGACAGGCAGATACATACTGCCGTTTGAGTTAATTGCCGGTGAGGAAACCTCAAATTGTTCTCCGTTTACATACATATAATCACCGTTCTGCTCGATTGAAACATTTGTGTCAAACTTAACTATAAGGGCTGTTTTTGTTTCAGCGTCATAATAAATACTGTCGGCGCTTATAGCTTCCGCAAGGGCTCTAACGGGAAGCATTGTTCTGCCCTCGGAGATTATGCAGGGAGAGGAAATTTCCACTCTTTCGCCGTTAAGTATGTAGGCATCGTCTCCTACTGTGAAGGTAAGAACTGTGCTGTCGCCGTAGTCAAGGGCTGTGTTTTCCTCCTCGTCTTCTGAAGCGGCTGAAGATGTAACATTGGCTATTGCGGCGGCTTCAATAAAGTTTCCTGATGAGAAGGTTGTTTTTGCATCAACAGAACGTGAAACGGTTCCGCCTTCATTGGTCTTTACGTTAAGCTTTCTCTTTGAGGTTATGGTAATATCGGGAGAGGAGCTTATTTTTGTTGATGTAGCCGTAACCTGAAGCCCCTTTATAATAACAGAGCCTGTGCCTGTTTCCGTTTCTTCGGTAATGCCTACGGTTATAGAAGCAGCTGAGTCTCTGCTGACGGAAACCTTGCCCTCATATTTGCCTGTTCCCTCTACTTCGGGAAGGGTTTCAAAGGAATATGCGTTTGTACCCAGCGTAATATTAAAGGTTGTTTCGCCGGGAACTGCCGCGAAGTTGGCGGTGTCGTTAATAGTTATGTCTGAAAGGGTTGAAACGCCGGATCTGTAAATATCGGCTTTTTCATCATACTTTGCCGTAAAGGCTCCTGAAGTGTTGCAGGCGAAAAGGAAGGATGCTTCGCTCATATATGTGGGAGTATCCGTAACATTAAGATAAATATATCCGTCCTCAAAGCTGTTTGCATAAAGGGGAATTGAGAAAGTGGAAGCAGAGCCTTCGTTTTGAGTTTTGAAAAAGTCTTTTGTAAATTTGAGCTGAATATCGCTTTTGCCTGAAGCGGTAACGCTTATGTTTGAGTCGATACGGCTCATTTTGTTATAGTCCCACCGGGCTCCCTCCAAAACCAAATGAAAAGCCATATCGCTTAAGGAATTGCCCGAGGTTGTTAAAATAAGCTCGGGATATTCGTTTTCTGTTTTGCCGTTTGACATTTTGTAGTATGCGCCCGAGAGACTGACGGAGCAGTCTGTTCTTGCTGCCAAAACCGACACCTGCGGAATAAGCAGAGCGCAAATAAGAGCTATTGACACAATTATTTTTTTCATATTTGGGTTTTACCTCCGTTTATATTTTTTTGATGTTAATTATAAAACAATTATAACATAATTAATCTTAAAATGCATTAAGAAAAAATAAAATTTATAATATTTTTTGTCACTGATAAATGCTGCAGGCATTATATTTGTTTGTTTACGATTTTATATTCATCATTGAAACGAAAATAAGGGCAGACAGTTCTTTTCTGGGTTAAAATTCTGTAATATTCGTCCTCGTCAAGATTCATAATGCATTCATAAGAGTCGGTATAGTCGTCATAGTCGTAGTAGAGACAGTTTTCACAGCTTCCCGTCATTTTCTTCACCTTCGATTTTTATAATATTGATTATAGTTTCACAGGCTTTCTCCATACTTTCAAGGCAGATAAGCTCATAAGGTCCGTGGTAGTTATGCCCTCCCGTAAAAAGATTGGGGCAGGGCAGACCCTCGAAGGAAAGGCGGCTGCCGTCAGTTCCTCCTCTTGTGGGAATAACCTCGGGAGTTACTCCCGAAAGAACCATTGCCTTTTTGGCAAGCTCCACCGTATAGGGGTGTTTCTCTATAATTTCAAGCATATTGTAATAGCTGTCCTCCAAGGTTAAGTCTACAGTGCCTTCTCCGTATTTTTCATTAAGCTTATCTGTGATTTTTTTCATTGTTTCTTTTCTTTTTTCAAAATTATTTTTGTCAAAATCACGAATTATAAAGCTGAGTTCAGCCCTTGAAACAGTTCCTCTGAGGTCGGTCAGGTGATAAAAACCTTCTCTGTCCTCTGTGTTTGAGGGGGTTTCATCGGGAAGAAGAGAAACAAACTCGTTAGCGACCAAAAGGGCGTTTTTCATAATTCCCTTTGCACTGCCGGGATGAACGTTTTTTCCCTTAACAACAATTTCGGCGGAAGCGGCATTGAAGTTTTCATAGGAAAGCTCTCCTAAAGGTCCTCCGTCCGCCGTATAGGCGAAGCCGCAGCCGAAGGCTTCTATGTCGAAATAATCCGTTCCCTTGCCTATTTCCTCGTCCGGAGTAAAGGCTATGCGGATTTTGCCGTGCTTAATTTCGGGGTGGGCGTTTAAATATTTGACGGCGCAGAGGATTTCCGCTATGCCTGCCTTGTCGTCTGCCCCCAAAAGGGTTGTTCCGTCGGCGGTTATAAGGGTCTTGCCAATATAATTTTTGAGAAAGGGAAACTCGGCGGCTGTTATATTGACACCGTCCTTTAAATTAATGTCGGAGCCGTCATAATTTTCCCAAATTTGAGGATTTATCATATTTCCCGAATAGTCCGGGCTTGTGTCGGTGTGAGCCAAAAATCCTATTGTTTTGCATTTTTTATCGGTGTTTGAGGGGAGTGTTGCCGTCAGATATGAATAGTTATCGATTTTTATGTCTTTAAGGTCAAGCTCTGCAAGCTTAAGAGATAAATATTCCGCAAAGTCCGAGAGGTTTTCACAGGAGGGGTAGGTCTCCGACTTGGGGTCTGAAGCTGTGTCAAAGCGGACTAAATCCAAAAAGACTTTTTTTAATTCTTCTTTCAGGTTCATAATGTGCTGCCTTCTTTCTTTTTTTGCTCTTGTTTTAATCTATTATAACACAAAGCCCTGTATTTTACAAAGATTTATTAACAGACCGCTTATATTTTACATTTTTACTTGATTGTACACGAAAAAAATAGTATAATTACTGTAAAAGCGTTCTCAATGGACAATCAGATAAGCAAGCTTGATTTTTAAGACAAACAATCGGGAGGTAATATAAATGGCAATTATTATTGACGGAAAGGCAATTTCCCAAAGCATAAAGGACGAGGTTAAGGCAGAGGTCGCCGAACTTAAGGAAGAACGGGGCATAACTCCGGCTTTGGCTGTTATTCAGGTTGGCAGCGACCCTGCTTCAACAGTATACGTAGGCAACAAGAAAAAAGCCTGTGAATATACGGGCATAATTTCAAAGTCATTTAATCCGGACGAAAACATAACCGAAACAGAGCTTTTGGCGCTCATAAAGGAGCTTAATATTGACTCAAACGTAAACGGCATTTTGGTTCAGCTGCCCTTGCCTAAGCACATTTCGGAAAGCAAGGTTATTGCAGCAATCAGCCCCGAAAAGGACGTTGACGGCTTTCACGTTCAAAGCGCAGGGGCTCTTATGACAGGGGAAAAGGGCTTTGTTCCCTGTACTCCTGCCGGAATAATCGAGCTTATTAAGAGAACGGGCATAGAAATCGAGGGGAAGGAGTGCGTTGTTATAGGCCGTTCAAACATTGTGGGCAAGCCTATGGCTATGCTTCTTCTTAAAGAAAACGGAACGGTTACAATCTGCCATTCCAAAACAAAAGACCTTAAGAGCATTACAAAGAGAGCCGACATTTTGGTTGTTGCTATAGGAAAGCCTAAGTTTATAGACGGCTCTTATATTAAAGAAGGCGCTGTTGTTATTGACGTAGGTATTCACAGAGGGGAAAACAAGAAGCTCAGCGGAGACGTAGACTTTGAAACCGCTGAGCCTAAGGCATATGCCATAACTCCCGTTCCCGGCGGAGTAGGGCCTATGACAATAGCTATGCTTATGAAAAATTGCCTTGAAGCGGCTAAAGCTGCGAATATGTAAGTGTGACGTGAAAGGAGTTGCTGCCATATGAAAAAGCCAAAGCTTTTATATCCGATAATATATTTCATAATTACGGCAGCAATTTTTGCCGCCCTGTTATTTACAGCAAGCCGAAGCAAGTCGGCGTTTATTAAAGAATATTCCACAATATCCGCTTCACGCTCAGATATGGCGGCAAATTATATTTCAAGCTATCTCACTGTTTACGGCGAAACTCTTTCGGGCGTTGCGGATTTGGACTGTGTAACGGAAGCAATCGAAGGGGATCAGTCTGCACTGGAAGAAACAGCCTCTCTTTTGGTTCAGGGTTCTGTTTTAAGCTCCGGCATAAACAGAGTTTCTGTTTTGGATATTAACAAAAACACTGTCTGTTCCACAGATCAAACATCAGCGGACATACCCGATATGGACGAAATTTTAAGCAGGGCTGAAACAGGGGCTGTTATGTCTGACGTTAAAGAATATCAGGGAGACAATGTTTTTATAATAGACGTTCCCGTATTCGAAAACAAGGTGCTTAAGGGCTATATTATGTCCGAAATAAGCCTTGAGGTCTTTTCCAAAACCCACGGAAACCTTATTTTAAACAGAGATTCCGGCTTTATTCTTTTCGACGGAGAGGGAAAGGCTTTTACACTGACGGACGGAAAGCCCTCTGAATATACATATGAAGAGCTTGACAGCCCCGAAAAGAATGATGATTTTAAAGGATACTTTATAAGCAGAAGTGAAATTTATTTTGAAAATTTAGGCACAAGCTGGAACGTTTTTTATCTTCTTTCAGGCTCAAGCCTTATTTCTGTTTTTAACAGATTTTATTTTACTGCGTCGGCAGTTTGCCTTATTATGATTTTAATAGGCGTTTTTACTATTTTTAAGATTAAAAAGGGTATTTCCGACCCCTTAAGGGAAACCTCGGAAGAAATCGAGAAGATGTGCGGTGATAAAAGCTACAGTCTTTTGGAGACGGAGACGGAGTTTGAAGCCCTCTCAGCCCTTAAAAACTCGGTAAACGAGGTTATTAGGGGTATGATGAACGGTGAAGCCGCCGTTCTCTTTCTTATGAAAAAATATGCCGGAATTTTCGAGGATAAAAAAATCGTCTTTATAAAGTGGGATTTAATTACGCTGAAATTTACAATAAGTCCTATTTATAAGGCTATTTTCGGAATTGACTTTATACCTTACGGCTCAAAAGGCTTTTCGCCTGAAAGACTGGGCATTCACCCCGACGACGCCGCAAGGTTTAACGATATGCTTAAGGACATTCGTCTGGGCAGAAAGACCGCTCCGTCTATTTTCAGAAAGAAAACCGCTGACGGAAAATACCGCTATTTTGAATATACCTTTTCCATTGCCTGCGATAGTTACTCAAGCCCTGTTTCGGCTTTGGGCTGTATTATGGACGTTGACCGCTTCGTAAGAACTGAAACAGCCCTGAGACGTGCCGCAGAGCTTGACCGCTATACGGGGGTTTACAACAAATATACATTTATGCAGAACCTTAAGGAGGATTTTTTGAAGGTGAAGGAAACAGGGGAAAGCATGTGCATAAGTATGGTGAAGCTTCATAATTTTTATTCACTTGAGGACGACAACATAGGGGCAGGGGAAGAGGCTCTTAAGTTTATGGCAAACGTAATCGGGGAAAACATAGAATGCACCATAGGCAGAATTTTAACGGACTCTTTGGGGGTTTATTCTACGGCGGAAAATCTTGTTTTCCACTGCGACCAAATTATGAAGGAGCTTAATTTGGGCTTTTATTCAAAGGCGGCTGACGAAACACTTCACACCCAAAGCACCTCCGCAATGTTTATTTCAGACGATATTGCCCCCAGCTTTGACCTTCTTATTTCGAAATGCGTTAAGGAATATGAAAGGTTTAAGCCCTCGGCTCAGAATACATATTATTTTGCGGACGCAACTAAAAAGGACTGACCCTTATGACAAAATCAGAGCTTATTGATATACTAAAAGAAACAGGGAAAAAAGGTTCTGTTTACGGACTTGACACTGTGAAAAACCTTGCCGCCGCCTGCGGAAACCCCGAAAAGGGGCTCAAAATAATTCACATTGCAGGCACAAACGGCAAAGGCTCGGTTCTTTCCTTTGTTTCTTCGGTTTTGACTGCTGCCGGCTATAAAACAGGCACTTATTCTTCACCGGCGGTTATGAGCTTTTTTGATAAAATAAAAATTGACGGAAAAGAAATTTCCGAGAATGAATATTTCACAGAAGCGGAAGAGATTTTGAAAGCTGCCGAAGAAAACAGACTTTCTCCAACTCTTTTCGAGCTTGAAACAATAATAGCTTTTGACTACTTCAAAAAAGCAAACTGTGATTTTGTTATAGCGGAAACAGGCTTAGGCGGCAGTCTTGACGCAACCAACTATATAACCTCGCCTACACTTACGGTTATAACCTCAATAGGCTTAGACCACACCGCCCTTTTGGGGAAGACAATAGGCGAAATAGCCGAGGCGAAAGCCGGAATTATAAAGAAAGGCATACCCGTAGTGACAGCCGAAAAGGGACAGGCTTTTGAGGTAATAGCGGCAAAGGCAAAGGAAAAGAAAGCCCCTGTTATAACTGCCGAGTCTTTGGACTTAACCCCTGTAGATTACGGTCTTTGGGGACAAAGTTTTGCCCTTAAGGACGGAACGGAAATCAAAATTTCTCTTTTAGGAGCATATCAGAGAAAAAACGCCGCTACAGCCCTAAAAGCTATAGACGCTCTTAAGGAATTGGGCGTAAAAATAAGCCTCGAAAGCATTCAAAAGGGAATGTATTCGGCGGAAAACCCGGGCAGAATGAAGGTTGTGTCGCAAAACCCGATTTTTATATGCGACGGAGCACACAACCCCCAGGGGGCAGCCGCCCTTAAGGAAAGCGTTAGAAGGCTTTTCGGTGATAAAAAGCTTATTTTGATTATGGGAATACTTAAGGATAAGGACTATGAGGGCATATTAAGGGAGCTTTTGCCCCTTGCGAAATATGTTATAGCCGTTACACCCAAAACGGAAAGAGCCTTAAACGCCGACATGATAGTAAAAGCGGCACTTAAGGAGAATATAAAAGCCGAAAGGGCGGACTTTAAAGAAGCCTGTGAAATTGCGAAAAAAACCGCCGCAAGTGACGATGTTGTTCTTGCCTGCGGCTCCTTGTCATTTATGGGAGAGATTATAAAAATATGGAAAGAGTAAACAGAATACTTAAAAAAGAAAAATTCAGACAATATATAGATACGGTTGAAATAATCGAAAGAGAGAGAATTTACTGCCGTCACGGGCTTGAACACTGTATTAACGTGGCGAGAATAACTATGCTTTTGGCTTATGAGGAAAACGTTGAATTAGATAAGGAGCTTGTCTATGCGGCGGCGGTTCTTCATGACATAGGCAGATCTTCGCCCAATGCGGAACATCACAAAAAAAGCGCAGAGCTTGCAGAGCCTATTTTAAAGGTCTGCGGCTTTTCGCTGGCGGAAAGAGAAAAGATTGAAGATGTTATCGAAAACCACGGAAACAGCGGCGTAGCGGAGGAAAAAAGCTGCCGAGGGCTGGTTTATCGGGCGGATAAGCTTTCAAG
>JAJQFU010000008.1 GCA_021200955.1 Clostridiales bacterium | reverse complement strand
CGTTCACTTGATTTTCAGTTTTTCCGCAGAGAGGGCACTTGCGTCCCTCTATTTCCTTTGTTTTTCTCATAACTATATTATACCATAATCTGAGCTATTTGTCCACACCCCATAAATTTCTACCGCTAAAATATTATTTCTTTTTCTTCTATTTCACATACCCCAAAACCTTATCATATCCCCCTTTAAGCTGAGCCATTTCATCGATTGTCACGAAAACATAGCCCTTTGCCGCAAGCTCGGGAACAGCCCTTTCAACAGCCGCCGCAGAAGTAGCATAAAGATCGTGAAGAAGAATAACCGCTCCGTCCCCTGCTCCGTTCATAATTTGATTATAAACATAGTCTGCATTTCGATATTTCCAGTCAAGGGTATCAACGGACCAGTTGAAAAAGGGAATATTAACAGCTGTTTTAATTACGGAGTTTATTGCTCCGTAGGGAGGTCTGGCTACGTATGTATAGGTTCCGCAGGCATTATAAACGGCATTTGAGGTTGAATTAATTTCTCTGACAGCGGCTTCCGTACTGAGAGAAGTCAATTGGGGATGGCTGTAGGAATGATTGCCCAGCTGGTTTCCGCTTTCATAAATAGCTTTTATAAGGTCGGGATATGCCTCAGCCCTTTCGCCCACAACGAAAAATGTTCCGTGACCGCCTACAGCCGAAAGAGCCTTTATAAGTCTTTCCGTTGAGGTATAGCTCGGCCCGTCGTCAAAGGTAAGACAAATTGGCTTTCCCTGTATTTTAAAGGCTGACCTTTCGCTTGTAATCTCCGCAGTAAGCCACCCTCCGCTGTAAAGGTCAATTGTCTTATTTTCACTGTTGTAAACAGGTTCAAACATCAAAGCTCCGCCTAATGACCTGACTCCGCAAAAAATTTCACCATCTATCAAATATGCGTCAAGGATAAGGTCTTCGCTGTCGGCTTTTAAATTAATCTTTATGCTTTCCGCAGAGGGTGCGGTAATATAGCTTTTAACAAACAAGTCCGTTTCTGTCGCTTCAGCCCCTCTTTTTATTATCGCCGTTAAAGAAGAGCTGTCAACACTTGCCGAAAAACCGCAGCGTGACCCGTTAAGAGCCGTACTCAGATCCTGAAGTCTCAGGCACACACGTCCGTCAACATTAAAGCCGTTAAATTCATAATTATTTTCTCCGCAAACTATGTTTATATCAAGGCAGACTGCCTCGGCGGCAAGGGCATAAACCCCTCCGCCGAAACAGAACATTAAAATCAAAAATACGGCAAAAAATTTCTTAAACATAAAATCCCCTTATTTATCTCTTAAAACAGCCCCTAATTTATCCTTAAGCTCCGCAAGAATTTTGTCTACGGGCTTATTAACCTCGTCGTCGGTTAAGGTTCTGTCAGCTGCTCTGAATCTTATGCTGTAAGCCACAGACTTAAGCCCCTTTCCTACCTGTTCGCCCTTATATACGTCGAAGAGCTTAACTCTTTCAAGGTTCTTTCCGCCCTTCTTTTTAATAATATCCTCTATTTCCTTAACGGTTACATCTTCAGCCACAACCATTGAAACGTCTCTTTCCGTAGCGGGATATTTGGGCAATGGCTTAAAGCTTCTTTCAAACGCCGTAAGCTCAAATACCTTAGAAAGGTCAACAACCGCAATATAAGCCCTTGTGCCTATAGAATAATTCTTAAGGGTTAAGGGGTGAACCTCGCCTACATAGCCCAGTTCCTCATTCTTTCCGAAAATTTTGGCAAGTCTGCCGGGGTGCATAAAGGGAACGCTGTCATCCGGTTCAAAGCTTAATTTATCCGCAAAGCCCAAAGCACCGGCAAGCTCTTCAACGACGCCCTTAATTCTGTAGAAGTCACAGTTCTTTCCGTACATACCTAATGTAAGTGTGGGGATTTCGTTGGGAAGCTTCTTCATAGGCACTTCTTCGGGCATATAGACCTTTCCCATTTCGAAAAGATAAGCCGAGCCGTTGCGTCTGTTATAGTTTGTGGAAAGTGATTCAAGCATACCGTTGGCACTTTGAGTTCGCATTATGCTGAAGTCCTCTCCCAAAGGATTTGTTATTTTAACAGCCTTTCTCAAAGGCGAATTTTCATCAATGGAAAGCTTGTCATAAACCTTGGGACTTTCAAACGAAAATGTCATAGCCTCGCAGAAACCGCAGGCAACCATAGTCTGTCTGATTTTATCCTCAATAAGCTGCGTATAGCTCTTTTTGCCGCAGGTAGGTGTTCCTGCGGCAAGAGTAGTCTCTATCTTGTCATAGCCGTAAAAACGGGCAACCTCCTCAGCTAAATCCGCTTCAGACACAAGGTCAGGTCTGAATGTGGGGATTTTGGCTGTTTTTCCGTCGGCTTCAACCTCGATTTTCTTGAAAATGTCAATCATTTCCTGATCCGTCAGATTAAATCCTATAAGCTTGTTTATGCTTTCTGCGCTGTAAGCTACCTCCCATGGTTCTCTCTTGTTGGGATAGCAGTCAACCATTCCGGGAACAACCTCGCCGCAGCCTAACATTTCCACAAGCTGAACGGCTCTGTTCACTGCGTCAAGGGCTGTGTTGGGGGCAAGACCCTTTTCGTATTTAGCGGAAGCGTCTGTTCTCATACCTAATTTTTTAGCGGTAATTCTTATGTTAGGACCGTTAAAGTTTGCGGACTCGAACAAAATAGCAGCAGCATTGGGAGAAACCTTTGAGTTTTCACCGCCCATAACGCCTGCTATGGCTACAGCCTTGTTGGGATCTGAAATAACTAACATCGACGAATCCAAAACTCTGTTCTGACCGTCAAGAGTGGTAAACTTCTCGCCGTCCTCTGCATTTCTTATTATAATTCTGCCCTCATCTATAGTATCGATGTCGAAGGCGTGCATAGGCTGACCCAATTCAAGCATAACATAGTTTGTTATATCAACAATGTTGTTTATAGGTCTTACGCCCATTGAAGTAAGTCTGTGACGAAGCCACAAAGGCGAAGGCTCAACCTTTACGTTTTTAACAACTCTGCCTATATATCTGGGGCAAAGCTCGGGGTTTTTAATCTCTACGGAAACAAAGTCGGATGACTGACCCTCTGCCTCAGCCTTAACATTAATTTCGGGATATTTAAAGGGCTTGTCAAAAGCCGCAGCAGCCTCTCTTGCAAGACCTACAACAGAATAACAGTCGGGTCTGTTGTTTGTGATTTCAAATTCAACAACATCGTCTGTAAGCTGCATGACCTCTTTTACGTCTGAGCCTAACTCAGGCTCGCCGCTGAAAATATAAATTCCGTTTTCGGGAGCGTCGGGAAAGTCGTGGGTTGTAAAGCCCAGTTCCTCAACGGAACACATCATACCGTTTGAAACAGCCCCTCTCAGCTTGCCCTTTTTAATTTTAACACCGTTTGCAAGAGTTGAGCCGTCAAGAGCAACGGGAACATAAGCCCCTGCAAAAACATTGGGCGCACCCGTAACTATCTGAAGATTTTCACCGCTGCCTACATTTACCTGACAAATAACAAGGTGGTCTGAGTCCGGGTGCTTTTCAAGGCTTTCAATCCTGCCTACAACACACTTGTCAATAGCCTTAGCCCTGTTGCATACGTTGTCCGCAATACCCTCTGCCTTTTGACCTGCCATTGTCATTACGTCCATAAATGTATTAACATCGCAGTCAATATCCACATAATCCTTAACCCATTTTAAAGCCAAATCCATAACTATACCTCCAAAATCAGAACTGTTTTAAGAATTTAACGTCATTTTCGAACAAAAGTCTTAAGTCGTTAATGCCGTATCTCTGCATAGTAACTCTTTCAAGACCCATACCGAAGGCAAAGCCCGAATAAACCTTGGGGTCAATTCCGCATCTTTCCAAAACCTTGGGATGAACCATTCCGCAGCCTAACATTTCGATCCAGCCGCTGTCCTTACAAACACGGCAGCCCTTTCCTCCGCAGGCAAAGCAGGTAGCGTCCATTTCCGCAGAAGGCTCTGTAAAGGGGAAGTGGTGAGGACGGAATCTAACCTTTGTGTCCTCGCCGAAAAGCTGCTTTGCAAAAACCTCCAAAGCGCCCTTAAGGTCGCCCATAGTTATGCCCTTGTCAACAACAAGCCCTTCAAGCTGGTGGAAAATAGGAGAATGGGTAGCGTCTACATCGTCTGAACGGTAAACACGTCCCGGGGCAATAATTCTGATAGGAGGCTTTCTCTGCTCCATAACACGAATCTGCATAGGTGAAGTCTGTGTTCTTAAAAGAAACTCGCCATCGCCCTCAACATAGAATGTGTCCTGCTCATCTCTTGCGGTATGTCCCTTGGGAATATTAAGGGCGGTAAAGTTATAATAAGCGTCCTCAATTTCAGGGCCCTCAGCAATTTCGTAGCCCATACCTATAAAAATATTCTTTATGTCCTCAATAACCGTATTCATAGGATGAATATGACCGAGACTTGACTTCTTTCCCGGCATAGTTACGTCAATTTTTTCTTTTTTTAGCTTTGCGGCAACAGCCTGTTCTTCAAACTGTGTTCTTCTCTTTTCAAGATCCTGTTCAATAGCCGTTCTGACCTCATTGGCAAGCTGACCTATAGCCGGTCTTTCTTCCTTAGAAAGCTTTCCCATACCCTTCATAAGGGCTGTAAGCTCGCCCTTTTTGCCTAAAACTCTGACTCTGGCTTCATCAAGCTCTTTAAGGTCTTTAACCTTGCCGAAGCTTTCAAGAGCCTTTGCCTTAACCTCCAACAACCTGTCTTTCATAGTAATAATTCCTTTCCTTGAATAATAAATTATCAAATATGTTTTGCTTAAAACGATATTACAACAACGCTTTTAGCATAAAAAAAGACTTCTTTTCCCTTAAGGGACGAAGTCATTCCGTGGTACCACCCAATTTCGGACGCAAAACGTCCGAACTCTTCGGTTTTTAACGGTTTCCTGCCGTTTTCTCCTAATGAGCCTAAGCCGTTCAGAAAAAAAGCTCCGGCGTGAACTTCACTTAAATTTAAAAACGGGGAGCGCTTTCAGCCTGCGACGCTCTGTCTCTTTCGCATAAAAATAAGTTACTCTCGCCTTCTCAGCCTTTGTTTTTTAACTTAAAAAGATTATACCCAATTACCCCCAAAATGTCAAGCCCCCGTAAATATTTCTTTGAAAGATTATTTTGCTGAACTGTTACTTTTTAAAGAATTTCATTAAAACTCATAATATAATAATCCGCAGCCGCCTTAGCCCTTTCCCACTGAAAAGCCGAATATTCGTCATAAACGGCACAGGTTTTCATTCCGGCGGCTTTCGCCCCTATATGCGCCCTTTCAACATCGTCAAACACCAAAAGATCCGAAGGGTCTATCCCCAAGCGTTCTGCACAAAGCAAAAATATATCGGGAAACTCCTTGCTTCTTTTAACCTCGTCTCCGTAGGCGTAAGCATCGAAAAACTCCAAAACACCGTTGTTTTTAAGACAGGGCAGAAAAAACCTGTCCGATGTGGCGGTAGCAAGCCCGATTTTTAAGCCCTTTTCCCTAAAAAGCTTTAAAAGTTCCAAAGCCCCTTCCTTAAGCTTAACCTCATTGGCATATTCAAAGGCTGCCATCTGCCGCCATTCTTCCATAATTTCCTCAACGGACTGTTTAAAGCCGTAGAGAGACTTTGTTATTTCAGCCGTTTCTCTGAAGCTTGCTGAATTAATTTTGTCTGTGTAGTCCGGCGGAACCTCCATTCCGTATTTTCCGAAAAATTCGTCATCTATATGGCTCCAGACAAAGCCCGAATTTACCAATGTTCCGTCAAGGTCTAAAATAACCCCTTTTATGTTTTTAAGCATTTTTTCTTCCTCTCACTCTACCCCCTTACAAACGTCAACCCACTTCAAATACCCCGAAAATCTTTCAAGCTCATCTATAGTAAGCTCTATTGCAGACGCTGAGCTTCCGCAGGCAGGGAAAACGGTTTCGAACCTTTTAAGAGATGTGTCAAGATAGACCTCAACACCCTCTTTGACGCCGAAAGGACAAACTCCGCCGGGGGCGTGCCCTGTTTTTTCTTCCGCTTCCTCCCATTTAAGCATTTTAGCCTTTGAGGAAAACTCAGCCTTATATTTTTTGTTGTCAACTCTTGCGTCGCCGGCAGCCACAATCAAAATAACCCTTTCGCCTATGGAAAAAGACAGTGTTTTGGCTATGCGCTGTTCTTCAACCCCCAAAGCCGCCGCAGCAAGCTCAACCGTTGCGCTTGATTCGTCAAGCTCCTTTATGCGTCCGTCAACTCCGAATTGTTTTAAATATGCTCTTGCTCTTTCAATTGACATTTTCTTCTCCTTTATATATAGATAGACTTTATTTTACCGCTTCTTTATTTTTAATAATTATGTCGCCGGGCAGGAAATCTGAAGCATTTTCTCTATTGTGTGGTGAAGCAGATCCGCTTCGGGGGTAGAAGCCGCAGTGTAATACATTTCCTTCCCCTCTCTTCTTGAGCTGACCAGACCGGCGTCTTTAAGCTGACGAAGGTGGTGGGAAACTGCCGGACTTGACATATCCACCATAGCCGAAAGATTTATAACACAGGTTTCGCAGTGGCATAAAATCCAAAATATGCGTATACGGCTTGCGTCTCCCAAAAGCTTTAAAATGTCTGCGGCGGCTTGAAACAAAGCCCCGTCGGGAATGTTTGAAATATCGCTGAAAGGATTGCCGCTGTGATTGTGAGGCAGCTTTATATCTGACATAAAAATCATACTCCTATAATATATAATCTTCACTGGAAAAAACTATCAAACAATTGTTTAGTATTTATAATAACATAAACTCACCACTTTTACAATATAAAAATTTTTTAGGCAAAATGCTTAAAACCTATTGACAAAGCATAGTATATTATGTATAATAAATTAAACGATTAAGCAAACGTTTAAATAACTAAAAAAGGAGCTGCTGATATGAAAAAGAGCTATAAAATCGACGTAGACTGTGCTGTATGTGCAGATAAAATGGAAGTCGCCGCAAACAAAACAGACGGCGTAAAAAATGCGGTTGTAAACTTTATGACCCTCAAGATGAAGGTTGAGTTTGAGGACGGATCTGACCCGAAAGCGGTTATGGAAAACGTTCTTGCAAACTGCAAAAGAGTTGAGGACGACTGCGAAATCTTTCTTTAACTTGCTTAACAGCTGTCCTTTAAAATCGCTTTAGGACCGCTTGTTTCATTATACAAGATGGGAGGCTGTTTTATGAACAAAAAACAAAAAAAGACACTTATTCGAATTATAATTTCGGCTTTGCTGCTTATATTATTAACTGTATTTAATAAATACTTACCTTTCCTTCAAATAGGAGCAGTAAGATTTATTGTTTATATGATACCTTACATAATTATCGGCTATGACATTTTAATTAAGGCTTTCAAGGGAATAAAAAACAAACAGGTTTTTGACGAAGCCTTTTTAATGGCTGTAGCTACAATAGGAGCAGTTGTTTTGGCTCTATATTCAGGCAGCGGCGACTATTTGGAGGCTATCGCCGTTATGCTTTTCTATCAGGTGGGCGAATGGTTTCAAAGCTACGCCGTGGGCAAAAGCCGCAGAAACATAAGCGAGCTAATGGATATTCGTCCCGACTACGCCAACATCGAAGAGGACGGAGCGTTAAAAAGGGTTGATCCCGACGAGGTTGAAACGGGCAGTATTATCATAGTTCAGCCTGGCGAAAAAGTCCCCATTGACGGAATTATTATTGAAGGAAAGTCCACCCTCAACACCGCCGCTTTGACAGGCGAAAGCCTTCCCAGAGACGTAAAAGAAGGCGAAGAAATTATCAGCGGCTGCATAAACGAAACAGGTCTGCTTAAAATCAAAACCACTAAGGAATTTGAAGAGTCAACCGTTTCGAAAATTCTCGATCTTGTTGAAAACGCAAGTTCGAGAAAGTCAAAATCAGAGGATTTTATAACGAAATTTGCAAGAATATATACCCCCGCTGTTGTTTATGCCGCTGTTGCTTTGGCATTTCTGCCCCCGATAATCAGCCTTCTTATAGGCAATGCCCCAAATTGGAACATTTGGGTCTACCGTGCCCTGACCTTTCTGGTGGCAAGCTGTCCCTGTGCTTTGGTTGTAAGCATTCCCTTAAGCTTCTTTGCCGGAATAGGCGGCGCAAGCAATTCGGGCATTTTGGTTAAAGGGTCGAATTATTTGGAGCTTCTTTCAAAAACGAAAATAGTTGTTTTCGACAAAACGGGAACACTGACACAGGGCGTGTTTGAGGTAAGCGGAATACACCACAGCGAAATTTCGGAAGAAAAGCTTATTGAATACGCCGCACTTGCCGAGTCTGCAAGCTCCCACCCTATCAGCAAAAGTCTGCAAAAAGCCTACGGAAAGCCTGTTGACAGAACAAGGGTTTCGGATATTAAGGAAATCGGCGGTGAGGGAGTTATTGCCGCAGTGGACGGAAAACAGATTGCCGCAGGAAACGACAAGCTTATGAATTCTCTGGGCGTAAGCTGCATAGACTGCCGCTCTGTGGGAACGGTTATTCATATGGCAATAGACGGAAAATACGCCGGTCACATTGTAATTTCGGACATTGAAAAGCCCACTTCCAAAGCGGCTGTTAAAAAGCTGAAGGCTTCAGGGGTAAAGGAAACTGTTATGCTTACCGGGGACTCGAAAGCAGTCGCCGACAAGGTCGCTGCCTCATTGGGAATAGACAGGGTTTATTCGGAGCTTCTGCCCGGGGACAAGGTGGCGAAAATAGAAGAAATACTCAAGAATAAGGGCAAAAACGACGCTGTCGCCTTTGTGGGCGACGGAATTAACGACGCCCCTGTTCTCCGCAGAGCCGACATAGGTATCGCTATGGGGGCAATGGGCTCGGACGCAGCAATCGAAGCAGCGGATATTGTGCTTATGGACGACGACCCAATGCAGATAGCCAAGGCAATCAGAATTTCCCGAAAGTCTCTTCGAATAGTTTATCAAAACATTGTCTTTTCAATTGCAATTAAGCTGTTGTGCCTTTTGCTTGTGGCTCTGGGGCTTGCGAATATGTGGCTTGCGGTTTTTGCAGACGTAGGCGTTATGATTTTGGCAGTGTTTAACGCAATAAGAGCCTTGTTTGTGAAAAATTTGTAATAATCAGAAATATCCCCTTTTCAGCTGAGATTTTTGAAAAAAATAGAAAAAAAGCCCTTGACAGGGTTGGTCTGTTGGGATATAATAACTATGTTTGATTACCACTTCAATCCGTTAGCCCCGGAATTGGAACCGTAATTTTAAACGCTTTTTTAGGAGGAACAAAATGAGAACCACTTATATAGCAAAAGCTGCTGATATTGAAAGAAAATGGTTGGTTATTGACGCAGCCGATAAAACTCTCGGCCGTTTGGCTTCAGAGGTTGCATCTATCTTAAAGGGTAAGAAAAAGCCTATTTATACCCCTTTCATCGACACAGGCGATTATGTAATCGTTGTTAATGCTGAGAAAATTGCCGTAACAGGCAAGAAGCTTAACGACAAGGTTTACAGACATCACACAGGTTGGACAGGCGGTCTTAAAGAGGTTACTCTTAACGAGATGTTAGCAAAGAAGCCCGAGGAAGTTATCAGGCTTGCCGTTAAAGGTATGCTTCCCAAGAACGCTCTCGGCAAAGCAATGCTTAAAAAGCTTCATGTATACGCTGGTCCCGACCACAAGCACGAAGCTCAGAAGCCCGAAGTGTATAATTTTGAAGGTTAATAGGAGGTATATAATATGGCATCAGTCAGATATTACGGAACAGGCAGAAGAAAGTCTTCTGTAGCAAGAGTTTATTTAATTCCCGGTACGGGCAACATAACCATTAACAAGAGAAGCATTGATGAATATTTCGGTCTCGACACCTTAAAGCTTATCGTTCGTCAGCCTTTGGAAATCACCGGAACAATCGGCAAGTACGATGTTCAGGCTAAGGTTGAAGGCGGCGGAACAACAGGTCAGGCAGGTGCAGTTCGTCACGGTATCGCCCGTGCACTTCTGGAAGTAGACCCCGATCTTCGTCCTTCACTTAAGAGAGCAGGTCTTTTAACAAGAGACCCCAGAATGAAGGAAAGAAAGAAATACGGTCTCAAAGCCGCACGTCGTGCTCCTCAGTTCTCAAAGAGATAATAAGCCATATATTGGCATTTGTTCAAAAATCCTTGAAAATATCATATTTTCAAGGATTTTTCCATTTTATTCAATTATTGAAGCAGGTGATATGTATGAGTTATGAAGAATTTATAGAAAAAATGAAAAAATTAGGTTATGACGATGATTACATTAATGATTATGTAGAACACGCAAAAGAAGTCTCAAAATGCGGAATAAAATTTCCTTTGGAAATGTATTTGATTGAATTACCCACAAATTATCCTTAATAACAAATGATGTTATAAAGGGACTGTGAAAAAAATTAAATTTTCAATTTTTCACAGTCCTCTTAATGTTCACGCATCGCATCATAAAAAAACCCTGTTTTATTTTGAGAATAGGTCTTTTTTGTTTGACAAAAGAGACCTGATTTGTTATAATATATGTACCAAATATAAGGGAGGGATTACAATTATGACACAAATTTCTATATCCGAATTAAAAGCAAATGTGGGAAAATACGTAATAATGGCGCAGTCAGAAGATATTTTTATTACAAAGAACGGAAAGGTTGCTGCAAAGCTCGTTAATGCAAAGCCCTATAAAGCAGCTGCGGCAAAAGCACTGTTTGGTATTCTTCCCGGTGATATTGACCTTGACAAGGCAAGAGAGGAGAGGTTAATGTGCTGAAAATAGCTTTTGACAACAACATTTTGCTCGACGCAATTGCAAACAGAGCGGACTATAAAACAGCACAAAAACTGTTTATGGCTGTTGCAGATGAAAAAATTTCAGGTATTATATCTGCTAATACTATTACAGATATTTACTATATTTCTCGGAAGATTTTAGGCGATAAAGACGCACGAAAAGCAATTTTGAACCTTTTAACCTTATTTGAAGTTGCTCCCGTTGATCAAGAAGCCTGTTTGACAGCATTGAATACTCCTATGTCTGATTTTGAAGATGCAGTATTAGCTGTATGTGCATTAAATTCCGGAGCTGATTATATCGTTACACGAGATAAGGATTTTATAGCTTCGGCTGAAAGCCCTGTTGAAGCATTAAGTCCTTCCGATATTCTTAAAATTATTTCAAATTACTGAAAATAATAATTTTTTACATTAAGAAATAAAAGTCCCTCGTTTTTTAGCAATGAGGGGCTTTAATTATTCTTTAAATCAAGGTTTTTTTTATATTGTTATCTCGTCATAAAATCTTCGTATTTATTTTTTTCCTCCGTATATAAT
>JAJQFU010000035.1 GCA_021200955.1 Clostridiales bacterium | reverse complement strand
AGCTTATACGTCCCTTATATCTTATAAGAGAAGATGACATAAAGGAATGGAGAGACTTTAACGGTCTTCACTTTATACAGTGTGCCTGTAAATTCACAGATACTTGTACTACCTGTAATAATGAGGAAAACCGCTCAAAAAGGGTTGAAATAAAGGAGCTTATAAAAGAGCTGAAAAAGAAAAATCCCGAAGTTGAAGCCCATATTTTCAGGAGTGTTGAAAATGTTAATCTTGATACTGTTATAGAATATAAAGCCAAGGGCATAAGACATCATTTTTTAGATGAATATGACAATGCGTGAAAATTTTTAAAAAATATTCACGTTTACTTTTCAGGTTCAAAGCTTATAATGAGAGGAAAATACAAGGAGAGGTTATTGAAATGAAGAAAAATATAATTTTGCCGATTGCGGCTTGTATTGTTTTAATTGCGGCTGCTGCAGTATCCATAAGCAAAGGAAATGCAAATAAAAATGTAAGTATTGAAAGTACGGATGTTTCCGGCAGAGATGTTATCATAAATGAAGCCGATGTAACAGCGGAAGCGGCTTATTATGATTATGATGCCGACGGAACAAATGTTCAGCTTTTTGCCGTTAAAGCCTCAGACGGAACGGTTAGACTGGCTCTTAATACCTGTCAGGTCTGTATGGGTTCTCCCTATGCTTATTTTAAACAGGAAGGCGACAGCTTTGTTTGTCAAAACTGCGGAAACGCATTTCAGACAGATTATATAGGAATTGAACACGGCGGCTGCAATCCTGTCCCCGTTACGGAGGAATATTATACCTCAAGTAACGGAAAAATTACCGTTTCTGCGGAATTTTTAAGTGCCTACAAGGACAGCTTTGCAAGCTGGAAAAAGGGCATCGGTGATAACTCTTGAGAGAAATTATAAAAATCGGCGGAATGAAGTGCAGTGCCTGTGAAAACAGGATAGAAGCAGAAGTCGGCAAAATAAGCGGAGTAAAATATGTAAAGGCCGACTGTGTTAAAAATATCCTTACAGTGGAGTTTGAACTGCCTGCTGATATTGAAACCGTAAAAAAGGCTGTCAAACGAACAGGCTATGACGTTTCCGAAAGCAAAGCAGACGGCAGCTTAAACACTTTGTATATTTTTGTAATCATTTTAGGACTTTATATAATAGCAAGACAAAAAGGACTGACAGGCATTTTTCAAAAATTTCCCACTGTAGGCGAAGAAAAAATCGGATATACTCTGCTTTTTATAATGGGTTTGTTTACGTCTGTTCACTGTATTGCAATGTGTTCGGGGATAAACTTAGCCCAAAGTGCTGCCGGGGAGAATGAAGAAGCTGTTACAAAGAGCCTTTTGTATAATTTGGGCAGACTTACAGGCTATACCCTTGTAGGTGCTGTTTTGGGGCTTTTTGGTGAGGCTGTTTCGGTAACTCTTAAAACAAGGGCTGTTATAGGAATTGCTGCCGGTGTTTTTATGATTTTAACGGGCATAAATATGCTGGGCAGCTTCGGTTTTCTTAAAAAGCTGACTCTGAGACTTCCCAAGAGCATAACCTACAGAGTGGCAAGGCTTGCCGAAAAGGGTTCATTTGCCATAGGTATTGTAAATGCCCTTATGCCCTGCGGACCTCTCCAGTCTATGCAGCTTTATGCCATAGCAAGCGGCAGTCTTGTTTCCGGAGCATTGTCTATGTTCTTTTTTTGTTTGGGTACAATTCCCCTTATGTTTGTTTTCGGGGCAGCCGCCGGAGCCTTAAAAAACAGCTTCCGAAAAATTTTTATGCAAACCGGAGCCGTTTTAATTTTAATCTTTGGGATATATATGCTTCAAAATAATTTTTCCCTGTCGGGTATAAATATACTGACCTTTTCAAAGCCTTCACAGGATGAACCGGCAGCAGCAGAGATACTTTCGGACGGAAAGCAGTATGTTTCGACAGAGTTAAAACCCAACAGCTTTTCTAATATTGAGGTGAAAACAGGTGTTCCCCTCGTCTGGACACTGACAGCCGCAGAGGACACTCTAAACGGCTGCAACAATGAACTCGTTATTCCCGAATACAACATAAAAGTCAAACTGAAAAGCGGAGAAAACATAATAGAATTTACGCCTAATAATGAAGGAACCTTCACCTATACCTGTTGGATGGGAATGATAAAAAATACTGTAACTGTTATAGATTAACAACACTCCCTTATATGAAAAAATTTAAAAAATAATCTGTAGATTAAATTTTTGCAATATGGTAATATATGCAAATCATACAAATTATATTTATTTGCAGAATATTATCAAAGGAGTGTTTTACATGAAAGAAAAAGAAAAATCTTCAGCTTATACAAATATTGAAAGCGAATTTGTGGAAGCGGAAGGCTTTAAATGGAGTGACCTCATTAACAAAGAAGACTGGTTGGCTATATGGATTGGTTTTATTGTTATTGCCATAGGGGCATTTGCCGTTATAACAGGCGCATTTGATTTCAGTGCGGCAAAATTTTCAACATGGGGAAACGGAACATCTATTTTTGAACAGTTAAATTCCGAATTTGCCCTTAAGCTTATAAGAACCTTTGTTGTATTGGCGGTTTTGTTTACCGCCGGAGCAGTTTTAAAGGGACAAGGCATTAAAAACTATTTGCCGGCTTTTGCGGTTTTGTTTGTTTTGGCAATTATCGTACGCTTTATATCTGCCCAATACACAATGAACAGATACCTTGAATGGGCATTTTGGGCTTTAATTGTAGGGCTTTTGATTTCAAATACGGTCGGAGTTCCGAAGTGGCTTAAGCCTGCGGTTCAGACAGAATATTATATAAAAGCCGGTTTGGTAATAATGGGCTTTTCCGTATTGTTTTCAAACATTGTCAGCTTCGGGCTTTACGGCTTGGGCATTGCATGGGTTGTAACTCCCATTGTTATAATTTTTATGTGGTATTTCGGAACAAAGATTTTAAAGATTAAAAACGAACCTCTTGTTATTACTCTTTCGGCGGCGACAAGTGTCTGCGGAACAAGTGCAGCCATTGCAGTGGGAGCGGCAAGCAAGGCTAAAAAGACAGATCTTTCGCTGGCTGTTTCAATATCGATTATATTTACTGTATTAATGATGGTTTTTGAGCCAATTATAATCAGAGCCGTTGGCTTAGGCGAGCTTATGGGCGGTGCTCTTATAGGCGGTACAATCGATTCTACCGGAGCTGTTACCGTTGCCGGAACGGTTTTGGGAGAAACAGCACAGACAACTGCTGTTTTGGTTAAGTCAATACAAAATATTTTAATAGGCTTTATAGCCTTTGCCGTTGCGGTATTTTTCACAAGCAGATCTAAGAAAGGTACAGCAGACAGCAAAGTAACTGCCGCTGAAATTTGGTATCGTCTGCCCAAATTCATACTCGGCTTCTTTGCGGCTTCTCTTATTGCTTCTTTTATTATACTGCCTCTTACCTCGTCTGATACTGTATCTTCAATAAATTCAGTGTTGGATCAGTATAAAAACTGGGCTTTTGTGCTTGCCTTTACAAGTATCGGTCTTGAAACAAACTTTAAGGAAATTAAAGAGCAGTTTTCCGGCGGAAAGCAAATTACGCTTTATGTAGTGGGTCAGCTTTTTAATATCGTCCTTACATTTTTGGCAGTTTACATACTTCTGTCGGGAAGATTTTTCCCTCTGCCCAATTTATCTGTTTAAGGAAGTGTATAAATTGAAAGCATTAAAAAAGCTTTTTCATACGGTTTTGCCGCTGCTGTTTTAATAACAGCGGTATACATTATGACAAATAATATAGGACTTGCGGAAGGCTTGGATTTCGGAGCAGGAGCTTATTATTATGCAGATATACCCGGTTTTGAAAACATTGTAAATACAAATGCCTATACCTCGCCTGTACCTATGTGGGTTTTAATAGTATTGTTTCTGGCATGGGGCTATATAATGTACAGACTTTGGCAGTATATTGCTTCGTCAGGCTCAAATAAATAATGACTGATATTACAATATCCATAATCCCCTACATTAAAAAGGCTCTTTCGATTTTTCACGAAAGAGTCTTTTAACATTTTTATATTGAACTGTAGTCCGAAATTATTCTTTCAAGGGGAATTCCGGACTGCAGTCGGGTTAATATTGTTTTTGCCGGATTTGTTTTGTTTTTAACTCTGTCATAAAGCGGCTTTAAAAACACTTCCTCTCCGTAACCTCTCTCCTTAAGACTGTCACGGGCAAGGTTTAAAATATTTTCGGCAAGTTTGTAAAGTTCGCTTTCATCTATAAAGGAGGGCAGGCTGTTTCTTATAAGAAGCCGCCTTAACTCAGACGGAGTATAGCCCCTGTGATAAAGAACCCGGTCATTATTCAAAATTTCCGCAAGGTCTGTAAGTCTGTCCATAAGACCTGTGTGAAAAGCTGCAGCACTCATACTGTCGGCTATAGGCTGAGTACATACGCTTCTGAATTCTATTGTGCCTCTGAAGGTTAAATCCTCAAACTTAAATGTCCTTAAATATTTAATATCTTTTTCTTCGGGCTCAAATATTATTTTGTGATATGAACCGTTTTCAAAATATTCTCCCTCTGTTTTGTCTCTGTTGAAATAGTCTGCGATATTTACGGGCTGAAAATTTATATATTTATTATCCTTTTCCACGCAGTAAATACTTGTTGACTTGATATAAGAAAGGATTTCGTCGGCAGAAGAAAATTCGCAGTCAAACATACCTATGTTGTGGGGATTTATGCCGTGGGTGCTGTTTTCCCAAAACATATCTCTTGCACATAAAATATCCTCACATTCACCCAAAAGAACAGAGTTGGAAAACAATATTGCCTTGACAGGCTCAAGCTTTGAAAATGTGTTTATGGCAAGAGGCAGTTTGTCATATTCTACGTCAAGCTGAACCTGTGAAGCACTTGAAAATGTTCCGTATTCGGGATAGCTGTGAAAATACATAGGTAGATTGTAGCTTTTATATGAGTGCAGATGATGAAAAAGCATTCTGTATCTGCCGCTTGGGATAGGCACATTGTTATTGTATTTTTTGTAGGGATTTATACCCATTCCCGTCAGAGTATAATTGTATTTGTTGAATTCTTCCTTTAGATAAGAATAATAGTCATCAAAACGCTTTTTAACAGTGAAAATTTCCTTTTCCTTTCCTAAAGAAAGCTCCAAATTATTATATGAACAGTCATAAGACAGAATATCCCCTGTTTGTATATTTGCGGCGGAAAAAAAATTTCCCTCGTCATCTATGCCTACAGGCTTTAGACCGAATTTCTTTATTGTGTTTTCTGTTACTTTGTGGACAATTCCGAAATCAACAGCTTCTTTATTTAAATTTAATATAGGCATCTCAATTTCAACACCGATATACTCTGTCCGTTTTCTTTTTGTAGGTTCAATATATCTTTTATAAAGTAAATCTTCTATGGCTTCATTTTTCATTTGTATAAATCTCCCTCGGCAGATGAACTGCATTATTTTCGAAATTCTTTTATAAATTTGAAAATATTTGATAAAGATATTTCAAATTTTCTTCGTTTTCTATGTATTCATTATTGTGATTTGTGCCTGTAAAAACCTGCTTGCCCCATTTATAAACAACAAGTGTTGTAAACGGAACATTTTGCCAGTTTTCCGGGCTCAGCGGCTGCGTCGAAAATAACGCACAATCACCTTTATTAAGAAGATAAAGAGAATTTGCATAGTTTGTGTGTACATACATAAATTCACCGTCATATAAAATCAGATTCAGTTTATTTCCCTTTGACATACGTCAGATTATTTCGTCAATCAGCATAAACCGTTCCTGCGGCGAAAGCCCTCTGTAAAGCTGCCCTTGTTTTTTGTTTACCTCATCAACTATATATAAAAGTATTCTTTCACTGTCGGTATCTCCCGACTGATAGCTGATAAATTTATCAAGAGGCTTAAAATCAAATATGGTTCCGTTATGAATTAATGTCCACTGATGTCCGAGTCTGTCTGCTTTTTTATGAGGGTGGCAGTTTTTAAACTCAACATTGCCTATTGTGGCATATCTGATGTGGGCAAGTGCCAAGTCGGTAACAACTGGCTCCGACAGCTTTTCGTCTAAATATTTGCTTTTAAAGGCAGGTTCCTTGCCTTTATATATTTTAAGAGCTGAAGAATTTTCCTCTGCTCTGTAAGCAAGTCCCCAACCGTGAGGATGCAGACTGCTGTGGCTGTAAAATGTTTTTAGATAATCATTTATAACACAGGGAAAGTTTGCACTTATCCCAAATATTTCACACATACATACCTCCCAAATCAAATTATATACCTATCATTTCAATAGGTTTTATATGATTATAGCATATGAAATGCCATTTGTAAATACAGATGTTAAGCTTTGAAAAAAATTAAAAATTATTCATATTTATTTTTTTCATTTGAAGTGTATAATTAAGAAATAAACAAGGCAAGACTGTTATGAAGAAAATATTGCTTTTCCGAATACAGTCTGTATTTAAACCTGTATTAAACGGAAACACTTCTTAAGAGGGAGGACTTTGATTGACAATACAACAGTTGATTTATGCGGTTAAGGTTGCCGATGTTAAATCCATGAGCAAAGCGGCAGCAGAGTTATATATGTCACAGCCGGCACTTTCAAGCACAATCCGCAATCTTGAAGAAGAACTGCATACGGATTTATTCATAAGGTCTAACAAGGGCATTTTGATTACTCCCGAAGGAGAGGAATTTTTAAGCTATGCAAGGCAGATGACAGAGCTTGAAAAAATGATTGAGGACAGATTTTCCGAAAACAAAAATTCTAAGAAGAAATTCAGTGTTTCAATGCAGCATTATTCCTTTGCTGTCGAGGCTTTTATTCAGCTTGCCAAAGAATTCGGTATGGAAAATTACGAATTTTCTGTTCACGAAACAAAAACGGGAGAGGTCATAGAAAATGTAAGAAATTACAGAAGCGAAATAGGCGTTCTTTATTTAAACTCATTTAACGAAAAGGCTATGAGAAAAATATTCTCCGAAAATGAGGTTTGTTATACTCCTCTCTTCAAGTGCGGAATATCCGTCTATTTAAGCAAATCCCACCCTTTGGCAGACAAAAGCAAGATTAAATTTGAAGAGCTTATGCCCTACCCCTGTCTTTCATTTGAGCAGGGTGAAAAAAATTCATTTTATTATGCCGAGGAGGTTATGAGCACAGCCTTATACAATCAAATCATAAAAGCCGATGACAGAGCAACAATGCTTAATCTTATGGTTGGCTTAAACGGCTATACCCTCTGTTCGGGAATTATATGCGAAGCCTTAAACGGTGAAAATTATACCTCTGTTCCTCTTGACACCGAGGATACTATGGAAATAGGCTATATTGTCAGAAAAGGTATGTCTTTAAGCATTTTAGGACGGAAATATCTTGACTTGCTCAAAAAATACCGTCCATAACGGGGCTATTTGTTTTGTTTATACCGAGTTATCGATTTTGTGTATTTTTCAAAACAGCAAATTTCTGCTATAATAACAGTCAATTAAAGAAATGATGAATAATTCAAGATGAAAAATAATTTTAGCTAAGTTATTTTTTTCCATTAAATCATCATTTTCTTCAAAAAACTACGGAAAGAAGTGGTTAAATGGACTGCGGAATTGAAACACGGTGTATACACGGAAATCTTGAAAAATTTGAAAAGGACAAAACGGGAGCTGTCAGCTTCCCGATTTATCAAACGGCTACCTTTGCCCATCCCGAAGTTGGAGTAAGTACGGGTTTTGACTACAGCAGACTTCAAAACCCCACAAGAGAAAGACTTGAAAAGGTAATGGCTTCTCTTGAAGGAGGAACAGATGCCTTTGCTTTTTCAAGCGGAATGGCAGCCGTAACGGCACTTATGGAGCTTTTCAAGCCCGGCGACCACATAATAGCCGAAGCCGACCTTTACGGCGGAAGTATTCGCCTGTTTAACAATATAAGCAGTAAAAACGGCATTTCTTTCAGCTTCCTTGACTGTTCAGGAGATAATATTGAAAATTATATAAAAGAAAACACAAGGGCGGTTTTTATTGAAACACCTACAAACCCTATGATGAACGTAACCGACATAAGGAAAATTTCGGAAACGGCAAGAAAACACAATGTATTGCTTATTGTGGACAACACATTTCTGTCGCCTTATTTTCAAAATCCGCTTAAACTGGGAGCGGATATAGTGGTTCACAGCGGAACAAAGTTTTTAGGCGGACATAATGACACACTGGCAGGCATTATCGTGACTGGCTCGGAAGAAATTACCGAAAGGCTCAGGTTTATAATAAAAACTGTGGGTTCGGGGCTTTCCCCCTTTGACAGCTGGCTTATTTTAAGGGGCATTAAAACCCTTCCCGTAAGAATGGAAAGGGCTCAAGCAAATGCCGAAAGGATTGCGGCTTTTCTGCTGAAACGTCCTGAAATCAAACGGGTTTATTATCCGGGCATCAAAGGCACTAAAGCTTATGAAATTTGTAAAAAACAGGCAAGAGGCTTCGGCAGTATGCTTACATTTGAAGCCGAAAGCACAGAGCTTGCCCTACATATACTTAAATCCGTTAAGCTTATACAGTTTGCCGAAAGCTTGGGCGGAACGGAAACACTTCTGACCTACCCAACAACACAAACCCATGCCGATGTACCTGAAGAAGCAAGAATTAAAAACGGCATTACAGACAGGATTTTAAGACTTTCCGCAGGGATAGAAACGGCGGAGGATTTAATAAATGATTTGGAACAAGCAATAAGTTCCTTTAGATATAAAAGAAAAGAGGATTTTTATGCAGAATGAAAAAAATCTAAATTTTGACAGGATTGTTGACAGAAAAAACACATACAGTCTTAAATATGATTTTGCGACTGAAAGAAAAAGACCCGAAGATATTCTGCCTATGTGGGTGGCCGATATGGATTTTCCAATCTCAAGCTTTATAACAGACGAGCTCAAAAAGAGAGCGGAACACGGCATATTCGGCTATTCAGAGGTTAAAAGCGAATATTTTGATGCTGTTTACGGTTGGATGGATAAACATTTCAACTGGCAGCCCAAAGAGGAATGGATTATTAAAACACCGGGAGTTGTGTTTGCCTTGGCAATGGCTGTTAAGGCTTTTACGGAAAAAGGTGACTGTGTTCTCGTACAGCAGCCTGTTTATTATTCCCTTTCGGAGACTGTCGAAGATAATGACAGAGTTCTGATAAGCAATGACCTGCAGCTTGAAAACGACGGAAAATATCACATTGATTTTGAAGATTTGGAGAGAAAAGTAACCGAAAACAATATAAAACTGTTTTTGTTTTGCAGCCCCCAAAATCCTACAGGACGGGTTTGGACTGAGGCAGAGCTTTTAAAAGTCGGGGAAATCTGCCGGAAACACAGTATAGTGTTGGTGAGCGATGAAATTCATCAGGATTTTGTTTTCGGAAATAGCAGACACTTCATCTTTCCGAGTATTAAAAAAGAATTTGAAGATTTTTCAATAGTCTGTACGGCTCCCACAAAAACCTTTAATATTGCTGGACTTCAAATTTCAAATATTTTTATACCCAATCCGGCTTTGAGAAGAACCTTTGTAAAACAGGTATATGCCGCAGGCTACAGCCAGTGTAATATAATGGGGCTTATTGCCTGTGAAGCCGCCTATAAATACGGCGAAGAGTGGTATCAGGCTGTAAAAGCCTACATTAAGGGCAATATTGATTATACAAGAAATTTCTTGAAAAATGAGCTGCCGGAAGTAAAGCTAATCGAACCGGAAGGAACCTATCTTTTATGGCTTGATTTCAGAGAACTTGGCTTAACCAAACCGGAACTTAAAGACCTAATTATAAATAAAGCAGGATTATGGCTTGACCGAGGAGAAATTTTCGGCAAAAGCGGTGAAGGCTTTGAAAGAATAAACATTGCCTGCCCGAGAGAGGTTTTAAAAGAGGCACTAAAAAAACTCGAAAAAGCCGTAAACAAAAAATTAGCCGTAAGATATATCTACAGCCTGCTTTAAAACAATAACAGAATCAGAATAGTGAGGGGTGCTGCATATGAAAAAGATTATAGCTGTAAATTCCGTAAATATGAATATGTGTCAGTGTTGCTGTATGACAGGTAATTTTATACGGCTTTATTAAGATGCAATTATGAAACCTCAACCCGATGCTTGAGTAGGTATCATAATGTGCCTGCTCTGTTTTTTTGACGAAAGGCGGACTGACAAATGAACACGGATAAAAACTATTCTGAAAAAGAATATTTGGATATTATTAAGAGTTTTATAGAAAAAACATAATTCGTACAAATAACAATAATTTTGCAGAACGGCAAAGTTGTTCAGATTGAACAAACCAAAAAAATAAGATTTAAAAACTGACCGGACAACCGGAGGTCTTCTTGAAAGAAAAAAGAAAATCTTTGCGTGTTCGGTTTTTTAATTTATGAAGGTGATCAAATGAGCAATACATATAAAGATTTACAGAAATCCCACCCTTGTTTCGGAGGGCATAAAAACCATACAGGCAGAATACATCTTCCCGTCTGCCCCGGTTGCAACATTGCCTGCCGTTTTTGCGACAGAGCCGTAAATGATGTTGAACAAAGACCGGGAGTAACAAGCAGACTGTTAAAGCCGGAAGAAAGTATTGAAGCAATAGAAAAGGCTTTGAAACTCTGCCCTGAAATAACCGTTGCCGGTATAGCCGGCCCGGGAGATACCTTGGCAACGGACTATGCCCTTGAAACATTCAGGCTTGTAAAAGAACACTTTCCCAATCTTATAAAATGTATGAGTACAAACGGTCTTTTGCTTTATGAAAGAGCCGAAGAAATTATTGACGTGGGGATAGATTTTCTGACGGTGACGGTTAATGCCGTTGACCCGAAAATCGAGGCAAAGCTTAACAAATATATTAGTTATCACGGAGAAAAAATCGAAGGAACAAGAGCTGCGGAAATTCTTATTGAAAATCAGCTTAAAGGCATAAAAAGAATTGCGGAAGCAGGGATTACAATAAAGGTTAATACTGTTCTTGTACCCGAAATAAACGGTTCTCACATTGAAACCGTTGCTAAAACAGTGGCTGAACACGGAGCAAGTATTTACAACATAATTCCTCTTATTCCCCAATATGAGCTTGCAAACTGCCGTGAACCAACCTGTGCGGAAATTGATGCGGCAAGGACAAAGGCAGGAAAATATATTGATGTTTTCCGCCATTGCCAAAGATGCCGAGCCGATGCTGTGGGCATACCGGGAGAAAAAGAGGTCGGTCAGCAAATTTATCAAAGGAGGATAGCCGTTAGGGAAACATTTTGAACCATAGTCAATAAAGTAGACAGAAAAAGAGAAAAATTTTACCTACCGG
>JAJQFU010000142.1 GCA_021200955.1 Clostridiales bacterium | reverse complement strand
CAAGATCACAAAAGGTTAATAATTAAATATTAAGCATAAAAAAAGAGATCGCTTCGGCGGTCTCTTTTCTGCTATATGGAATGTGGATGCGATAAAAAGGCTCCCCTTGAGGGGAGCTGCTGAACGAAGTGAAGCTGAGAGGTGAAAAATAATCTAATTAATTTAATTCACAAGGGAGTTTTTTTTATTTTTGCAAAGGAACGTGGGTAGCTTTTCGGCGTTGCCCTGACCTTTCTTATTAAAACAAGGGTTCGGCTGAAGTCGGAAATAGTTATTTTTTCGATTTTCTCGATTTTGCCCCCTAAAACAGCTATTGCTTTCTTTGCAGAATTAATTTCTTCCTCGGGGTTAGGCCCTTTCATTACTATAAAACAGCCCCCCTGCTTAACATAAGGCAGACAAAATTCAGCTAAAATTCTTAAGTCTGCCACAGCCCTTGAAACGGCTATGTCAAAGCTTTCTCTTAAATCAGTCCTTGCGCCTTCCTCAGCTCTTAAGTGAACGGCGGCAGTGTTGTCTAAATTTAAAGCATCAATTGCTGCATTTAAAAATGAAATTCGTTTATTTAAACTGTCTAAAAGTGTAAGCTTAATTGACGGCTCGGCTATTTTCAAAGGCACTCCGGGGAAGCCTGCCCCTGTGCCTACGTCAATGACCTTTTTGTTTTTGAAATCTGCTAAGGAAAGAGGAGTTAAGCTGTCTGAAAAATGCTTAAGGGCGATTTCCCTTTCCTCGGTTATGGCTGTCAGGTTCATTTTATGGTTGTATTCAAGAAGTATATCCTTGTAGGTTATGAATTTGTCAATTGCCTCTTCCGACAAATTCAACTTTTCGAGTATTTCTTTCATATTTTTCTCCGTTTAAACATAAGATTGTTATAAATATCAGCGAAACAGAAGTGAAAATATTGACATATTAAAAAATTTAACAATATTACTTATCATTTTATATCTTATAAAAACAACCGCCTAAGCTCTGGAAAAGTTAAAGGCGGTTATTTAATCGTTTATTTCTAACAGGGCATAACCGCTGATGCGATTACTCCTACTTCAGAAGTTTTGCCTTTGGCAAAACCCGAACCTTTCGGTTCGTCCCGATTTCTTTCGGGTTCTATGTGTTTTTATAATAACACAAATTCAATAGAATGTCAACAGCTGAAAACACCTTTCAATCAATACACTTGATACGCAAAGGCATTTTCAGCGGACATTCTCTTTTTATTCGTTATAATTTAGTTTTTCTTTACGCCTAAGGTGGTTTTTTCACCGTTAATCGACCATTCCTTTGTGAAAGCATCGGCATTAGTGCCTGAAACAGCTTCAGTTGCCAAAACGTCAGAGGTTATGTCAGCGGAATATTCAGCGAAGATTTCGCCGATTTTCTCACTGCCCTCATAATAAAGGGTAATTCTGTCCAAAACCTCGAAGCCTGCTTCCTTACGCATTGTCTGAACCTTGGAGATGATTTCTCTTACGAAGCCTTCGTCAATAAGCTCGTCGGAAAGGTTTGTGTCCAAAACTACAGTTGTCTGCTTGTCTGTCTCGGAAACGAAGCCCTCTTTCTTGGCTGTATCGATGAGAAGATCCTCTTCTGCAAGAATAACCTCTGTGTCATCAACAGTAAAGCTGATTGTTCCCTCAGATTTGAGCGTCTGCATAAGGGCTGAGCCGTCTGCGTTTCTCAAATATTCGCTGATTTTGGGAATAAGCTTACCGTATTTTCTGCCCAGTGTACGAAGCTGGGGCTTGAATGTGTATGATGTGAAAGCACTTACGTCGTCAGTAAACTCACATTCCTTAACATTAAGCTCGTCCGTAATAATTTCTTTGTAAATATCGTCCAAAACAGTCTGTGCCTTAACATACATCTTGCCTATAGGCTGACGGTTTTTAATGTTGGCTGAGTTTCTTGCGGCTCTTCCGGCGATTACAACAGAAAGAACCTCATCCATAGACGCCTCAAGGTCTTTGTTGATGAGATTTTCGTCAGCAACGGGGAAGTCGCAAAGGTGAATTGATTCCGGTGCAGACTTATCAACATTCACAACAAGGTTTTTATAAATTTCCTCTGCCATAAAGGGAACAAAGGGAGCTGAAAGCTTAGCAAGCTCTGTCAAAACAGTGTAAAGTGTCATATATGCGTTGACCTTGTCCTGAGGCATACCCTTTCCCCAGAAACGCTCACGGCTGCGGCGGACATACCAGTTTGAAAGGTCGTCAACAAAGGCGTTTAATGCCCTTGCGGACTCTGTGATTTTATATGCGTCAAGGCTCTTGTCAACATACTGAATAAGTGTGTTAAGCTTTGAAATTATCCACTTGTCGATTATTGCAAGCTTGTCATATTCAAAGGTGTAGTCCTTAGGGTTGAAATTGTCAATGTTTGCGTAAAGAACGAAGAAAGCGTATGTGTTCCAGAATGTGCCCATAAACTTACGCTGTGCTTCGTTTACTGCCTTTTCGTAGAAACGTGAGGGCAGCCAGGGGTTGGAGTTTGTATAGAAATACCAACGGACTGCGTCTGCGCCCTGATTATCCAAAACCTCCCAAGGGTCAACAACATTGCCTAAATGCTTAGACATTTTTCTGCCGTCCTTATCCTGAACAAGTCCCATAACGATACAGTTTTCGAAGGGAGACTTGTCGAAAATAAGGGTTGAAATAGCCATAAGTGTGTAGAACCAGCCTCTTGTCTGGTCAACCGCCTCTGAAATGAAATTAGCCGGGAAATGCTTTTCGAAGAGATCCTTATTTTCAAAGGGATAGTGGAACTGTGCAAAGGGCATTGAACCTGAGTCGAACCAGCAGTCGATAACCTCGCTTACTCTTGTCATTTTTCCGCCGCACTTGGGGCATTTAAGATGTACATTGTCGATATAGGGCTTATGAAGCTCAATATCCTCAGGGCAGTCGTCAGACATTGACTTAAGCTCTTCAATACTGCCTATTGCGTGGCGGTGACCGCATTCACATTCCCAAATGGGGAGAGGTGTTCCCCAATAACGTTCTCTGCTTAAGCCCCAGTCGATTACGTTTTCAAGGAAGTTTCCGAAACGGCCGTGCTTTATGTTGTCGGGAATCCAGTTTACGGTTTCGTTATTCTTAAGAAGCTGATCCTTAACCTTTGTCATAGCAATAAACCATGTGTCTCTTGCGTAATAAAGCAAAGGTGTGTCGCAGCGCCAACAGAAGGGGTAGTCATGTTCAAAGGGAAGAGCCGCAAAGAGCTTTCCGCTTTCCTTTAATTTCTCGATAATTTTGGGGTCGCCGTCTTTAACAAAAACTCCTGCAAGGTCTGTTACCTCTTTTGTGAAGCAGCCCTGTTCGTCTACAAGCTGAACGAAGGGAAGGTCATAGTTTTTGCCTACCTTTGCGTCGTCCTCACCGAAGGCGGGAGCAATGTGAACGATACCCGTACCGTCTGTAAGAGTTACATAGCCGTCGCAGGTTACATAATAAGCAGGCTTTTCAAGGCTGTCCTTTACGTAGTCGAAAAGAGGCTCATAGCGGCTGCCCTCCAATTCCTTGCCTACATATGACTCTATAATCTCTGCTTCTTCGCCTAAAATTGTTTTAACAAGGGCTTCAGCCATAATGAAGTTTTCGCCCTTTGAAGAAACCTTTACATATGTCTCTTTGGGGTTTACACAGAGAGCCACATTTGAGGGCAGTGTCCAAGGGGTGGTTGTCCATGCTAAGAACGAACAGTCGGGAATATCCACACACTTAAAGCGTGCAATAACAGATGTTTCCTTTACGTTTTTATAGCCCTGCGCAACCTCGTGAGATGAAAGAGCTGTTCCGCAGCGGGGGCAGTAAGGCACGATTTTGTGACCCTTATAAAGGAGCCCCTTGTCCCAAATTTTCTTAAGAGCCCACCAAATAGACTCAATATATGTGTTGTGATATGTTACGTAAGGGTTATCCATATCAGCCCAGAAGCCTACTCTGTCTGACATATTGCGCCAAAGTGTTTCATACTTAAACACAGATGACTTACACTTTTTAATGAAAGGCTCAACGCCGTATTCTTCGATTTGGGGCTTGCCGCTTATGCCGAGTTCTTTTTCGATTTCAAGCTCAACAGGCAGACCGTGAGTATCCCAGCCGGCTTTTCTCAAAACGTGACAGCCCTTCATAGTACGGTAACGGGGGATAATGTCTTTGATTACACGGGTCAGAATATGACCTATGTGGGGCTTTCCGTTAGCCGTAGGGGGTCCGTCATAAAATGTAAATTCAGGGCAGCCCTCTCTCTGCTCAATGCTTTTTTTGAAAATATCGTTTTTCTTCCAAAATTCAAGGACGTCTTTTTCTCTTGCGGCAAAGTCAAGATTTGTTGTGACCTTGTTGTACATAATTTTGCCTCCTGTATTAATGTTTTAAACTATTACTATACCATACGTATAAGCAAAAGCCGATTGCTCCGTGCTTCGCACTCTCACAATCGCCGCCGACATTCGTAATTCGCTCATTTTCCTACGGAAAATGGCTGCTTACTCATATCGGTGAGGTTCTCTAATGTCCAACCATCTATGCAAACAAGTTTGCATATCTGCTTGTCCATTGAGAACGCTTTTGCAATAAAAAAACCTTCGTCTTTTACAGGACGAAAGGCTATGGTTTTCCGCGGTACCACCTGAATTAATTCGGCAAAGAAGCCGAACTCTCTTTGTGTGGGTAATAACGGACGCCGCCGTCAGAGCCTACTTGCAGAAAGCTTTCGGTCTGCCGCTAAAAGGTGATTTAACATGGGATAACTGCCGTCCGGCTCACACCTTATCCGAACTCTCTGAAAGGAAACGTGACAAATCTGTTTCCTATGGTCTTATCCCTGTTCTTTCCTTATCAATGCGTTTAACAATATGGAAATATTATATCTAACTTTTTCTCATTTGTAAAGGGTTTTTGAAAATTTTTTTAAAATTAACCTTAAAAGCTTCAGGCTATTTTATCGGTCAGTTTTGAGGGGAAGGCTGTTTTTATTACCTCCTCCACAGAGCTTACCTTAATGAGATTTAAGGGCAAAGCGTCAAACTTAGGGGCATAGCAGTCTTTGGGTATAAGGACTGTTTCCGCCCCGGCGGTAACGGCGGCTCTCAGCTTTTCTTCAACGCCGCCTACAGGAAGAACGCCGCCCTTTATACCCAACTCCCCTGTCATAACTGTTTTTGGGTTCAAGGGAATATTTAATGCGGCGGAATAAAGGGCGCAGAGAATTGCAATTCCTGCTGAAGGCCCGTCTATGGGAACTCCTCCCGGGAAGTTTATATGAAAGTCCGACTTTGAAGTGTCAACCCCCAAAACAGTGTTCAGAACAGTCAGGGCATTTTCAGCCGAGGCGCAGGCAGTGCCCTTTCTGATAATTTTTCCCGTCGGGGAGTTAAGCTCTTCTCTTTCCACAACTCCGGTAATGTTAAGCCTGCCGCTGCCCTCTGTGCAGACTGCTTCAACAGGCAGAACGCAGCCTGAGCCGCCCCCTGTGACCGCCAAGCCGTTTGTTATGCCTACACCTTCACATAGACTTTGCCTGTAAACAGGGCTGAACCTTGCAAAATCCGCCACCTTTAAGATATCGTCTTTTTTAATGGTTTTTCTGCCGCTGAGCCTTGCAACAGACGCCGCAGTTTGAATTATATTAACCGTGTTTCTGCCGTTTTCGCAGTATTCCGACACCAGCGAGGGAACAGCCTCTTCATAGCTTAAGCCTGCTTTAACACAGGAGCCTGCGGCAATTTTCTCCACCTGTTCGGGGGTTAAAGGATTGAAGAACACTTCCCGACAGCGGCTTCTCAGGGCTTCGGGAATGTCTCTCGGCGACTTTGTTGTTGCCCCTACAAGTCGAAAATCCGCAGGCAGACCGTTTCTGAAAACATCGTGAATATAGGGCGGCGTGTTTTCATCGTCAGGTGAATAATAGGATCTTGTCAAAAATACCTTTCTGTCCTCCAAAACCTTAAGTAAGCGGTTAAGCTGATAGGGGTGAAGCTCCCCTATTTCGTCTAAAAACAATATGCCGCCGTGGGCTTTTGTGACTGCTCCCGGCTTAGGTCTGGGAACACCTGCTGAGCCGTAAGCCCCTGCACCCTGATAAATGGGGTCGTGAACAGAACCCATAAGAGGGTCGGCAATGTTTCTTTCGTCAAACTGAAGAATAGCCGAGTCAAGCTCTACAAAGGGTGCGTCCGACTTAAAGGGGGAGCTTGCGGAGTGCTTTGCTTCCTCTAAAATAAGGCGTGAAGCGGCGGTTTTGCCAACTCCGGGAGGGCCATAGATTATTACGTGCTGAGGGTTTTCGCCCATTAAGGCGGCTCTCAGGGCTTCAATGCCCTTTTCCTGACCTACTATTTCCTCTATTTTTTTGGGTCGGGCTTTTTCCGAAAGGGGTTCGGTCAGGCTTATGCTTCTGAGCTTTTGAAGCTCCATTCTCTCCTTTTCGGAGCTTAGGCGTATAGTTTTTACGCTGGAACGATGGTTTTTTATGGAATTTGCAAAATAAGCTATGGCTGTTATGCTGAAAATAATCTGAGATATAATTAATAATGTACTTAGGTTGAGCATTTTTAATTCCTCCGTATAATTTTTTTGAAAAATACTATATTGGAATTATTGCCCGTTTATTGTAAATTAATTCCTTTAAAAGAAAAACTGCCGAAAATAAAACGGCAGTTTTTAGAAAAGTCAATATTAATTGTTAATCGTGAGGGTTTTCCCTTGGAGGGATCTTAAAATCGGAGATTATTCGTCGGTAGCACTCTTCGCAAAGGTCGAAGCTATGGCTTTCTCCGTCAAAGGCTGAGCCGTAGCCCCATTTTTTATCTGCCGAAAAATAGTGGTCTCGGCTGTCAGTGCCTACTGAGGGAATTTCCCTTCCGCAGCTGTTGCAGAATACCCTGTCTCTGATTAATTCCTCCTTTTTTATGGTTTTAAAGGTTCTCATTTTCTTTTGTTCTCCTCTCAGGTGATTTTTACGGTTTAAGCCCTATAATATCTTTTCTATGCAAATCGAGGTTATAACCGATAAACTGTTTCTATCAGCTATAACCTCTTTGATTATACACTATTTTATATTAAAAAGTAACAGGGGTTTTGTGGAATAAGTCGTCAGTTAGCTAAAAGCATTTCCCCCACTTTGTTTACAGGCCCTGCGCCGATTGTTATAAACAGGTCGCCGTCCTTAAGCTCTGACTTAAGCTCTTCCGCACAAGCCTCAAAGCTTGGGCTGTAGCTTGAGTCTTTACCTCTTTCCTTAAGTTTTTCCATAAGATCCTTTGAGTGAATATCCCCCGGGTCTTTTTCTCTTGCAGCATAAATATCCAAAAGGTAAATTTTATCCGCCAGTGAAAGAGCGTCAACAAACTCGGAGAAGAGGTCTTTTGTTCTTGTGTAGGTGTGGGGCTGAAAGGCTATAACAATCCTCTTGCAGTCCATTTGCTTTGCGGCTTCAAGGGTAGCCTTAATTTCCGTTGGGTGGTGGGCATAGTCGTCTACTATAAGCGCACCGTTGAGGCTGCCCTTTCTTTCAAAGCGTCTGCCTGTGCCGTGAAAAGCTTTTAAGCCGGAAATAATGGCTTCATTGCTTACACCGAATTTTTTGCAGAGTGCGGTCACTGCCAGGGCGTTGCTTATATTGTGAACACCGGGAACGGACAGGTCTATATGAAGCTGTTTTTCGCCTTCAAAGCAGGCGTCAAAGCTTCCGCAGCCCTTAATGATTTCCACATTCTGAGCCTGCCACTGAGCGTCCTTTCCGCCGTAGGTAATAATTTCGCCCTTAAAGTCCTTAACAGCGGTTTCAAGCTTAGGGATTTCACTGTTTACAACAATAAAAGCCTTTGTGCGGTTGATGAACTTATTAAAGGAATTATACATCTGCTCCATTGACTTAAAATAGTCTGTGTGATCTCTGTCAATGTTCAATATAATCGATGCATAGGGGTTAAAGCTTAAAAAGCTGTCACGATACTCACAGGTTTCCAAAATAATATAGTCCTCAGCTCCCAGACGGTAGTTTGAGTGAATTGAAGGCAGAATACCCCCTATGGAAACAGTGGGGTCAAGCCCAGCCGCCATAAACACCTCGGAAACCATTGAGCTTGTGGTGGTTTTGCCGTGAGTGCCTGCTACTGAAATGGGAAATTTGTATTCCTTCATTAATTCGCCTATAAGCTCCGCTCTGCCAAGCTCGGGAATGCCCCTCCGCTTGCCTTCGGCACGTTCGGGATTTTCCTCGGAAATAGCTGCATTGTATATTATAAGGTCTGTTTTGTCTGTTATATTTTTTTCGCTGTGACCGAAAAAGACAGTTATGCCTACGCTTTGAAGGTGTTCCGTCATTTCGGTCTTTTGAAAGTCCGAGCCTGTTATATTATGACCCCAAGTGTTTAAAATCTCCGCAAGGGCTGACATACTTATGCCGCCGATACCTATAAAGTGAATGTTTTTATAATTTTTAATGTTCATATTTTTCCACCTTAGTCTATATATTATAAAGAAGGTTGTCTCTTCAAACACAGTGTTCAAAAATCAAATACAGAGAAAAGCCTTCTCTTTATCATTATTATGATACAAGAACGAAAAAAAATCAAGTGTCAGTTGCCTAATTATTAAATTTTTACTAAGTTTTGCTTAAAACAAAGTAAAAACAGGTGCTTTTGCAAGTATTGTAATAGTAAGTTAATTAATGCTTACTAATTATTAACAATTTTTTTAAAAAAAATTAATTTTTATTGTTGTAATTGACTAAAGAATGTGTTAAAATAATTCTAAGGATTACTGTAAAGGCTTCGGCGAAGCTCTTTCCGAGGCTTGGCTGTAAGTCTAATTATTTTAAGAGGTGATATAAATGCGTAAAAAAGAAATGTTGGCTATGCTTTTGGCCGGCGGTCAAGGCAGTCGTCTCGGCGTACTTACTACCGATAAGGCAAAACCCGGTGTTGCTTTCGGCGGAAAGTATCGTATAATCGACTTCCCTTTAAGTAACTGTATAAATTCAGGAGTAGACACAGTAGGTGTTCTCACACAGTATCAGCCCCTGACACTTAATCAGCATATAGGTATCGGTACACCTTGGGATCTTGACGGTCTTTCAGGCGGAGCTACTATCCTTGCTCCTCACCAGAAAACAGGCGAGTCAGGCGACTGGTATTCAGGAACTGCAAACGCTATCTATCAGAACATAAGCTTCATCGACCACTATAACCCCGAATATGTTCTTATTCTTTCAGGTGACCACATCTATAAGATGGATTACTCAGCTATGCTTGCTTTCCATAAAAAGAATAAGTGCGACTGTACTATCGCTGTTATGGAAGTACCTTGGGACGAAGCAAGCCGTTTCGGTATTATGAACGCCGATGAAAACGACAAGATCTACGAGTTCGAAGAAAAGCCCGCTAATCCTAAGAGCAACCTTGCATCAATGGGTATTTACATATTCACATGGAGCAAGCTGAGAGAAGCTCTTATTGCCGACAACAAGGTTCATGCTGATTCCGACTTCGGTATGCATATTCTTCCCGCTTTCTTAAACGGCGGTCAGACTCTTTACGCTTGGAGATTTAAGGATTATTGGAAGGACGTAGGAACAATCGACTCCTATTGGAGAGCTAATATGGAGCTTATCGACACTGTTCCCGAGTTCAACCTCTATGAAAAATTCTGGAGAATTTATACTAAGAATGATCATCAGCCCCCACAGTTCACAGCCGACAGCGCAGAAATTCAGAAGTCTCTCATTTCGGAGGGCTGCCAGATTTACGGCAAGGTTGTAAACTCCGTAATTTCAAAGGACGTTACTATTGAAGAGGGCTCAGAGGTTTATGACTCAATTATTATGGAAAACTGCGTAGTTAAGGCAGGCTCCAAAATTTATAAGTCAATCATCGACCAGAACTCAACAATCGACAAGAACGTAACTATGGGCGTAGGCGAAGACATTGTAAACGAAGATAAGCCCAACATCTATAACACAGGCATCACCGTAGTAGGCAACGACTCATACGTTCCCGAAGGTGTTAAAATCGGCAAGAACTGTGTTATTTACGGCGTAACCGCAGCCGAAAATTATGAAGGCGGCGAGCTTCCAAGCGGAAAATCCTGTGTTTTAAAGGAGGAGGAATTATAATGAAGGCTATTGGTATTATTCTTGCCGGAGGTAATTCCGACAGGTTAGGCGATTTGTGTAAGGAAAGAGCTATTGCGGCTGTTCCCGTTGGCGGCAGCTACAGAGCAATTGACTTTGCACTTTCAAATATGACAAATTCGGGAATTAACAAGGTTGCTGTTATTACACAGTTCAATCTTCGTTCCCTTCAGGATCACCTCTCAGCTTCAAAATGGTGGGATTTCGGCTCAAAGAAAGGCGGTCTTTTCATCCTTTCTCCCTTCAGAAGCCAAAACGATGACAACTGGTACAGAGGCACAGCAGATTCTATCTATCAGAACATAAGCTATCTTAAAAAGTCAAACGAGCCCTACGTTGTTATTACATCAGGCGACGCTATTTATAAAATGGACTTCAATGATATTATCAACTATCATGAAGAAAAGGGCGCTGACATCACTATCGCTTATAAGAACCTTGCAGGCACAAGCAAAGACCCCAAGCGCTATGGTATCGTTGAAGTTGACGCTGACGGAAGAATTACTGACTTTGAAGAAAAGCCCGAAAACCCCAAGAACACAACAGCTTCTATGGGTATTTACGTAATCAGACGCGACGTGCTTATCGATATGCTTGAAAAGAAGATTCCCGAGGGCAAATATAACCTTGTTAAGGACATTATTAAGCCCGGCAGAAACATTCTTAAGGTTTACGGCTATGAATATAAGCCCTATTGGGTAACTCTTAACAGCACAAAGGCTTATTATGACGCTAATATGAAGTTCCTTAAAGCCGACATAAGAGATCTTCTTCTTAAGGAACCCTATATCTATACAAAGCCCAAGGACGATCCGCCTGTTAAATATAACGAAACAGCTAAGGTTAAAAACTCCCTTATCTCCGGCGGTACTATCGTAAACGGAACTGTCGACAGCTCTGTTGTTTTCAGAAAGGTTTATGTTTCAGAAGGCGCTGTTGTTAAGGATTCTATCATTCTTGAGTCAACTCACATCGGCAAGAACTGTGTTATCGAAAACGCTATTCTCGACAAAGAGGTTGTTATCTCCGACGGCAAGAGCGTTATAGGAACAAAGGACGAGCCTGCTGTTGTTGCAAAGGGCACGGTAATCTGACAAATTCACAATTAAATAATTAATTTTTTAGGACAGGCTTTAAGCTTTTAAAGCCTGTCCTTTTTGCTGCATTAAAAAAACCTTAAAACGAATTTCAAGGTTGACAGTCTCCCTTTTGCAACTTAATATATTATTGTGTTGCGTTTTGGTTTTTGGTTTTTGGCGTAGAAGCGGTTGAA
>JAJQFU010000029.1 GCA_021200955.1 Clostridiales bacterium | reverse complement strand
TTTATTATAATAGATAACTATATTTTTTGTCTACTTTTTTAGTATAGCACCACAGCATATACAAACATACAGAAAAACGGCAAATTTGAGTTCAGCGATATTTCCTCAATAACCGAAAATTTAGGCGATTTAGAAGGGCTTGAAACCTACATACAAAATATTCAAAATGCTGTAGGAAATTCGGAGCAGTTAAAGGTCGCTGTTTCCGACCTCACAAACGCCTATATAGAACAAAGCGGAATTTTGGATAACCTTAATGAGGGAAATGCAAGCTTAATAACCTCATTCCTTGAAGAACAGGGCGTAACCAATGCAACAGCGGTTGTTCAGAATCAACTTGCTTTGAATATGGCAGACACAGCGGTCAAAACAGGAGACTTCACAGACGCTACTTGGGAAAACATAGCCGCTATGCTTCAAGAGTGCGGAGCATTAAACAATGTAAATGTAAGCGTATCGGATTTAAGAACAGCCTATGTTACAGCCCAAACAGCTATGTCAGCCGCAGTTCAAAGCGGAGCATTGGCAAGACTTGGCATTTTACAAAAGGAATTAGCAGGCATACAGTCCATCGCCGAAGCCTATGCCTTGTTAGGCGGTGTAAGACCGAACCAAACAGCGGCAAATGACGGGAATTATTTCGGCAATTATACAAGTAAAAATACCTTAAGTTCCGATGAACAGGCGGTTTTAAACGCAGCAACAGCAGCAGCCGAATATAACAGCCTTATAAAGAATATAAGTATTGACGTTGATGTTCCGTCAGGCGGTGGAGGCGGCTCATCAGGGGGCAGCGGAGGTTCAGGCAGCGGAAGCAGTTCAACCCCAAAAACCAATGACAACTACTATAACTATTTTGAAGCCCAAATCGAAAATTATAAAAAGGCTATCGAAAATTACAAAGACGAGATAGAAAAAATCAATGAGAAAATGGAGGAATCTCTTTAAAATAATGATTATGCTTTGTATCAAGAGTTAAAAGCCGAAAAGGAACAAACGTCAAAGGAATTTCAAGACTATCTCGCCGAAGCTTCCGCAGATGTACGGTCAACAGCAAAAGAGGAAGTCTATCCAATTGTCTATAAATTTGCTCCCGAATTAGAGGGAACAACCGTTGACGAATGGTCAAAGGAAACCATACTTGATATTCAAAAACGTGTAGATGATGAGTTAGTTGATATGGAAAACAGCGGTGCAGATACAGCCGAAATCGAAGCCGCAAGAAAAGAAGCCGAAGCTTTAATGGACACTCTCGAAACCGCCTATGATTTGGTCGGCAATGAAAACGGCGAAGGCGAATGGGCAGAGGCTTGGGCTGAAGAAGCCAAACGGGGCAAAGAAGATTTTGAAACAGAGTTTGATGAATTGCTTGAATATTATGACCGCAAAATTCAGGAAATCACAGACCAAGCAGACAGCATAAACAATGAAATTTCTCTTATAGAAGCACAGGGCTATGAAGCCAATGACGCATTAACCCGACAACTTATAGAGAATAAGGAACAGGAAAATGAAATACTCGAAGCTGAACTTGCTCAGTTAGAAGCTAAAATTGCACAGGGTATCGCTGAGGGCGTTCTTATTGAGGGTTCTGATACCTACTTAGAAATGCAAAGGGAAATTGCCGATATTACAAGTCAAATCGCTGATAACAATATCGACATAGCCGGTTGGACTAAAGACCTTGATGAAGTTGACCGCCACATTTCCATATTCGAAAAGACATTAGGTAGAATTTCGGACGTAATAAGCAAAATCAGCTCGCTTGCTTCAAGTTCGTTTAAATCGTTTACCTCTAAGAAGATTTATATTACACAGGAAATAACAGCTATAAAAAACGGCATAAGCTCTGTTAATTCCGAAATGGAGTATTTACAGGACTTAATCAATAATTCGGGGTTATCGTATGAGATTATGACCGCAATCAAAGACGGAACAATAGATTACCTTGCAATTGATGATGAGGAAATATCCAAAACGGCACAGGATGTCAATAGTTGGTATGAGCGTTTCCTTGAACTTCAGTCCGATAGCATAGACTACGCCGAACAATTAGCCTCAGCCTATCAAGAGCTTTTCAACAACGTTTCGTCTAAATATGAATCCATTACAAACCAACTTGAACTTAACATAAGCCTTATAGAACAGGCAATATCTATGTCGGAGACACAAGGCTATTTAACAAGCAGTTCCTACTACGAAAGCTTAATCAGCCTTCAAGAGGAAACTCTTTCACAGTTAGAAGCCCAAAAATCCGAGTTGGAATCAGCCTTTAAGACAGCAGTCAGCTCAGGGGCATTGAAAAGGGCTCAGAAGCTTGGAACGAAATGCAGTCGTCAATCAATGACGTAACCTCGGCGATTTGGGAGTGCCAAGCTTCTATACTCGAATACGAAAGCACAATCAGAGAGCTTGACTGGAGCAACTTTGACTACTTACAGGAAACGATTTCGGAAATCACCGAAGAAGCGGACTTCCTTATAGACTTGTTGAGTTATTCAGACCTTTATGATGATTCGGGAAACTTGACAGATGAAGGTACGGCGACATTAGGTCTGCACGGTCTGAATTACAACACCTATATGGAACAGGCGGCGAAATATGCGGAGGAATTGGCTGAAATCGAGGAAGAATTAGCCAATGACGAATACGATACCGATTTATTGGAACGTAAGCAAGAGCTTATAGAAGCCCAAAGGTATTCAATTCTCGCAGCCGAAGAGGAAAAGGAAGCAATTAAGGATTTAGTTGAAGAGGGCATTGACGCAGAGCTTGAAGCTTTGCAGGATTTGATAGACCAATACGAGGATTATTTAGACGAAGTGGAGGACTTGTACGAGTTCCAAAAAGATGTAGCCGACCAAACTTCTGATATTGCTTCTCTGAGAAAACAGATTGCGGCTTATACCAACGACACCTCCGAGGAAACCAAAGCAAAATTACAACAACTAAATGTTCAGCTTGAAGAAGCCGAAGAGGAATTAGCCGAAACACAGTACAATCAATATATTTCGGATATGAAGAAAATACTCAGCAATCTTTACGATGAATATGAGGAATTTCTCAATTCTCAGCTTGACGATGTGGAAACACTTATAGATAATGTAATTGCACAGGTTAATTCGAGTTCAAGCGACATTAAGTCAACTCTCGAAACAGTATCTACATCTGTTGGTTATACACTTTCGGACGAAATGGAAACCATATGGACACCTGTGGTAGATGAGACAGGGGAAATTTCGGACGTTCTTACTACATACAGCAATAATATGGCTTCAAGTATGACCACTTTGCAGACTACGGTTGAGGGTATAGTTTATAAGATTGAAGAGATGATAGAATCTTCCGATGACCTTGCGGCAAGCCTTATAAGTGCGGCAAGCAGCGACAGTGAAGCAGTCAACACAGGTTCGGGGTCAACGGATAGTTCAAGCAGCGACAGTTCGAATGTAACGGTAACTACAACTACGGCTTCAGATAATTCAAGCAGTTCGAGTTCGTCAAGCAGTTCATCGGGTAAAATGACGAATAGTCAAGCTATCAGTGCTTTGGCAAAAATAGCGAACAGTGCGGGCAAAAACTACTTGTCTAAGGTTTATGAGACTATTCCCGAAGGTGTTTCGGATGCTATGTCTAAGAACTCTTCAACTAAAAAGGGAACATACTTTGTGTATAAGCGTGGGGGATAATATCAGGCAAGATATTTAGCCTACGGAGACACAGCGTCCGTCAAGAAATCTATCCTCGGAACTTATGCCACAGGTACAAAATACAACCCCAAAGCGGGTGAATACCTTGTAGATGAGGAAGGTGCAGAGCTTATTGCTCATAACAGCGGAGGAAGAATTACGGGGCTTGAAGTGGGCGACAGAGTGTTCAATTCGGGCGAAACCGCAAATTTGGCGGATAATCTTGAAGCTATGGCAAGTTCGGAGTGGATAGATATTAAGGATACAGACTTTTACAAGAGATATATGAACAGCGTTGTAAGCGGCTTGCCTTATACAACACCTATGTACAATATACCTTATACAAGCGAAATTGTACCGAACTACAGCAGTATGGCAACCACAAACAGCAGCAGTGTAAACTACAATTACTATGTAGATGATATATCTTTGCCGAATGTACAGAACGCTTCCGAGTTGTACGGCGAAATAATGAATATAGCCAAAAAAGACAACAAATTTACTAAACTTGTTCAAACCGTAACAGCAAGCGGTTTAGACAGCCGAAAGAACAGCAAAGCAAAGAATAATATACAATTTTAATATCGGGGCAGAAACCTCTCTGCCCTCTTATAATTAATATGGAGGAACAAAATTTGAACAATACATATGAATATACAAAATCAGACGGAACAAAAGGAACATACACATTAAAGAATAAAATAAACCTTGAAGAAAAGGCATTGTTTATTACAGGTGTCGCAGGTGTGGTTGTATCAAAAGACTTGGGATATGTAAGCTTATTGGACGATACTTTTTTCAATTATGCTTTAATCAGATATTTTACAGACATTAAAATCCCTGAAGAACAAAACCTCTCCCAAATAGAAGAATTTTGCGAAAACAACAAGGACGTTATAGAAAGAATTACGGAAACAATCGGAAATGAAACATACAACAACCTTGTTGATTCCTGTTATAAGGCTATAGAATACAGAAAAACAGCGGCATATCCTCTTTTGGAAAAGATAAATGATGTATTGGAAGAAATAGCGAAAATTTCCGCAAGCTCAGATATTCTGAACGTTTTAACATCTGAATTGTCATAAGCAGAGAACATATATATAGGAGTGCCGTTCTAAAAACGGATTCGGGGCGGCACTATTAATATTTAACCATTACAAAAAAGAGTTTATTAATAGGAAGGATTGATTTTATAACAGTGAAAGAATATTTTAAAATGCCTATATGTGACAAATACGGTTTAACAATCAATGAAGCAGTACAATATTTCGGAATAGGTCAAAACAAGCTGAGACAAATAGTTTCAGAAATTATTAAAACAGGCAGTCCGAACATAGCCTTTATGGTTGGGAACAGATGTCTTATAAAAAGAAAGAAATTTGAAGAATATTTAGATAATCTCGAAGCAGTATAAAATAGTAAATCAAGAAAAACATATGGATTTTGAGCCTATAATGTGCTAAAATGAATATTAGTGTTAAGGCTCTTTCTATGTGGAAAGGAGAACTACATTGAGCGAAAAACGCAGAGATAAGAAAAAGAGGATTTTGCGTAACGGAGAGAGTCAACGGCAAGACGGAAGGTATGTTTACAAATATACGGATAACAACGGCAAAGCCCACTTTGTTTACAGTTGGAAATTGGAAAAAACAGATAAAATTCCGCAGGGTAAAAGGGATTGTGTTCCTTTAAGAGAATTAGAAAAGAAAATCCAAAAGGATTTAATGGACGGCATCAACCTTGATAATAAAAAAACAACTGTTTTGCAGTTAGTAGAGAAGTATGTCCGGCAAAAAAACGGAGCAAGCCTCAACACCAAAAACAAATATAGGACTGTTTTAAACAGACTAAAGAAAGACCCCTTTGGTCAATTTTTAATCAATAAAGTAAAAATGTCCGATGCAAAAGACTGGTGTTCAAAGCTGCAAAACGGCGGCTGTACAATAGGAACGGTAGGCAATTACAGAAAGGTACTTCGACCCGCCTTCCAAATGGCGGTGGACGATGACTTGCTTAGGAAAAATCCCTTTTCATTTCAACTGGGCGATTTTCTTGAACACGACTCTAAAGAAAGAAAGGCTTTAAAAAGGGAACAAGAAGCTGCATTTTTGGATTTTATAAAAAATGATACTGTTTATAGTAAATACTACGATTTTATATACATATTATTCAATACAGGGCTGCGAATATCCGAAATGTGCGGACTGACCTTTGATGATGTAGATATAATCAACAGAACTATCAGCGTAAATCATCAGCTTTTATATGTATCTAAAATTGGCTTACTTGTATCTGAACCAAAGACCGATAAAGGCACACGTATATTACCTATGTCAGAATCAGTCTGCGAATGTTTCAAAAGAGTCTTTAAAAACAGACCTCGTGTATCGGTTGAACCTGTCATAGACGGTAAGTCGGGATTTATATTCCTAAACAAGAGAGGCAGAGCCACTTATAATGTGTATTGGGTGTCTCGGTTTAAATCGATGTGTAAAAAATACAATAGGACACACGATGTTGAACTTCCAAATATTACACCACACATATGCCGACACACATATTGTACAAGAATGGCTCAAAACGGAGTTAAACCAAAGGTATTACAGTATCTAATGGGGCATTCAGATATTACGATAACGCTAAGAGTATATACCCACTTAGAGTCAGAAGATATACTTGAAGAAGTAGAGAAATTAAAAGAGATAATCTAATTTTACTACTCAATTTACTACTTTTGACCGTAGCAATACGTGGCGATACGTGGCAAAACGTGGCGATTGCAAGTTCTGAAAATCCGATTAATATGCTGAAAACCGCATAAATCAAGGCTTTTTTGAAACACTCTTTCAAGTCCTACGAGGTACTATAAATTATATGGAAGATTAGCCTAACCAACCCTTTAGCAAATTGCCTACAGATATTATATCAAAAAAATTACATACAGTAAAGAACTTTTGAAAAAATTTAGTTTTTTGTTCAAAAAAAGTGAAAAACCGCCTGAAATCAAGCGGTTTTATAATTATATTTACAATTTAATAAGTGTTTTGACTATTTCAAGGGCACAGTCATCCTTTGACATAAGGGGAAGTTCTCTGTTTTCATTTTCGGTAATTAAAATCATTTTGTTGGTGTCAGTTCCAAAACCGCTGCCTGCTTCGCTTATACTGTTTGCGGCAATCATATTTACGTTTTTGGAAAGCAGCTTTTTTCTGCTGTTATTCAAAAGATTTTCCGTTTCCATTGAAAAGCCGCAGATTTTTCTTTTTCCGTCGGAGTGTTCGCCCAAAAATTTAAGAATATCGTCTGTTCTTTTAAGCTCGATATTCATATCACCGTCCGTCTTTTTAATTTTGTTTTCCGCTTTTTTAAGGGGGGTATAATCCGCCACGGCGGCAGCCATAAAAATATAGTCGCTTTCTTCGTAGTGAGCCTTAAAAGCGTTAAACATATCAAGAGCCGATTTTACACCCACTATATTCATTCCGTAAGGAATTTCCGCAGTGGTATTTCCCTTAATTATTGTTACCTCCGCTCCCAAAGAAGCTGCTGCACGTGCTACCGCAAAGCCCATTTTTCCGCTGGAGTGGTTTGTTATAAACCGAACAGGGTCAATAGCCTCCTGAGTTGCTCCGCAGCTTACCAAAACCCTTTTGCCCTTTAAAGGTCTGTCGGTTTCAATATTTCTTTCAATAAAGTCAAAAATCTGCTTTGCTTCCGGCATTCTGCCCTGACCTACATCTCCGCAAGCCATTTCACCGCTGGCGGCGTCCATAACAATATAGTCCTCATATTGCTGAAGCCTTTTGACATTGGCTTTAAAAATAGGATTTGAATACATATTGGGGTTCATTGCCGGAACAATCAGCTTTTTAGCCTTTGTCGCCATAATTGTTGTAGAAAGCATATCGTCCGCTATGCCGTTTGCTATTTTGCCCACAATGTTGGCGGTTGCCGGAGCGACCACAAACATATCAGCCCGATTAGCCAATGAAATATGCTTAACATCGAAGGTGGCTACTCTTTCGAAAGTGTCCGTTATACATTTGTTTTGTGAAAGCTCCTCTATAAGATAAGGTGTTACAAACTCAGCGGCGCTTTCAGTCATAATTGTGTGAACATCCGCTCCTGCCTTTTTAAGAAGTCTAATAAGCTCACAGCATTTATAAACCGCTACTGAGCCTGTCATTCCCAAAACAATAGTTTTATCCTTAAGCATAAAATCACCCTTCTCTGTATTTTTCCCGTTCCGTCTCATAAAGATTGTTTCCGTAGGAATCTATAACCACAATTCCGGGAAAATCCTTAACCACGAGCTTATGAACCGCTTCAGCCCCTAAATCCTCATAGGCTGTCACCTCACAGCTTTCTACGTGTGAAGCAAGAAGTGCTCCTGCACCCCCTATTGCCCCTATATAAACACAGCCGTATTCTTTCATAGCCTCGATAACCTCTTCACTTCTCTTGCCCTTGCCTATCATAACGGTTTCTCCGTATTTAATCATATCGGGAGAATATTTATCCATTCGATAGCTTGTAGTGGGGCCTATTGCCCCTACAGGCTCCCCGGGTTTAGCCGGTGAAGGTCCGGCAAAATAAATTACGCTGTTCTCGATTTCAAAGGGAAAGCCATCTTTTTCTCTGTTTTCCAACATTCTCTTGTGTGCGGCATCTCTTGCAGTATATATTGTGCCGCTTATTTCTACAGTATCTCCTGCCTTAAGCTTTTTTACGGCTTCCTTTGTAACAGGAGTATTAAGCTTAACATTCATATTTTATTTTTCTCCTTATAACCAAAATTGAAATGAAGAAGCTATTTTCCAATATAATTCGGGATTTGTTTCCGCCGGTGTTTTTATAATTACCGCATAGCACATAAAAACAACAAGCACTAAGCAGACGGGAACACAAATATTCAAAAGCTTTACAAACTCTCTGTTTTTATATTTATTATATACCGCAAAAACTGCGATTACAGAAGCAAGAGCCAAAAGCCACATTATATCTGTATAATATCTGGCTAAAATACCGCTCATTAAAGAATCAACAGCAGCTATTATAAATGTAAAGGCTGTCAGCATAACCGTAACACCGAAAAGGCTTTTATCCTTTAATTCATCCTTTATTTTCGGAAGAATAAAAAGTATAAATGAAAGGGGCTGCAGGAATATTATTCCTCCGTACATAACCTCTTTTATTGTAATTCCCATAAAAAGAGTTGAAACATCCGCAGGCAGAATATAGGGGAAAACTCCGTTAAAATGCAGGGGCTGCAAAATATAATAGAAAATTCCCTGAGGTATTCTTCCCGGCTTTATGCCCCTTGAGGTCATATCATTGGTAGTTAAATTATAATTTGCTCCGAAATCGAAAATAGACCCGAATCTGTCATAATTATAATGAAACATAAACAGAGCAACAGCTATTATGGGAAGTATGAAGCAAAGACTTTCACCTATACTGCTTTTTGAAAAAAGCCTTCTGTCCTTAAAGACTGCCTTTTGTAAAACAGGTATTGATATAAACAGCAAAAGAAGAAGCTGGGGACGGCTGCCGGCTATAAGTGCAAGCAAAAGTCCTCCCAAAAACAGCTTGGGTTTACTGAGCTTATAATCATTGTTTTCTTTATTTTCAACAACAGCGGTTAAAAGACAGCATAAGCCCCCTAAGCCCAAAACAATCGCCGTAAATATAGGCAGCATATACAAATCGGGCCATGTCAAAACAAAGGACGTTCCCGATCCGTTTATAAAGATAAGTGTCAAAATTATATAAAGAAGAAGAGAAATATTCCCCTTGTCATTAAATTTCTTTGCCAAAATATATATAAGCATAAAACTCAGCAAAACAAATATTGGTATTAAAATTTTAATGCAGTCAAAGGGCATTATATCAACATCAAATAAAACCTTTGCCGGAATATTGAATATAAGAGCAGGAAGTATGCCGAAATAGACATAATATTTGCCTTCATAATAAGCATGATCCCATGAATAGCTGACCCCTGCTTCACTTCTTTCGTCAGGGTCATAAGGGTTTTCAAGCTCAGAAAGCCTTTCATCTGCTTCTTCATCTATATAATAATGACCTTCTATTATAGCTTCAGCCAGCTTTATATACTGCTTGTGCCAGCTTATGTTATTATGAACATAATTAGGATTTATTTGCAGTGCATTCAACATAACTGTAGTTTGAATTATCAGCAGGAAGGCTAAAAGGGCTTTTTGTTTAATACTCTTTAAATTAAGCCTGTATAAATAAAATCTTGAACCGGGTCTTATAATATACAAAACAAATAATATTATAAGAAGTATTAAAACTCTTTTTAAATTAAAGCTGAAGGGCACACTTTTATTAAGGCTTATTTCCTTTATATAATAGTCCTTGTCCTGAACATTGTTTAAGGTCAGCTTAAGAGTATTTGTTTCACCCTTAAGGTTTAAAAACATATATTTTGTGTTTTCAACAGTTGAAACAATACTTCTTTCGGGCATATCTATTCCGCCGCTTCTGCTGTAGTCATCGGCATTGACTTTAACCTTTACAATCTTTGAAGCCTCATAGCCTTTTATATCATCGCCTGAAGGATTTTGGGGCAGCTCCTTTGTACACCTTATGTCAAAATAAATATTTTTAATTTCGGTATTTACGTCATTAAAAGTAAGCTTTGTATTGTTTCCCGAAAAATGAAATATTTTTCCGTCATCGGTTGTTACGCTTCCGTCTGATTCCATATTTTTCAAAGCAACTGTTTCATAGCCCATTGTCTGAAAAAATCTGAAATTGAAAACAAAAACTTCAATCAAAACAGCAAATACAATTGTTAAAACAATTCCCAAAATTCTTTTATTTATTTTTTTTTTTCCGGTTTATCAGATACTTTATTAATTGTTTTCATAATATTCCTTCTTTGTTTAATGCTTCAAAGCTTGCCTGTTTAAGGTTTAACTGTTTATTCTTTAAAAAATGTTGTGGTCATAAATCAGCAGAACATAGCGGCTGTTGCTGTCATATCTTACATACTCGTTTATAAGCTCGTTTCCGTTTTCGTTTAAATCATCATATTCCCCTGTGGTTAAAAGAAGGAAATATTCGTCTGTGTCCTCCTGATCCTCATACCAGCTGTAGAACGACTGATAATTATACTGCTTAATTTCGTTGTCAACTATTTGAATATTTCTTACCTTAATTTCGTCATTGCTTAAAACCGTAAGAACATTGGCGTTCCAGAAGGTTCCGTAGCCGTAGTCAACACCGTTTTTTTCAATCAGTCTTATAGCCTGAGCCTTGTCGCTGCCCTTATAGTTATTATCCAGTGAAAATATGGTAACCATGCTTTGAAGCGAAACCGCAATCAGAGGAATCATAAATATGACGCCTATTCTGAATATTTTCTTATCCTTAAGCATATTTCCGCAGAAAACAAAAAATATAATTAAGGATGTACATAAAACGGGGCTCAGTCTCCAGTTTGCATTTGAAATTTTGCCGAATATCCAGCCTATTAAAATAAATATTGTACTGCACCAGTGACCTATAATCAAAATTCTTGTTTTTCTGCTTTCAATTTTATTATAATTAAAAAGCATATAAAGAGGAATTACAGGCACAACGGTTCCTGCGATTATTTTAATAATGTTGAATATTGATTTTAAGCTTAAAATATCGTCTCCGTCAGCAATGTCAACGCCTATAAGAGTAAACCATTTTACCAGTGTGGAATTAAGGTTTTCAACCCAGTTTCCGCTGTCCGTAAA
>JAJQFU010000030.1 GCA_021200955.1 Clostridiales bacterium | reverse complement strand
ATGGAGAACCTTACTATTTTTTTATTTTTGTTACCTATCTATTGTACCTCAACACTGTCAAGCAATTTTTCACTTTGTTCTTATCCTCTGTCATCTAAGAAATATGGAAAAAAGGTATTTACTTTTCGGATTGTATGTGATAATATTGTAATCACAGATAAATTTTAAAAACAAAAAAGACAGTTCGTGACCCTCCTGTCTGTAAACAAAACTAGGCTTTTACTGAGGCAATTCTGTCTCTTTTCAAGGGCTTGGTTTGGCTCTTTTTTTATGCGATGTTTGACGTTTTGGGAGGGGTGGGAGGTATTTTATATATGTATTATTTAAAAACGGAAAGCTGCTTCGACTCGGCTCATTTTCTGTCGGGCTATGAGGGAAAATGCAGCAACATTCACGGTCACAGGTGGAGGGTTGTTGTTGAAATAGGGGGAGATAATTTAAACCAAGACAGGCAGACAAGGGGAATGCTGTGCGACTTTTCGGCTCTTAAGGAAGCCTTGAGAGACGAAACGGAAAGTCTCGACCACAGGCTTATTATAGAAAAGGGCAGTATGAAAGAGGCTTTGCTTAATATGCTCAGAGAAAACGGCTTTAATGTAACAGAGGTTTTATTCAGACCTACGGCGGAAAGCTTTGCCAAATATTTTTTTGACAGAATGAAGATGCGGGGTTACAGTGTTAAAAGCACTGAGGTCTATGAAACTCCCGTGAATTATGCCAGATATGAAGAGGGCTTGTAATATGGCGGAATTTAAGGTAGTTGAAAAATTTGTAAGCATAAACGGAGAAGGCAGAAACGCCGGAAAGCCGGCTGTTTTCATAAGGTTTAAGGGGTGTAATCTCCGCTGTTCCTACTGCGACACAATGTGGGCAAATGAAGAGGAATGTGAATATGAGCTTATGACCGAGGACGAAATTTATGCCTATATTAAGGAAATGGGCATAAGGTGCGTAACCCTTACAGGGGGAGAACCCCTTATTCAAAAGGATTTGGGGGTTCTGCTGAATAGACTTTGTTCGGACGATTTTTTAAGGGTCGAAATCGAAACAAACGGAAGTGTCTTAATTGAGCCTTTTATGCATTTCAAAAACAGACCCTCATTCACCTTGGACTATAAATGTCCTTCGAGCCTTTCCGAAAATTCAATGAATATGGAAAATTACAAATATATAAGCCCGGAGGACACTCTTAAATTTGTCTGCGGAAGCTTTGAGGATTTGGAGAAAGCCAAAGAGGTAATTGAACGGGAAGAACCCCCTTGCCCTGTTTATTTAAGCCCTGTTTTCGGAAGAATTGAACCGGCTGAAATAGTGGATTTTATAATAAAAAACAAGCTTAACAACGTTAACCTGCAGCTTCAGCTTCATAAATTTATATGGAGTGCCGACAAAAGAGGTGTGTGATTATGATAGATACTGAAAAAATAGAGTTTCACATAAGAGAAATTTTAAAGGCTTTGGGCGACGACCCCGACAGAGAGGGCTTAAGAGAAACGCCTAAGAGAGTAGCCAAAATGTATGACGAGGTTTTTGAGGGAATGAACTACTCAAACGCCGAAATTGCGGAAATGTTTAACAAAACCTTTGAGGAAGAGGACTATCTGACCTCAAATTCCGATATGGTTTTCGTTAAAGACATAGAGGTTTTCAGCTACTGTGAGCATCATATGGCTCTTATGTATAATATGAAGGTCAGAGTTGCCTACATACCCAAGGGAAAGGTTGTGGGGCTTTCGAAAATTGCCAGAATTGCCGATATGGCGGCTAAAAGGCTTCAGCTTCAGGAGAGACTGGGTAGCGACATAGCCGAAATTATGACTATAATTACAGGCTCAGACGATGTAGCAGTTTTAATAGAAGCTTCTCACAGCTGTATGACCGCAAGGGGCATTAAAAAGACGGCTGCAAAGACCTACACCGAAACATTAAGAGGAAGATTTGAAACAGACAAAGACCTACAATTGAGATTAAGGAGATGATGGCTGTGAAAGCGGCGGTTTTACTCAGCGGAGGACTTGACAGCGCCACCTGTCTTGCCCTTGCGGTTAATAAATACGGAGCGGAAGAGGTTATTGCCCTTTCGATTTTCTACGGTCAGAAGCACGATAAGGAAATCCGGGCTTCTAAAAATGTGGCTGAATTTTACGGAGTTGAGCATTATATCGTAGATTTAAGTAGTGTTTTCGCCTACAGTCAGTGTTCACTTCTTAAGGGGTCTGAAAACGAAATCCCCAAGGAAAGCTATGCGGAGCAGCTTGAAAAAACAGGGGGAAGCCCTGTTTCAACCTATGTTCCCTTCAGAAACGGCTTGTTTTTGTCGGCGGCTTCGGCGGTGGCTCTTTCAAAGGGCTGTTCGGAAGTCTATTACGGCGCACACGCAGACGACGCAGCCGGAAACGCCTATCCCGACTGCTCACAGGCTTTTGCGGTGGCTATGAACAGTGCAATGTTTGAGGGCAGCGGCGGAAGCCTTACCCTTGTGACACCCTTTGTGGGCTTAACAAAGGCTCAGGTGGTCAAAAAAGGGCTGGAGCTTAATGTGCCCTATGAGCTGACCTGGAGCTGTTATGAGGGGGGAGACAAGCCCTGCGGAGTCTGCGGAACTTGCCGTGACAGAGAAGCGGCTTTTCTTAAAAACGGTGTAACAGACCCGCTTCTTGTGTGAGGTGGAACTATGAAATATAAATTTGATTTGCATATTCATTCTTTGGCAAGCGGCCACGCCTACAGTACTGTGACCGAAAACGCACGGTTTGCCAAGGAAAAAGGGCTTGAAATGATTGGATTAACAGACCACGCTCCCAAAATGCCGGGAGGGGCTTGCGAGCTTCATTTTTATAATTTGAATGTACTGCCGGACTATATTGAAGGGGTAAGGGTTTTAAGAGGGGTTGAGCTTAATATTTTGGACGATGAGGGAACAATCGACTTGCCCGACAGAATTATTGACAGGCTTCAGCTTGTTATTGCAAGCCTTCACGTTGTGTGCATAACCCCAAGAGAAGCTACAGACGCCCTTGTAAATGCGGCGAAAAACAAAAGAGTGCATATTTTAGGTCACCCCGGCGACCCCCGATACCCCTTTGACGTAAAGGCGGTTGTTAAGGCAGCTTATGAAAACAACACTCTTATAGAAATAAACAATGCGTCTTTTAACCCTATGAACTCACGAAAGGGCGGAGAAAAGACTGTAATCGAAATTTTAAAGGAGTGCAGGAAACATTCATACCCGGTTATTTTGGGCAGCGACTCCCACTACCACACAAATATAGGAAACTTTTCTTATATAGAACCTCTTCTTGAGGAGGCTGAAATGCCGGAGGAGCTTATTATAAACAGAGACAGCGGAGAAATGCTTAAATTCTTAGGACTGTAAAATAAATTTTGAAACAATGTTATGAACTAATAAAAGGAGTAAGGTGATAATGGATAATATCTTAATGGGGCTTAACCCAATGCAGAAAAAGGCTGTTCTTCATAAGGAAGGCGCACTTTTGATTTTGGCTGGGGCAGGCTCCGGAAAGACAAGGGTTTTAACCCACAGAATAGCATATATGATTGAAAACGGCGTTAAGCCCTGGAATATTTTGGCTATAACCTTTACAAACAAGGCGGCTAAGGAAATGAAGGAAAGAGTTGAAAAAACAAGTCCTTCAGGGGCTGAGGTGTGGGTTTCAACCTTTCACTCAACCTGTGTCAGAATTTTAAGGCGTCATGCCGAGCTTTTGGGCTATCAAAAGGGCTTTACCATATTCGACACCTCAGACAGTGAAAAGCTTGTAAAAAACATACTTAAAGAAGGGAATATAGACGATAAAAGAGTAAGACCCAAAAGCGTTCTTTCATATATAAGCAGCTGCAAAAACAACGGTATTCTGCCTGACGAAGCCTTTGCCAAGGCGGAAGCCCACAATGAAAAGCTATACGCCGCAATTTATGACGAATATCAAAAGGCTCTTTTCAGAAACAATTCCTTCGACTTTGACGACCTTATTTTGAAAACAACGGAGCTTTTTGTTAAATTTCCTATGGTGCTTGAACGCTATCAGGAAAGATTTTTATATATAATGGTAGATGAATATCAGGATACCAACACAACACAGTATAATTTGGTAAATCTTCTTGCCAAAAAATACAGAAACCTTTGCGTTGTAGGCGACGACGACCAAAGCATTTACGCCTTCAGAGGGGCTGACATTCGAAATATTTTGGACTTTGAAGAGGACTACCCCGAAGCTGAGGTAATAAGGCTTGAACAAAATTACCGTTCAACCTCGAATATATTAAATGCAGCCAACGAGGTCATTAAAAACAACGCAGGAAGAAAGGGCAAAACCCTTTGGACTGACAAGGGTGACGGTGAACCTATTACATACTTCAGAAGCCAAAACGACAGAGACGAAGCGGCTTTCATAGCCGACAACATAAAACGCCTTGTAAACAGAGGAAATTACAGCTATAATGACATAGCTATTCTTTACAGAAACAACTCACTTTCAAGAGTTTTGGGCGAGGGAATGGTTAAAGCGTCTGTTCCCTACGTTGTGGTCAGAGGTCATTCATTTTATGAAAGTATGGAAATTAAGGATATGCTTGCGTATCTTAAGTTTATATATAACCCCGCTTCCGAGGTTGACCTTATGCGTATTATAAACGTGCCCAGAAGGGGTATAGGGGACACCACTGTTGAAAGGCTTGCAATATGCGCAAGAGCAAACAACATAAGTATGTATGAGGTTATTGAAAGCATAGAGAACTATCCGGAATTTAAAACAAGAAGCAAAAAGCTTATTGAGTTCAGAGAGCTTATGAACGGACTTTTACAGGAGTCTTTAGAAACCCCGGTCAGTCAGCTTTTGGACGATATTTACTGGAAAACAGGTTATCTTCCCGAGCTTCAGTCAGAGGAAGAGATAACTGCCAAAAACAGGGTCGAAAACCTTTACGAGCTTCAAAACAAGGCTGTGGAGTTTGAAGAGGAAAAACCCGACGATCCTTCACTTGTGGCATTTTTGGACGAAATTTCTCTTGTTTCCGATACGGACGCACTTAAAAGCGAAAACGGAGCTGTTGCCCTTATGACCCTCCACGCTTCAAAGGGTTTGGAGTTTCCCGTTGTATTTTTGGCTTGCTTCGAGGACGGAATATTCCCCTCGTCTATGGTGGATAACTCCCCCAATATGTCGGAGCTTGAAGAGGAAAGACGGCTTTGCTACGTAGGCATAACAAGGGCACAGGAGAGACTGTTTTTGACCTGTTCCGCAAGCAGAATGCAGATGGGTCAGCTTAACACAAATCCCCCTTCAAGATTTTTAAGAGAAATTCCCTTAAAATATTTGAACAATTTGTCTCCCAAGGAAGGGTCTGCCCTTGCTTCAAAGGGCTTAAACCCCAACGGCGGAATAAAAACCTATAAGCCCGGCGGAGAAAAAGCCCCCTACAGAGTAGGGTCAAGCTTCGGGAATAAACCCAAAACCGCCGCAGCCACCCCCTCAAGGGTAAGCTTTAAGGTCGGCGACAAGGTCAGACAGCTTAAATACGGCATAGGAACGGTTTTAGAGGTTAAGCCCTCGGGGGGAGATATGCTTCTTACAATAGAGTTTAACGCCGGAACAAAGAAATTATATGCCGGAATGGTGAAGCCCGTCAAAAATTAAAAGTATTTTTGAGGTGAATTAAATGTTGGGAATTTATATTCACATTCCTTTTTGCAGAGCCAAGTGCGGCTACTGCGACTTTAACTCCTTTCCCCCCGAGGGAGAGGAGGTTAAGGCTTATAAAAATGCACTTATAAAGGAAATAAACGAAAGTCCCTATAAGGGGGAGAAGTGCCGAACTGTTTTCATAGGCGGCGGCACTCCCTCTTTTATTCCCCCTTTATATATAGGCGAAATTCTGACGGCTGTTTTCAGCTGCTTCCCCACTGAAAGCGACTGCGAGGTCACTATGGAAGCAAACCCAGACAGCCTTTCCCCCGAGGGGCTTAAGGCTTATTTAAGCTATGGTGTAAACAGGCTCAGTATGGGGGTTCAGTCCTTTGACAATGACCACCTTAAGCTGTTGGGCAGGGTTCACAACGCGGAAAGAGCGGAAGCCGCTTTTTATGAAGCAAGAGACGTAGGCTTTAAAAACATAAACATTGACCTTATGTTTTTTTACCCCGGTCAGAGTGTTGAAAGCTGGGTCAGTGATCTCGAAAAGGCTGTAATTCTCAACCCGGAGCATATATCCGCTTACAGTCTTATTATAGAAGAAAACACAAAATTTTTTAATTTATATAAAAATTATCAGACAAACGAAAATGAATATCGTATTATGTATAGAAAAGCAAAGAAAATCTTAGGGGACGCAGGGTATGAAAGATATGAAATTTCAAACTTTGCAAAAAAAGGCTTCTTATGCAGACATAATGCGGCATATTGGAAGAGAACCGATTATTTGGGCTTCGGTCTTTCGGCTCACTCCCTTTACGGCAAACGCCGCTTTTGGAACGGCGATGATTTTAGAGCCTATCTGAAGGGCGAAAAAGCCGCAGGCGAAGAGGTCTTAACCCAAAGAGACGAAATAAGCGAGTTTATGTTTTTGGGGCTTCGAATGAGCGGCGGAGTTTTAAACTCGGAGTTTCAAAGGCTTTTCGGTTTAAGCTTAAATCAGATGTTCGGAAGTATTATTAAAAAATATGAAAAAATGGGGCTTCTTGAGTTTAACGGCGAAAGGCTTAGGCTCACCGATGAGGGAATTGATGTTTCCGACACGATTTTTGCGGACTTCGTATAAATATCACTTGACTTTTAAGGTAAGAAGTGATATTTTTATAGTAGTAATCAGCACTCAACGGGAAAGAGTGCTGATAAGGCTTAAGGTTTTAACGGAAGTGATTTTATGGACTTAAATAACAGAAAAATTAAGATATTGGAGGCAATCATTACCGATTATATCAACACAGGAGAGCCTGTAGGGTCGAGAACAATTTCTAAAAAATATCCTTTGGGTATATCCTCGGCTACCATAAGAAACGAAATGAGCGACCTTGAGGAGCTCGGGCTTATTTGTCAGCCCCACACATCCGCAGGGCGTATTCCCTCAGACAAGGGCTACCGCCTTTATGTCGACAGGCTTATGAGAAAAAGCGATTTGCCTGTTGAGGAAAGCTTATTTTTAAGAGAGCTTATAACCTCAAACATAAGCCACATAGATTATCTTATGGAGCAGACCGCAAAGGCTTTGGCAAGGCTCACAAACTGCGCCACGGTCGTTACCGAAGCGAAAGCGGAGGACGACAGCCTTAAGAGAATTTCTCTTGTGCCTGTTGACGACAGAAGCGTTGTTATGGTGAAGGTTGCGGAAAGCAAAAAGGTAGACAATGTTATATTAAGGGCTAAGGCAGTTCCCGATTTTGAGGTTTTAAACCGAATGACTGCCGAAATTAACGCCTATATCGATAAAAACGGCACTGAAGGTCACGAAGAGGACATAAAAGCTGTTTTAAATAAGTTTCTGCCCTACAGAGAGCTTGTCATAGAGGTTTTCAAAGACATATTCAAAGGCGGAAAAAGCAGCTATGACATTTATACCGGCGGCGTAAACAACATACTTAACTATCCCGAATTTGCGGATATTTCAAAGGCTAAGGGCATATTTAATGTTTTGGAGCAGAAGGAGCTTCTCCATAAGCTTTTAAAGAACGTGGGTGATAATCAGCCCGGCGTTCAGATAATTATAGGCGAGGAAAACCCCCTTTCCGAAATGAAAGAGCTTTCCCTTATAAAAACAAACTATAATTTAGGCGGAGGAAACATAGGCTTTATAGGCATTATAGGGCCTACGAGAATGAATTACAGCCAGGCGGTTTCCGTTTTAAGCGGAATGGCTGAAAATATTAATGAGGTTATCAAAACACTGACTGGAGGCTAATTTAAATTGAGCAGCAAAGAAAAAGACGATGTTAAAAACGAAGAAATAAAAGAAGGGGTTAAAGAAAAAACCTTAGACGAGGTTATAAACTCAAAAGAAGAAAAAGAGGATGAAGCCCCGTCAGACGAGGTCTTGCCCTCAAAGGAGGAAGAGCTTGAAGCAAAGGTTGCGGAGCTTAACGACAGGCTTTTAAGGTCTTTAGCGGAGTTTGACAACTACCGAAAGAGAACTACAGCCGAAAAAGCCGCTATGTATTCCGCAGGAGTCGGCGACACAGCCGAAAGGCTTTTAGGAGTTTTGGATAACTTCGAGAGAGCCTTGTCCTCAGAGCAGGATAAGGAAAACGGCTTCTATAAGGGCGTTGAAATGATTTTCAAGCAGATGAAGGAAGCCTTCGAGGCTTTGGGGGTAACCGAAATAGAAGCGGAGGGTCAGCCCTTCGACCCCAATCTTCATAACGCAGTAATGCACATAGAAAATGAAGAGCTGGGAGAAAATGTTGTAAGTATGGTTCTTCAAAAGGGCTATAAATATAAAGAAAAGGTCATAAGACCGGCAATGGTACAGGTTGCAAATTAATACAGCCAAAACAAAAAAGTATATAATATTTATTTAGGAGGAAACACAATATGGGAAAAATTATAGGTATTGACTTAGGAACAACAAACTCTTGCGTAGCAGTTATGGAAGGCGGTCAGCCCGTTGTTATTTCAAACAGCGAGGGCTTCAGAACAACTCCCTCTGTAGTAGGCTTTACAAAAACAGGCGAAAGACTTGTAGGCGAAACCGCCAAGAGACAGGCTGTTACAAACGTAGCCGGAACGGTTATTTCAATAAAGAGACATATGGGAGAGGACTATAAGTTTGAAAACGACGGAAAGAAGTTTTCACCTCAGGAAATCTCCGCTATGATCCTTCAGAAGCTTAAGAAGGACGCAGAAAGCTATTTGGGTGAGCCTGTAACAGAAGCCGTTATCACAGTTCCCGCTTACTTCACAGACGGTCAGAGACAGGCAACTAAGGACGCAGGCAAAATCGCAGGCTTTGACGTAAAGAGAATTATAAACGAGCCTACAGCCGCTGCTCTTGCTTACGGTCTTGACAACGAAAAAGAACAGAAGATTATGGTTTATGACTTAGGCGGCGGTACATTCGATGTTTCTATTATCGATATCGGCGACGGAACAATCGAGGTTTTGGCTACAGCCGGAAACAACCACTTAGGCGGCGACGACTTCGACCAGAGAATTATAAACTACCTTATTTCAGACTTCAAGTCAAAAGAGGGTATAGACCTTTCATCGGATAAGATGGCTATGCAGAGACTTAAGGAAGCTGCCGAAAAGGCAAAGAAGGAGCTTTCCTCAGCCACCACAACAAATATCAACCTTCCCTTCATTACTATGAACCAGGACGGCCCCAAGCATATGGACGTTACTCTTTCAAGAGCTAAGTTCAACGAGCTTACAGCCGACCTTGTAGACGCTACATTAGGCCCCGTTCGTTCGGCTTTAAGCGACGCAGACTTAACAGCTTCAGAGCTTGACAAGGTTCTCCTTGTAGGCGGCTCAACGAGAATTCCCGCTGTTCAGGACGAGGTTGCCAAAATTACAGGCAAGGAACCCTTCAAGGGCATCAACCCCGACGAGTGCGTTGCTATCGGCGCAGCTATTCAGGGCGGAACTCTTTCAGGCGAGGCAGGAGAAGGCTCAGTTCTTCTTCTTGACGTAACACCTCTTACATTGGGTATCGAAACAGCCGGCGGCGTAGCTACAAGCCTTATCCCCAGAAATACAACTATCCCCGTAAACAAGAAGCAGATTTTCTCAACATATGCAGACAATCAGACAGCTGTTGACATCAACATTGTTCAGGGTGAAAGACCTCTCGCAAGAGACAACAAGTCTTTGGGTACGTTCCGTCTTGACGGAATCCCCGCAGCTCCCAGAGGAATCCCTCAGATTGAGGTTACATTCGACATCGACGCAAACGGTATCGTTAAGGTAACAGCTAAGGATTTGGGAACGGGCAAGCAGCAGGATATTACAATTACTTCTTCAACCAACTTAAGCGATGAAGAAATCGACAAGGCCGTTAAAGAGGCTGCTCAGTATGCAGAACAGGATAAGAAGCGTAAGGAAGCCGTAGACGCTAAGAACGAAGCTGATACAGTTATCTTCCAGACAGAAAAGACCCTTAAGGACTTGGGCGACAAGATTTCTCCCGAAGACAAGGCTAAAATCGAAAGCGAGGTTGCTAACCTTAAGACAGTAGCTGAGGGCAAGGTTCCCGAGACTATGAACGAGACAGATGTTTCCAAACTTAAGGCAGCTACCGAAAGCCTTACAAAGGTTCTTAACGATTTTACAACAAAGCTTTATCAGCAGGCTCAGGCAGCAGGCGTTGACCCCAACGCAGCAGGGGGTATGAATGGCACAGCCGGCGGAAACGACGATATAATCGATCAATAAATTTTATATATAAAAGGAAAGAATCAGAATGGCTGAAAAAAGAGATTATTATGAGGTTATGGGCGTTGACAGAAACGCTTCGCAGGATCAAATCAAAAAAGCATACAGAAAAAAGGCAAAGGAATGCCACCCGGATTTTCACCCCGATGACCCGGAAGCCGAAGCCAAGTTTAAAGAGCTGAACGAAGCCAACGAGGTTCTTTCAGACGCAGACAAAAGAGCCGCTTATGACCGCTACGGTCATGCCGCCTTTGAACAGGGCGGCGCAGGCGGCGGAGGCTTTTCCGGCGGAATGAATATGAATATGGATATGGGCGACATATTCGATATGTTCGGCGGTATTTTCGGCGGCGGAGGATCACGTTCTCAGCGCAGAAACGGACCTATGAGGGGTGAAGACATAGCCTTAAGCCTTGTAATATCCTTTGAAGAAGCTGTTTTCGGCTGTACAAAGAAGATTGACGTTACAACTCTTGACAGCTGCGAACACTGTCACGGCAGCGGAGCAAAGCCCGGCACATCGCCTGAGGTCTGCCCCACCTGTCACGGCAGCGGTTTGGAAACAGTCACAAGGCAGACTATGTTCGGAATGGCTCAGTCCACCACCACTTGCCGAACCTGCGGCGGCAGGGGCAAAATAATCAAGGAGCCCTGCCCCGGCTGTAACGGAACAGGCAAAAACCGCCGTACAAAGCAGGTTGAAATAAACGTACCTGCCGGCATAAACAACGGTCAGACAATCAGAAAGTCCGGCTTCGGAAACGCAGGCTCAAACGGTGGCGGAGCAGGGGATCTTCTTATTACCGTAAGCGTCAGACCCAGCGCCAAATTCGTAAGAAACGGCAATGACATTTACTCTACCATTAAAATTTCAGCCGCACAGGCTATTTTGGGCGACGAAATAACAATTGCCACCTTAGACGGCGACGAAAAGCGCGTCATAAAGCCGGGAACACAGCCCGAAAGCACAATCCGCCTTACGGGCAAGGGCGTGCCTTATTTGAAGGGCGGCGGCAGAAGAGGCGACCACATTATAACGGTTAAGGTGGAAATCCCCACAAACCTCTCAGACCGCCAAAAAGACCTTATAAGAGAGTTCGCAGGTCTGCCGAAAAAGGAAAAAATTTCAGATAAAATTAAAAAGGCTCTGTCTTAAGATAAGCCTTTAACAGAATGATATGAAAAGGAAGCCAATGCCCAAATGCGGCGGAGGCTTCCTTTTTGTTGTGTGGCAAGAAAAATAAAACCACCTGCTATGCAGGTGGACCCCAGTAGCTTC
>JAJQFU010000080.1 GCA_021200955.1 Clostridiales bacterium | reverse complement strand
CTATTTTATTGCCTTAATTAATGTTACAAACTTGTTACTAAATTAGATTGACGTGGCAAACACAATATAGTACTTGCATTCCCATTTCGTATGTGCTAAACTGTTGTTAGATGACTTTTGCATCTGTTTACCTCCTTGTTAATTGGGTGTGGGCTGCCGGACCGCTTCTATTTTAACACAGGAGGTTTTTGTTTTCTACTTGAAGCTGAAGATGCCGGGGTTCACCTGCACAGCAGGTGTTTTTTTCTGCCGCACAATTAAAACGATTGACCGACAGAGAAATACTGTCTGCCAATCGCCTTTGTTATGACTATTGGTATTTTACGTTATTGATTTGATTTTGAAAATACCTATAACGACAATAATCGAAAATAATTGAATTATCTCCATAAATAATAAAAATGCTCGTGTATATATAATATTATCATTATTAAGAAAACAATTATTATAATTACATCTATAAAAGTGCTTGTTTTGTGTGCTTTTCCTGTGTTTCTTTTAAATATCTGTCATCCCAAGTTTATCTTCCCATTCCCTTTCATACCAACCGCAATATCTGTCTGTTTCATCTTTCACATATGCTTCAAGCTTAAACAAAGCATTTTGAAGGCCGTCTGTTTTTACTGAATAATAGCCGCCTCCCTCATCAGTTAATTCATATTTGTGATTGTCCGTAACAATTTCGGTATTGCCCTTTTGGGGAAAAGATATTTTCCCTACCGTTACGGCAATATCGCTTCCGGGAGCTTTTCTGACTAAATCGCATTTTACTTTGCGGCAGAAAAAAGAGTTGCAGCCAAAATACTTTTGTTCTAAAAAATTTCCTTTTGTTTTTATTACTTTATATAAAAATCCATCGCTTCCTTCTAATTTGAGAATATCCTTTCTAAAAGCGGATTTATAAAAAGCCGTACATTTTATATTTTCCATATTTTCGAAATAATATATACTGTTTCCTGTTGATTTTCCCTTGAAATTTTTTTTCATATCTTCTTTAAAAAAATACCCGCATAATTTTACCCCTTACCCAAAACTTACACCTAAACTACCGCCAAAAACAGCAGCTCCGCCATATTCGTTTTTTTGCCAACAGAATACGTATACCCAAAACCAATATTAATTTCACCACTTACAGTCACTTCAGTTCAAAACATTTTCCGTACTTGCTCGAATAGCATAATTGCCGTCATCTATGTCTTGTTCACAGAATAACAGCTTACCACCGGCTGTATAACCGAAATTCAGGCTTGAAGTTGAGTTTGAAGCTGCTTTAAGGCAGTTATTTGAGTTATAAGTATACTCGCACTTTATTTCACTGCCGCAAGCCTCTTTTGTAAGACGGTTCATATCATCATTATTCAGTATAATACGAAGTTGAGTCGGTGTCAACAGTTTCAGCTTTAGTCACACGTCAATCTAATTTTTCATTTTAAAACTGCTGTGAAAAAATTTTAAAAAACACTTGTAATCTATATAATGCAATGTACTTGATGGTACATACGATTGGTAAGAAGAGGTATGAAATCTGTACGTTTGGAAATATTTTTAGTTTCTATAGGGAGGGGGAAGTTGTGTCCAATTTCATATATTTTGGAATAAATGACAATAGTTTATAATATTAAGAGGGCTGCGAAAAATTAAAAAATCAATTTTTTCACAGCCCCTTTTAAGATTGTATAAAAATATTTTTCAGACTTCACGTCTTTTAATTATACGAATGTCTGAGCCGTAAAAGGGCAGAATTGTATATTCGCCCATTATGCGTGAAAAAATTCTTTCGGAATAGACATCTTTAAGCTCCGCAAGGGAGAGGTTTGTTGAAATAACCGTAGGCAGAGCGTTTATAAGGCGGTGGTTAAGAAGGTTAAAAAGCTCGGCGTTGGCGGCTGAGTTTGTATTTTCAGTGCCCAAATCGTCTATAATCAGGGTTGGTGTGTTCATAACCTTGTTTTTGAAGTCCGTCTCGTCGGTTCTGCCGAAGCGGTGGCTTATGAGCCTGTCCAAAATTGTAAAGGCGCTTCCGCAGATGACCTCTTTGTTTTTTTCCAAAAGCTCCTTGGCTATGGCGTGACAGAGAAAGCTTTTTCCCAAACCGGGACTGCCCGTAAAAAGCAGATTGCCCTTAGGCTCTGCGGCAAAGTCCAAACAGAACCTAAAAACCCTTTCCATATGATTTCGGGGCGAGGTTTTAAGCTTGGGGTTAATCTGATCGGAATAATAGTCAAGGGAGAAAGTTGAAAAGGCTTCATTGCTGTTTTCGCTTTTCATAGTGCTTTTTTCATAGAGCTTTTCTCTTTCAGCCTGTTTAAAGCATGAGCAGGGGGTATTCCCCACGTAGCCTGTGTCTCTGCAGTGAGGACAGACGTAAACATTTTCCAAATAGTCCTTTGGGTAGCCGTTTTCCTCCAAAAGACGGGTTTTCTCGGCTAAAAGGTTTTTTGTCTTAGCCTTAAAGCTTTGGGCTTTCAGGCTTCTTTGGTTTATATCCGTTGATTTCATAATTGAAGCAAGGTCACGTGTGAAGGACAAAAGCTCGGTGTCAATTTGAGAAATTCTCGGAATTTTCAGGCTGACCTCTCTTATGCGGCTTTCTCTCAGACGCTGGGCGGCAATCTGTTTTTCGTTATAATCTTGCATTATCTCTCTGTATAAATCAGGATTCATCTTCGTTCTCCTTCAAAAGCTCCAAAGCCAAATTTTCAAGGTCTGCCGGGTTATAGTCACGCTCTTCAAAGTTGTTGAATTTATTTGTTTTCTTAACGGGAGCGGCGGTTTTTTCGCGCTTCGTGGATTGCTTTCTTTTGGGCTTGTTTTCCTCTGTGAATTTGTGAGCCTGTTCAATAGTGGTTATGTTGTTGTCAAACCAGTTTTTAAGGGTGGCGTCGGCGTACTTCCAGCTGACCTTGCCTGTGTTTATTACAGACTGCTCGCAGGCTTCAATTACCAAATTCAGGGGCTGTTTGTTTTCAAGAAGCCATTTTTCAATGTACTTCTTTTCCTTTGCGTTGGCAAGGCGTCCCGTTATGCCGAAAGCCTTTAAAACCTTCGAAAAATCGCCGTAATAAAGCTTTAAATATGCTTCAGCCTCTTCCGAGGTTTTAATGCCCTTTTCAGTCCAGTCCTTAGCGATTTTCTCAATATAGCTGATTGAGGTTTTCCCTGCTTCGGCACAGTGACCCAAAAGAATGGTTATTACCTCAACGGGAAGGTTATAATAGTCGTAAAGGCTTAAAATTGTGCTTTGCTCCTTCTGACCCAAAGCCTTTCCCAAAATTGCCCCTGCTGTCTGAACAAGAGCCGAAACCTCGGAATTTGAGGATTGTATTTTTGCTATTTCGGTGGGGGTGTAGGTTGGAGCCTGGGGCTTGTCAAACATACCCTGTGAATCCCAGTAGGCAATAATTTCTTCAATTGTTTCGGGGTTTAAGGCGAACCTTTCGGAAAGCTCCGAAACCTTGGGAAGCTTTCCCCTCAGGGACTGCCTTGCTATATAAATATAAACGGCTATATAGTTGGGGTCGATTACCCCAAAATAGCGGTCGATAAAGGAATTTGAAACAGGGGTAAAGCTCATAAGCTTTTCGGGGTCTATGTAATACATTAAATTCTTGCAACTCCTGACTTTCTTGCGGCTTCGGCTACTGCCGCGGCAATATTTTTCGACATTGATTTGTTAAACGCCGAGGGTATGATTATTCCGTTTTTGAGATCCTCTTCACTGACAAGGGCTGAAATTGCGTCGGCTGCCGCAAGCTTCATTTCTTCATTAATATCGCTTGCTCTTACGTCCAAAGCCCCTCTGAAGATACCCGGGAAGGCTAAAACATTGTTTATCTGATTGGGATAGTCCGAACGGCCTGTTGCCACAACCTTTGCTCCTGCTTTTAAAGCCACGTCGGGCATAACCTCGGGAACAGGGTTCGCCATAGCGAAAATTATGGGGTCTGTATTCATTGATTTAATCATTTCTTCGGTCAAAAGATTGGGGGCTGAAACGCCTATGAAAATGTCTGCACCCTTAACGCCGTCCTTCAGAGTGCCTTTAAGACCTCTTGGGTTTGTGACCTCAGCCAAAGACTGAAGATAGGGGTCGGCGTAGTTGTTTTCTTTGTTAACTATGCCGTTTATGTCGCAGAGGGTTATGTCTTTAAAGCCAGCTTTTAAAAGAAGTCTTGCAATAGCCGTTCCGGCGGCGCCTGCTCCAGACATAATGACCTTGCTTTCCTCGGCTTTCTTGCCTGTGAGCTTAAGGGCATTTCTTATGCCTGAAAGAACAACAACGGCTGTTCCGTGCTGGTCATCGTGAAAAATAGGTATATTTGTGACTTTTTTGAGCTTTTCTTCAATTTCGAAACAGCGGGGAGCGCCTATATCCTCCAAATTTATACCGCCGAAGCTGTCTGCAAACATAGAAATTGCCTTAACAACCTCGTCGGGGCTGAGAGCCGAAACGCAAAGGGGTATTGCGTCAACTCCGCCGAACTCCTTGAAAAGTACGCACTTTCCTTCCATAACGGGCATGCCTGCAACACCGCCGATGTTGCCTAAGCCCAAAACGGCTGTTCCGTCTGTGATTACGGCGACGGTGTTGTGCTTAGCGGTTAAGTCCCAAACTCTGTCAGGTTCAGCCTTTATCATAAGACAGGGCTCGGCTACTCCCGGTGTGTAGGCGATTGACAGGTCATCGGGGGTTTCTATGGGGCAGCGAACCTTAATTTCGATTTTGCCCTTCCATTCTGCGTGTTTTTCGGCAGCAATTTTCTTATAGTCCATTTCGTTTCTCCTTTTATTATGTTTTTAAAATTTTCAATATAATGATTATAGCATTTTTTGAAAAAATAATAAAGGGGTTAAATTAATTTTATTGTCTTTGGCATATAGACAATTTTATAAAAAAATGTTAAAATGCAAAAAGCGGATAACTTTAATTTACTATAAAAGTGTTCTCAATGGATAATCAGTTAGGCAAGCTTGCTTGCATAGATGATTGGACATTAGAGAACCTAACCCGTATGAGCAACGTAGGGCGATAGCCCGGAGTGCGAATACAGGGTCGATTGCGGGAGTGCAAAGCACGCAGCAATCGACTTTTATAGTAGGTGGTATCTGCAAAGCAGAAATGAAAGTTTATAAAGACGGTGAAAATATGGATAAACTTAACAGAATTAAGGAGCTTTGCGAAAAGCTTAACCAAGCTTCAAAGGCTTATTATCAGGACGCAAGGGAAATTATGACCGACAGGGAATATGACGCCCTTTATGACGAGCTTGTTTCTCTTGAAAAGGAAACGGGGATCGTTTTGGCTCAAAGCCCTACTCAAAATGTAGGCTATGAGGTTTTGACAGGGCTTGAAAAGGTTCGGCACGAGAGGAAAATGCTGTCTCTTGACAAAACTAAGGAAACCCAAAGGCTTGCCTCTTTTTTAGGAGACAGAGAAGGACTTTTGTCATGGAAGCTTGACGGCTTGACTATCGTTTTGACCTACAGACAGGGCAGGCTTGAAAGGGCTGTCACAAGGGGAAACGGCGTCATAGGGGAGGACATAACCCACAACGCAAGAACCTTTGAAAACATTCCTCTTGAAATAGGCTTTAAGGGGGAGCTGGTTCTTAGGGGAGAAGCGGTTATTAAGTTTAAGGACTTCGAAAGAATAAACGAAGGGCTTATTGCCGAGGAAAAATATAAGAACCCAAGAAATTTGTGCAGCGGAACAGTCAGGCAGTTAGACAGCCGGGTCTGCGCTCAAAGAAAGGTAAACTGTATAATTTTCACCCTTGTTTCGGCTGAGGGTAAGGACTTCGAGACAAAATCGGAAGGATTTTCTTTTCTTGAGGACTTGGGCTTTGAGGTTGTGGAGCAGAGGGCAGTTAATTCAGGCGATATTGCGACCGCTGTTTCTGAGTTTGAAGAGAAAATCAAGAACAATCCCTTTGCCACAGACGGACTTGTTTTGACCTTTAATGATATAAGCTACAGCAGAAGTCTGGGGGCAACGGCAAAATTTCCCCGTGACTCAATAGCCTTTAAGTGGGCGGACGAAACTGCCGAAACAGTGCTTAAGGACATAATCTGGAATACATCCCGAACAGGGCTTATAAACCCCATTGCATCCTTTGAGCCTGTGGAGCTTGAGGGAACAACCGTCGAAAGGGCAAGCCTTCACAATCTCAGCATTGTGGAGGGGCTTAAGCTGGGAATCGGTGACAGAATAACGGTTTATAAGGCGAATATGATTATTCCTCAAATTGCTGAAAATCTCACACAAAGCGGAACAGCAAAGCCTCCCGAAAAATGCCCTGTCTGCGGAAGTGAGACGGAAATTGTGGCTTTGAGAGACGGAAAGGCTTTGAAATGTCCGAATCCAAATTGTCGGGCGCAGATTGTGGAAAGCCTGAGCCATTTTTGTTCGAGGGACGCTTTCAATATCGAGGGCTTAAGCGACGAGACAATTAAAAAGTTTGTTGATAAAGGTTTTATAGAGTACTATCCCGACATATTCGCTTTGGGGCATTTTAAGGCTGAAATTGTGGCTATGGAGGGCTTCGGCGAGAAGTCATTTGACAACCTTGTTGCCGCTTTGGAAAAAACCAAAAGCGTGCGTCTGCCGAATCTGATTTACGCTTTGGGAATTGAAAATGTGGGGCTTGGAAACGCAAGACTTCTTTGTGAAAGATTTTCTTATGACATTGAGCAGATTATAAAGGCGGATAAGGACACCCTTGTGGAAATTGACGGTTTCGGAGAGGTTATTGCAGAGAGCCTGGCAAGATATTTTAAAGATAACAAAAACATAGAGCTTTTGGAAAGACTTTTGGAAACAGTTGAAATAATTAAGGAAGAAACGAGCAAAAGCCCCAAGGACTTGGAGGGCAAAACCTTTGTTATAACAGGGGATTTAAGCCTTTACCCCAACCGCAGAGCCTTGAAGGAGGCTATTGAACAGAGAGGGGGAAAGGTTACGGGGAGTGTCTCCAAAAAGACCGACTATCTGATTAATAACGATATAAATTCAACCTCGGCTAAAAACAAAAAAGCAAAGGAGCTTGGGGTCGAAATTATAACGGAACAGGACTTTTCAAACCTGACTTAAGAGAAGGACTTCAATTCTATAAAAGATTTTCAGCTTTTGAAAGAGTTTTAGGGTTATTTTTCATAAAATTAAAAGAGGATTATTATGTCAAATATAACGAAATATAAAAGATATTGTTTTAAATATAATTCCGATGATGTTTCGGAAACTGTGTCGGAGTATTTGGCTGAGTCGCTGAAGTTTGAAAGGTTTTCAACCAAAACAAATTCATTCGGAAGCGGTGAAAATTGGAGAATGATTGTTGCTGTCGGCGAAGATTATGATTCTGAGATTTTTAAGCTTGATTTGGAAAGTATTAATGCGGCGGATGAAAAAAATACCGTAAAAAGTTTAAATGAAAAGCATAGAGCATACTTTAAGCTTAGCTTTGATGACGTTTCGGAAATATTGTTAAAGTGCTTATCGAAAACAGTCGGGCTCAGCGATTATTCCTATAAAATTAAGATGTACGGCGAAGGATATAATTACAGAATGTTGATTGTCATAGGCGAAAAATGCGATTTCGGCATTAATACAATCAATATGGACGAAACCTTTGAAAAAGTCAAATATAACGGAACTCATAAAGATATGGAAAGATTTTTAGAGTATGAGGGAAATATAACAACACCTTAATTATCGGCGTTAAAACAGGGATTTTAACTTGACAGAAAACCGCCTTTGTGATATTATAAAAATACAAAAGGGAGTAAACTATAGGCAGTTTATTCCTCACCTAAACAGTTTTTAAATAACCGTCACAAGGTTTGGTCGCCCCGACGGTTATTTTTTTATGTTTTGGATTATTATTTTAACGATATGTATCACTGTTGCAACAATAACAGCTAATATATATACATCATAAACAATCGTTATCATAAGTATTACACACCTCCTTTTCACATAATTTCGAAGTCAATAGCTTAAATCATAAGCATCACCTCTTTCATATGCAATAGGAAGGTGAGGAATAAAACAACCGCCTGTTTGCTCCCCTTTGCGGGAACTCCTGTCAAAAGACAGGAAATTCTTGACATAAATTATAACACATCTTTGCAGATAAAACAACAAAAAAATTTATAATTTTTCTTCCATGTGTTTATTATAAATGTTTTCGGTTAATATGAAACCGACAGGTCATTGTAATCGTGTATTCTGCTGATATTTATATCCGTTTCGTAATAATACCAATTCTTTTCGGAAAGCATTTCAATACAGGTCATAAGCTGCATATTGGGAGTTTCGCCGTCTAAAGAATACACCACACCGGCAGATCTGTCTAAATCGGCATAAAGCTGAAAGGCAATATAGTTGTGAGATTTACTTATAGTTCCGTACCGCTTTTTCTTAAACAAATAATCTATAGCTTCCAAAAGTTCTTTATTTTCGATTTCTATTTCATCACTGTCTGCATAATAATAACCATAGTCGGAGCTGTCAGAAATATAATCTGAGGGTTGTATTGTTATTGTTGAATATTCCGAGTTTTCCAAAATATCCTTAACCCTTGAGATTGTTTCATAATTTCTCAAAAACTCATTTTTTCTGCTGTTGTCGGTCAAATAAGGACCGTTAAAAATAATTATAAGAACATAATAGGCAGCAATCAGCAATGCGAAAACAGCGGTAGCTCCGCAGACAAAAGCTTTCAAAAATGTTTTTATGGATTTACGCATATTAATTTCTCCCTGTTCTCTTATTTCAAGCCTGTTAATAACAGTATACCATTTTTCCGTCATAAGCCCGTATGGCAATAAGTCTCATTGCAGGGTCTTTTCCTTCCGATGTATAATCTTCACCTGAGGGCAAATTGCTGTAGTCTTTGTTATAAACTATATACACACCCAAATCCTCATTATAGTCTACATACAAATTATAATTAATTTCCTGTAAGTGATATGTTCCGCAAATAATCAGCTTTGCGTATTCCTCTATATCCCTTTCGGAAACAGAATGTCCGATTGTTATATCTGAATTGACATATTCCTTAGTTTCTGCATAGGAAAATAAAAATTCACGTGTGGAATCATAATAAAAATCTACATCATGATTCTTTGTGACCCAAGTTCCACGGTTATCCTTATACCACGTATGCCATCCGGTTGGCAGAATTTCCTTAAGAGATTTATCCTCAGCTATTGAATCGTGGGTTTGTATGTTAAAACAGTCATTATCAAAATTAAACATCTTACCCTCTTTCTGCGATAAAAAATATGCTGCCGAACTTAACAAATAAATCTCTCCGTTCAAGTAATATCCGGTAAGGTTCTGTGCAGACAACTCAAGGCGATAATTATCATAATCTTCTTCACTTTTATAACCAATTCTTATTCGAAATTCATCATAAACAGGGTTTAATTCCGCTAGATTGTTGCTGCCGGCAATCTCATATGTATAACCGTCTAAGTCAATTTCGGCATATTTATAATCATAATATGACCCTCTGTAAATACTCTCATCATTTATAAACAGAAGTCTGTATTTTCCGCCGAAAATTTCAATTAAATCTTTAAAAGATATTAGTGTCTCCACTCGGCTGCTGTCAGCTGTGCAAACCCTTAATGTTTGTCCTGTTGCCTCACCGTCAAGATATACGGGATATTCTGTATAACAGCTGTTTTTTCTTATTTCGGCTTCTATATTGTAAAGAGCATAGGTGTTGTGTTTATAGTCTGCAGTAACTTCATCAAGAACTTCTTCCGGTGCTGCTTCGGCTTCATCTGTCAAAGCAGCTTCTTCCTGTACGGTTTCTTCCTCACTGCCGTATAAAAAACAGGGATTAAAAGCACACACCAAAATTAAGAACACAGATAAAACTTTTTTATACATAATTTTTCCTCCTTTTTTCAATAACGCCGTAAAATATAAAACCCCAATGGCTCAATTATATCCGATTATAACACATTCAATTGTAAAATACAAGCAATTTCTAAAAAAAACAATAAAAAATGCACTTTTAAAAGTGCTGAATCTATATTAATGAAAATCAATTAATCCGACTTGACAGAAAACCGCCTTTGTGGTATTATAAAAATACAAAAGGGAGTAGCTTTAGGCAGTTACTCCTCACCAATTGCGTTTATCAAAAGATAATCGTCAAGGTTTGGGCGCCCGACGGTTATCTTTTTGTTATGGTGCAAATTATTTTTATAATGATTCGTACTATTGCCGAAATAATTAAGGCAATGATATACACATCATAAATAATCGTTATCATAGACAATCTCACCTCCCTTTGTACATAGTCTAAAAGATAATAAGCTTAAATCATAAGCAACACCTCTTTTTTATGTATTGGGCAGGTGAAGAGTAACCGTTGCTGCTCCCCTTTGCGGGAACTCCTGTCAAAAGACAGGAAATTCTTGACCTTATTATATCATATCATTTCAGATAAAACAACAAAAAAATTTATAATTTTTCTTTTGTGTATTTGCTGTGAATGCTTTCGGTTAATATGATGACAAGTCATCAAGGGCATTTTTAAAAATATAGGTTATATCCCCGACTTCACCGCTGTCAATATTATATATACAAATATGCTTTTCGCCTGAACTGCTGTCGGAATTTGAATAAACATAGTCTGTGAAATATATGTCATTTTCATCTCTGCCGAAAACACCGTAAACATCAAAATGGTCTTTATCGGCAATGACTTCGCCTTTTTCGTCGTATATTGCATTATTGTAAATCAGCATATCATCAACAATTCTGAAATCTCTCACGTCTTCGCTTATGGTTTCTCTGTTTTGATTGTCAGGGTCGGCTCTGTAAAGCCCGTAATAAGGTATAGTATAGCCGTTGTCGGTTTTATATGTAATAAACTCGCCGTTCTCATCTTTGACTGCCAAATTATAATATATTTTATCGTGAAGCATATATACCCCGAAAAAATCATCTCCGCTTGAAAGAATTGTGTCATCGGTTATATATTCGTTTACAGTACCTTCAAAATCCGACCTCCAAAGCTCTCCTGTTTCGGGATTTATGTAATACACATAGCCGCCGCTGACCATAAAATCGCTTATTTCTCCTGTTTTCATTTCTCTGAGTGGCAGGTCAGCTAATTTTTTTACACTGCTTCCGTCAGGCTCAATGCTGTAAATCGAATAGTTGCTTACCAAATATCGAGGACCTTGAATATAACAATCCAAAACAGCGTAAATTATTTTTTCTCCCGCATATATCTGCCAAATATGGTTTTCGACACTTTGCAGCAGGGTTTTCTCTCCGCTTGTCTTGTCCAGTCTTATAATATCCGAAGCTTGGGCGGCGGCGTCAATAACGTCATATTTAGTTTCATAAGCGGCATAATAAATATAATTTTCATCTGCCGTAAAACAACCGTTTTTGCCGTGCTCGACTATGGGCTTAAGCTTTTCACCGTCATAGCCGTAAAGACCGGTGTTCATTTTCCATAAACCTTTATTAACGGAAAAATAAATTTCATCGCCGCTTTTAAACATATCATAAATAAAAAAGCCTGTTTCATCTTCAAGATCCACGGCTTTAAGATTGTTTCTGTAAGTATACTCTTCATCAATGATGTCATCGCCGGTGTTAATGTAAGTCTCTTTTTCAATGAAATCTTTATTGCCGCTGTAATAAACATAAATTAACAGCGCAATGCAAATGCCGACTGCTGCGAAAATTCCTCTTTTAATGTTCATAATAATTTCTCCCCTCATATTGTTCATAATAAAATTAAAACCGGTTAGGGTGTGGACAAATAGCTCAGATTGTGGTATAATATAGCTATGAGAAAAACA
>JAJQFU010000111.1 GCA_021200955.1 Clostridiales bacterium | reverse complement strand
CCCCTTAGCGTAGTTTTGAAATATTTTTGTTATTTCAAGTGTCTACTCTAAGGGGATTATATCAGAACAGCTTCTTCTTGATATGGGTTTTAATCAGATAAGAGTCAGAATCCACGGCAAAATCGCCAGAATTGAAGTCTGCGAAATAGATTTTCCGAAGCTTATTGAAAAAGAAACAAGGGAGAAGATAGTATCAAAATTTAAAAAATACGGCTTTACATATATATCTATGGATTTGCAAGGCTACAGAACAGGAAGTATGAACGAAACTCTTGTCTTAAACAAAAAACTTTAAAATAATAACAGATATGCCCGGTTTTAGATTTGCTCAAAAAATGGGTATAAATAACGCAGTATAATTTTGTAAGACAAATTATAATTTATTTGACTAAATAAAAATTTTGGTTATATAATAACTTAAAAACATACTAAAGTGATAGGTAACATGTTTTGCTTCGGTAATTATGAAGGCAGACTTATATCTATATGTGAAAAAATTTAAAATTTATTCACATATGCCTGCGTTGAAATACAAATATAAGTTTGGTATACTTTAGAAATCAATTTACTATAAAAGTGTTCTCAATGGACAATCAGATAGGCAAGCTTGCTTGCATAGATGATTGTCCATTAGAGAACCTAACCCACGTCACACTTGCTTCCACTCATTCATTTCCGCATAAATGCGAAAATGACATTCGTTACAGAAGTGCTCCTTAATCGTTTAAAGCCTGTGGGCTTTAAACGAAAGAGGAACGGCAACGGAGTAAGTCTTTCTTTGGTGTGAAACACCGAAGCAAACGCACGCAGTTTGGCGTGACGCTAGCCCGGAGTGCGAATATCGGGTCGATTGCAAGAGTGTGAAGCACGCAGCAATCGGGGCTTTTATAGTATGGCGGTATGTGGCACATATGGAAGCTTAATGTGGGAGGAATTAACTTGATTCTAAGGGAAAAGACTGCCGGCTTAAAAAGATACATTGCCGATGATGACGGATTAATTATTTACAGAATAAAATATAAAGGCTTGCTTGAAAGAAGCAAATATATATGCGACTTAAAAGGTCGGGTTATTTATGACATTGCCGAAAATACCGGCGGATTTGTAATAAGAAACCATTTAGGAAGCAGTGAAATGTTTGTTAAAACAGGTGAAAAAATAAAAACACAGGGAGAACCTTTTAAACTGTCGTTCTGCGGAGAATTTTACATACCCGAAAAGAATATTTGCGTAAAATACAGGTGTACCGGTATTTACGATATATTTATAAAAGGGAAAAAGAGCGGAGTTATAAACAAAGGAACAATTGCCTCCGAAACGATTTCCGACAGAGGGCTTCTTGCGGGGCTTTATGTTTTTTCGGAATATATTTTAAATGATAAAAGAATGAACACGGCTGCGAAGCTGCTTAATATAAGCGTTTGAAACAATACATAGCAATGGAGGGTTTAAAGTGATTAAGCTTCCGAGAAAATTTTATGATGAAATAATTGCTGCCGGAAGAAAAGGCAGACCGGAGGAAATCTGCGGGCTTATAGGGGGAACGCAGACAGAGGAAATAAAGATTGTTAGGGAAATATACGTGCTTGAAAATATTGATCACTCAAGGGAGCATTTTTCAATGAACCCTAAGGATCAGCTTGAAGCGGTTAAGTATATGAGGAAGAAGGGGCTTGTTCCTTTGGGAACCTTTCATTCTCACCCGGAAAGCCCTTCAAGACCTTCCGACGAGGACAAGAGACTTGCTTATGATAAAAATGCAAGCTATATGATTTTATCACTTCAGGATGAGAAAAATCCTGTTTTAAAGTCATTCAGGATTAACGGAAATATTTCGGAGGAAGAGCCGATTGAATATATTTAAGGAGGGTTTCAATATGGCTGTTGACTATGCTGTTTTAAAAAAAGGCGGCTTTATGCGGCAAAAACAAAAAAACAGGTTTTCTCTGCGTTTAAAGGTTGTAGGCGGTCATCTGACCTCAAATCAGCTTTTAACCATAGCTGAAACGGCGGAAAAATACGGTGAGGGCTATGTTCATCTTACTTCAAGACAGGGAGTTGAAATACCTTTTATAAGGCTTGATGATATTGACGAGGTTAAGACAAAGCTTGCCGAGGGAGACTGTGAGCCGGGTGTCTGCGGAGCGAGGGTAAGAACCGTTACTTCTTGTCAGGGAAAGGCTGTCTGCCCAAGCGGCTGTATAGATACATACGGACTTGCAGAGGAAATAAGTGAAAGATTTTTTGCTATGGATTTGCCTCACAAGTTCAAATTCGGCGTGACGGGGTGTCAAAACAACTGTCTTAAGTCAGAGGAAAACGACATAGGCATAAAAGGCGGCATAGAGGTTAAGTGGATAGCTGATAAATGTATAAGCTGCGGAGTTTGTGAAAATATATGTCGGGTTAAGGCAATAACAACGGAAGGCGGCAAAATTATTGTAAATGAGGATAAGTGCAACTACTGCGGAAGATGTACAAAAGCCTGTCCTGTTGATGCATGGGAAAATAACGAAGGCTATATAGTATCTTTCGGCGGTCTTTTCGGAAATACTGTTTGGAAAGGCGAGGAAATTATACCGATTATCAACAGTAAAGAACAGCTTTTTGTTGTAATAGATGCAGCGGTGGATTTCTTTAAGAATCATGCAAACCCCGGAGAGCGTTTCAGATTTACAATTGAAAGGGTCGGAAAAGGTGAGTTTGTAAAAACAATAAAGGAGGCTTATTATGGCTTCGGCAAATGATATTAAAATAGATGATTATGTGGATATAACAGATGTTGTATGCCCCGTAACCTTTGTTAAGGCAAAGGTGGCTATTGAAGAGCTTGAAACAGGGCAAATTCTTTCCGTACATATGAACGGCGGCGAGCCCTTGCAAAATGTACCCCGTTCAATGAAAGAGGAAGGCCACAGGGTTTTAAAACTTACGGCAAATGATGACGGAACATATGATTTAATTGTTGAGAAAGGTGAGGAAGAATGAAAATTACGGTAAGCGGAAAAATTAAGGAATATAAAGATGGTTTGACCCTTAAGGAGCTTGTTGAAGCGGAAAAGGTCGAGACTCCCGAATATGTAACAGGGTCTGTGAATGATGAGCTTTACAGTGCAAAGGATTTCGAAGGCATTGTTTTAAAGGACGGCGATGCAGTTGAATTTCTTTACTTTATGGGAGGAGGACTCTGTTAATGGAATTTACTTATGAACAAATGCAAAGATATTCAAGACACATTATATTGAAAGAAATAGGCTCAAAGGGTCAGAAAAAGTTGCTTAATTCAAGGGTTCTTATTATAGGGGCCGGCGGCTTGGGTTCCCCGGCGGCAATGTATCTTGCCGCTGCAGGAGTGGGAACAATAGGTGTTGCGGATGCAGACGAGGTTGACCTGTCAAATCTCCAAAGGCAGATTGTACACACAACGGCTGATGTCGGAAAGGCAAAGGTGCTTTCCGCAAAGGAAACAATGGAAGCTATTAATCCCGATGTAAAGGTTATACCCTATGAAACCTTTGTCAGTGCCGAAAATATAGCCGATTTAATTAAGGATTATGACTTTGTTATTGACGGAACAGATAATTTTCCGGCTAAATTTCTTATAAATGACGCCTGCGTTATGGCTGAAAAGCCTTTTTCTCATGCCGGAATTATAAGATTTCAGGGTCAGCTTATGACATATGTTCCCGGAAGAGGTCCATGTTACCGCTGTGTATTTAAAAATCCTCCGCCGGCTGACGCTGTTCCTACCTGCAGACAGGCGGGAGTTGTAGGGGCAATGGGCGGAGTTATAGGCAGCCTTCAGGCTATGGAAGCCATAAAGTATCTTTTGGGAAAGGGTGAACTTTTAACGGGTTATTTGCTTACATATAATGCTTTGACCATGGAGTTCAGAAAAATTAAGCTGCCCGAAAAGGTTAAGGACTGCCCCATATGCGGAGATAACCCCACAATTCATGAGTTGACCGACTATGAGATGAACAGCTGCGGCGGAGCATTTTAAGGAGTGGTTTTATGAAGTATGATACAGCTTTACTTCATGGCAATTTTGAAGGCGATACAAATACAGGGGCGACGCTTATACCCATATATCAGTCAAGTGCTTTCGGACAGAAAACCGCCGAGGAAATAGAAAAAATTTTTCACAATAAAGCTCCCGGCTATGCCTATAGCAGAATCAGCAACCCTACAGTTGCCTCATTTGAAAGCAGAATAACTTATTTGGAAAACGGTCTTGCTTCTGTTGCGGTTTCATCGGGAATGGCGGCTATTTCCGTTGCTTTGCTGAACATTTTAGGGGCAGGTGACGAAATTATTTCAAAGGCTTCCGTTTTCGGCGGTACTCTTGATTTTTTTAAGGACATTGAAAAGCTGGGTATTAAGGTTCATATAGTTGAGGATATAACAAAAGACGAACTTGAAGGTCTTGTAAATTCCAAAACAAAGGCTGTTTTTGCCGAAACAATAGGAAACCCGAAATTAGACGTAACAGACATTAAAGCGGCGGCTGATTTAATCCACAGTTACGGCTTGCCATTTATATTGGACAACACCACAGCTACCACCTATATTTTAAGAGGCATTGACTTAGGGGCGGATATTATAATAAATTCCTCATCGAAATATATAAACGGCAGCAGCAATTCTATAAGCGGAATAATTACCGACAGCGGCAATTTTAAGTGGACGGAAGAAAAATATCCTGTTATGGGAGAATATTTAAAGCTGGGCAAATTTGCCTTTACCGCAAAGCTCAGAAATGATACTTTCAGAAATTTCGGCTGCTGTTTAAGCCCTATGAATGCTTACTTTAACTCTTTGGGGCTTGAAACTCTCGGCTTGAGAATGGACAGACACTGTAAAAATGCCTTGGCTCTTGCCGAGGCACTTGAAAACAAAGCCGGTATAAGAGAGGTAAATTATCCTATGCTTAAAAGCAGCCCCTATTATACAAAAGCAAATGATATTTTGGGCGGCAAAGGCGGCGGAATATTAACCTTAAGGCTTTACACAAAGGAAAGAGCCTTTGCCTTTATAAACAGCCTTAAATATGCAGTTAACATAACAAACATTGGTGACACGAAAACCCTTGTTATTCACCCATCATCTACGATATATGCCCACAGCAGCGAAGCCGAACAGGCTAAAGCCGGTGTTTATGATGACTTAATAAGGGTAAGTGTTGGTATTGAGGATATAAGAGACTTAACTGAGGACTTTTTATCGGCTCTTGAGTATGTAAACGAAAAACTGCCTTTTTAAGCCCGATAAAAGAAAGGGGGCTGACTTAATGTACAGAACATTATTTGTATATGACAGCGACGAACTGTTAAAGCAAGTAGAAGCTTTGCACATTTGGGGAGAGGCTTCGGAATTTGTAATTGAAGACATAGCAAATGACGGAATTACAGCCCACAATAAAATGAAGCAGAAAAAATATGACCTTGTTATTACGGAAATAAGAATAACAGGTATGGACGGACTTCAGCTTTTAAGAACAGCTAAAGCTGAGGGACTTTGCAGCAGAGTTGTTTTGTGCAGCAGATTTTCCGACTTTAACTATGCCAGACAGGGCATAATTTTAGGTGCTTATGATTATTTTGTAATGCCCTTTGACGAAGCGCAGTTTTATCAGATGTTTACCCGAATAAAAAGCGAAAGCTATGAAGGCGGAGCAGAGGAGGTATGTTATAAAGAAAACATACTCGCTTTTTTCAAGGACAGAAATTATAATATCCACAGGTATATAGACGAAATGCTTGATAAAATTTACGATGATGAATTTGATGTTATAGTCGCCGACAAAAAGGCAAGGAGCATATGCAGCAGTGTAATTGAAGATCTTTTCAATATCTACGAGTGGCTTGATTTGTATATTGACCCTCACACCTTTTATAATTTGGACAGCATAAACGAGGGAGATCAAAATACATATAAGGACAGATACCGTAAAATTTTAGGAGATTTGTTTGGTGAGTTTTGCAGACTTTCTCCTAAGGCAGACGATGAAAAAATTCGGGAGGTTATACAGTATATTCTCAGCAGTCCGGAAAGCAGCCTTCGTCAAAAGGATATTGCAGCAGAGCTTCACATAAACAGTACATATTTAAGCACGGTTTTTACGGCACATACAAAAATCAGATTTGTGGATTATGTAACGGTTGTTAAAATGAAAAGAGCGGCTTATCTTTTACAAAAGACTAAGCTTAAAATAACGGACATATCCGAAAGGCTGGGCTATAAGGATATGGGTTATTTTTCAAGACTTTTCAAAAAGGAATATGAAGTGCCTCCGTCGGAATACAGAATGTTCGGAGATTACAGTTATGTAATATAGCCTCCCCTTTTAAGGGGAGGTGTCACCCGTAGGGTGACGGAGAGGTGTTGCTCTCGCCACGCCCGAACCGGAATATAAATAGGGAGGAATTGAAATGGCTAAAATTTATAAAAGGATTACAGACCTTATAGGGAATACGCCTTTGCTTGAACTGGGTAATTTCTCAAAGGCAAATAATTTGGAAGCGGTTTTGCTTGCCAAACTGGAATATTTTAACCCTGCCGGCTCTGTTAAAGACAGAATTGCCGTAGGGATGATTGTCAAAGCGGAAAAAGAGGGAAAAATAACCCCCAACACAGTAATTATAGAGCCTACATCGGGAAATACGGGCATCGGGCTTGCTTCCGTTGCGGCGGCAAGGGGCTACAAAATTATAATAACTATGCCGGAGACTATGAGCATTGAAAGAAGAAATTTACTTAAAGCCTATGGTGCGGAGCTTGTTTTGACAGACGGAGCTAAGGGTATGAGAGGAGCAATTATTAAAGCACAGGAAATTGCCGATGAAACAGAGGACAGCTTTATACCAAGCCAGTTTACAAACCCTGCAAACCCCGAATATCACAAGAAAACAACAGGTCCCGAAATATGGAGAGACACAGACGGAACTGTTGACATATTTGTTGCCGGAGTAGGCACAGGGGGAACAATTACAGGTGTCGGGGAATATTTAAAGAGCAAAAACCCGAATGTTAAAATTGTGGCTGTTGAGCCTGCCGGTTCTCCTGTTTTGTCTGAGGGAAAAGCCGGACCTCATAAAATTCAGGGCATAGGGGCAGGTTTTGTCCCCGAAACCCTTAACACAGAGGTTTATGATGAAATTATAAAGGTTGAAAACGAAGCCGCTTTTGAAACAGGAAGAAAAATTGCACATACAGAGGGTTTTCTTGTTGGAATTTCCTCCGGTGCGGCTGTATGGGCGGCAGCTGAGCTTGCCAAAAGACCGGAAAACAGGGGCAAGGCTATTGTTGTTCTTCTTCCCGACACAGGAGACAGGTATTTGTCAACTCAGCTTTTTGCGGAGTAATTATTGTTTCCTTAAAAGAGGTGATACGGTGCATTGCATAAGTATAAGCTGCAGAAAAGCAGATGTTGACATAAGGGAAAAGCTTTCTTTCAGTGAAGATGAGCAGGGAAAGTTTATAAAAGACAATATGGTTATACTTTCAACCTGCTGCCGAACCGAATTTTACTTTTCGGACTGTGACATAAACAAAACCGCAAGAGAAATCTGCAGCTTTAAAGGCTTTCCCTATGATGAATTTAAAAAATATGTGAAAATTTATTCGGGAAACGGGGCAATACTCAATCTTTACAGGGTTGCCTGCGGCTTGGAATCTAAAATTTTAGGCGAGGATGAAATTTTAGGTCAGGTAAAAGAGGCTTTCTATGCCGCCCTCGAAAAAGTTAGTCTTTCATATGAAATAAAAACTTTTTTTAAAGGAGCAATAACCGCCGCAAAAAAAATAAAGACGGAAACCCTTATGTCAAAATCATCTGTTTCAATAGGAACTCTGACCGCCGCTTTTGTTCATTCGAAAGGTCTTAAAAATGTACTTATTATAGGCATAAGCGGCAAAACCGGCTCTATTGTGGCTAAAGACCTTCTTTCCTACGGTGATATAAGCATTACCGCTACAATCAGGGAACACAATGCCGATTATGTCAATATTTCGAATGTAAATTATATAGCTTTTAAAGACAGATATAAATATATGAAAGAAAATGATATTGTAATAAGCGTTACTGCCTCTCCCCATTATACGGTTACATCGGGAGAGGTTTTGCGATATGGTGTTAAAAATAAAATTTTCATAGACTTGGCTGTACCGAGAGATATTGACGAAGATATTTCGGACAATGAAATTTATAATATAGATTATTTTGAAGCGGTTTCAAAGAAAAACTGCGAAATCAAAATAAGAGAAAAGGATAAGGCAAATTTAATTATTTCCGAAATGATTGACGGTCTTAAAAAGGAAATGTATTTTCATTCTCTTTTAGGGGAACTGAGTTCACTTAACAAATACAGCTTTGAACAGCTTGTTTATAAAGTGAGGGACGGTTTTACGGCAGCAGAGTTTGAAAAGTTTATTAATATTTTGAGGGACTGATTATGGCATATTTTCCTATGTTCATTGATATAAAAGACAAGACTTGCGTTGTTATAGGCGGCGGAAATGTCGCAAAGAGAAAGGCGGAAACACTTATTTCTTTCGGGGCAAGAGTTAAGGTTGTTGCGGCGGAGATAAAGTGTTCCTTTGAGGGCTGTGAAGTCATTCAAAAGGAATTTGACGAGAGCGATATTGAAAATGCTTTTATTGTAATTGCAGCGACAAATGACAGATACGTAAACAAAGAAGTGGGCAGGCTTTGCAGAAGCAGAGGTATATTTGTAAACATTGCCGACAGTGCTAAAGAAAGCAGCTTTATTTTCGGAGCGTCCGTAAAACGGGACAATTTGGTTATTTCTGTCAATTCCGGTGAAAACAACCCCAAAAGGTCAAAAAGGCTTAAAGAGGAGATTTCAGAGTTTATGGACAAAAATGTAATTAGAATAGGCACGAGAAAAAGCAGGCTCGCAAAAATTCAGACGGAAATTGCTGTCGGACTTATAAAAGCGGTCGATAAAAACATTATCTGCGACATTGCTGAGTTTTCCACAGAAGGCGACGAAAACCAAACAAAGGGGCTTGATGAATTCGGCGGCAAAGGAGCCTTTACCGGTTCTCTTGAAAGAGCGTTGCTTGAGGATAAAATAGATATAGCTGTTCACAGCGGCAAGGATCTGCCTGTTGTTTTGGGCGAGGGGCTTGAAATAATTGCCACACCTAAAAGAGAAAAGGCAAATGATGTTATTGTAACTCTGAAAGGCAGAATTTTGGACGAAAATTCCGTTTTGGGAACAAGCAGTGAAAGACGAAGCCGCCAAATAAAATGCAAAGCCAAGGGTATAAGGGGAAATGTGGAAACAAGACTTAAAAAAATTGAAAGCGGCGAATATGACGGTGTTGTGCTTGCCTACGCCGGGCTTAAAAGGCTCGGACTTATGGAAAATGAAAAATATGATTTTAAAATACAGGCTACAGATAAGTTTATACCTGCCCCCTGTCAGGGAATTATTGCCGTTGAAGGAAGGAAAAACAGCAGATTTAATGAGCTTTTAAGGAAAATAAACGATAAAGACACATTTTATTCCTTTCTTGCGGAACGGGGTGTTGTTACAAGGCTGGGAATGGGCTGTCATTTTCCCGTAGGGGTTTATTCCGAAATAAATGCTGATACACTTATATTAAAAGGGGCTTATTTCGGGGAAAAGACGGAGAAAGTCACCGTCATTGAAAGAAAAGAGAATGCCGAAAAAGCAGCGGCTTTAATGGCCGATAAGCTTAAGGCTTCGGCAAGAGGTGAGACATAATGGTTTATTTGGTGGGAGCAGGGACAGGCAGTTATAAATATATAAGCCTTTACGGAGCGGAGCTTATAAAGAAAAGTGATGTTATAATTTATGACAGGCTTATAGATAACAGGCTTCTTGATTTTGCAAAAAAAGACTGCGTTAAAATATTTGCCGGTAAAGAAGCTGATAACCACAGTATGAAGCAGTCTGAAATAAACAGCCTTATTACAGCTATGGCAGGGAAATATGACAGAGTTGTAAGGCTTAAAGGCGGTGACCCCTTTGTTTTCGGCAGAGGAGGAGAGGAAGCTGAGGAGTGCATAAAAAACAACATTCCTTTTGAGGTTGTGCCGGGAATAACCTCTGCTATAGCCGCTCCGGAGCTTTGCGGCATACCTGTTACACACAGAGCGGTAAGTCAGGATTTACATATTATAACAGGCCATACCGCCGAAGAAGAAAATGTAAATTATGATGCTCTTGCAAAAATGAAAGGAACTCTTGTCTTTCTTATGGGTGTTAAAAATGCCGGGGTTATTTCCGAAAGGCTGATAAAAGGCGGAGCGGATAAAAACACACCTGCCGCTTTTATTGAAAAGGGCGGAACGGAAAACGAAAGAGTATTCAGGACAAGCCTTAAAAATGCGGAAAAATGCGTTAAAGAAAACGAAATTAAACCGCCGTCGGTTTTTGTTGTAGGGAAAACCGCCGAAATGAAGCTTAAATACAACAGGAAAAGTGTAGGAATAATAGGCACCTGCGGCTTTAAGGAAAGGCTTAAAACAGGGCTTTTTAACTATGATATTTTCGACTGCGGAACCCTTGAGGTCAAAAAATATGGCTTTGATTTGGATTTAAGCTGTGAATACATTGTTTTCACAAGTACGGCAGGTGTAAATATATTCGGGGAATATTTAAGAGAAAAGCATATTGATATAAGAAGGCTTGCAGACATAAAATTTGCCGTTATAGGCAAGTCAACCTATGAAGCTTTGGCGAAGCTTGGAATTTATGCCGATGTTATGCCCGAAAAATATACAGCAGAGGAGCTTTCAAAGGCACTTTCAGGCTTTAAGGGGAAAAAGCTGATTTTAAGAGCCGAAAAAGGAACGGAGGACTTGCTTAAACATATCGAAAACTACGATGATGTTAAAATATATGATGTAAAATTAAGCAATGTCAGAGAAGCAAACACAGATTATATAATATTCGGAAGTCCTTCTGCGGTGGATTTTTACTGCGGCAAATATGCCCCTAAGGGAAAAATTATTGCCATAGGAGAGGTTACGGCAAAAAGGCTTGGGGAGTATGGTTACAGCCCTTATATTGCCGAAGAATACATCACAGAAGGAATAATAAAGAAATTGGAGGAAATTGAAAATGCAGAGAATGAGAAGGCTCAGAACAAGCCCCAATATCAGAGCATTTGTGAGGGAAACCAAGATTGATTTAAGGGATTTGGTTTATCCTGTATTTGTAATCGAAGGTGAGAATATAAAAAATGCCGTTGAATCAATGCCGGGGATTTATCAGTATTCGGTGGACAGGCTTGACGAAGAGCTTGAAAGAGTGAGCCGAAAGGGAATTAAGGCAATACTTATTTTCGGAATACCGGGTTATAAGGACGAAAAGGCAAGCGAAGCCTATAATAAAGACGGAGTTACTCAAAGAGCGGTAAGGCATATTAAGGAAAAATATCCTGATTTAATCGTTATAGCCGATGTATGTCTTTGCGAATATACATCACATGGCCACTGCGGACTTGTAAGGAACGGGAATATTTTGAATGACGAAACGCTGAAGCTGCTTTGCAAAATGTCAATAAGCCTTGTTGAAGCAGGAGCAGATATAATTGCTCCGTCGGATATGATGGACGGCAGAGTAGGAGCAATAAGACAGGCTCTTGATGAAAAGGACTTTATAAATACACCTATTATGGCATACAGTGCCAAATATGCCTCGGCATATTACGGTCCTTTCAGAGAAGCCGCAGATTCCGCCCCGAAATTCGGTGACAGAAAGTCTTATCAAATGGACAGCGCCAATGCAAAAATGGCTATGAGAGAGATTCAATATGACATTGACGAAGGAGCCGATATTGTTATGGTTAAGCCTGCTCTTGCATATCTCGATGTTATAAAAGAAGCAAGTGTCCGTTTTGACCATACGATAGCCGCCTACAACGTCAGCGGTGAATATTCTATGGTTAAAGCCGCCGCAAATATGGGCTGGATAGACGAGAAAAAAATTGTTTTGGAAAATATAACGGCAATAAAAAGAGCCGGAGCAAAAATAATTATAACCTACCACGCTTTGGATATTGCGGACTGGCTTTCCGAAAAGGAACAGGAGTGATTTTGTGAAAGAAGAAATTTCAAAGAAACTGTACAAACGAGCCGTAAGCCTTATGCCCGGAGGGGTAAACAGCCCCGTAAGGGCTTTTTCCGCTGTGGGAAGGACACCTCTTTTTATAGACAGAGCAAAGGGCGATAAAATTTATGATGCTGACGGAAATGAATATATAGATTATGTGTGTTCATGGGGTCCCGGTATACTGGGTCACAGCCACCCCAAAATAATCGAAGCGGTAAAAGCCGCTTGCGATAAGGGATTGACATTCGGTGCACCTACACGAAATGAGGTTGAACTTGCGGAACTTATTAAAAGCCTTATGCCTTCAATTGAAGTTATGCGAATGGTAAATTCCGGAACGGAAGCCACGATGTCCGCCATAAGGGCCGCAAGAGGATATACCGACAGAGGCATGATAGTTAAATTTAAAGGCTGTTATCACGGCCACTCCGACGGTCTGCTTGTAAAGGCAGGCTCAGCCGCTTTAACATCAGCCGTTCCCGACAGTGACGGAGTGCCGAAGTCATATACTCAAAACACTCTTGTTGCCGAATATAATGATGAAAATTCAGTAAGAGAACTTTTTGAAAAATACGGAAACGAAATTGCCTGTATTATTGTTGAACCTGTGGCGGCAAATATGGGAGTTGTTCTGCCTAAACCGGGCTTTCTTACCTTTTTAAGGAATATAACGGATAAATATAATTCCGTTCTTATATTTGACGAGGTTATAACCGGTTTCCGTTTGGGCTTAGGCGGTGCACAGGAGTATTACGGCATAAAGCCGGATATGACGGCTTTGGGCAAAATTGTAGGCGGCGGTATGCCTATGGCAGTTTACGGCGGCAGAAGGGAAATTATGCAGTGCATATCTCCCATAGGAAAGGTCTATCAGGCAGGAACCCTTTCGGGTAATCCCATAGCCACAACAGCCGGAATCACCGCACTTAAAATTCTCTCTGAAAACAAAAACATTTACGCCGAAATAGACCGAAAAGCCGCCGGGCTTGAAAATGCACTGAAAGAAATCGGTTTAAGTGTAAACCGGATCGGTTCCCTTCTCTGCGGCTTCTTCACAGACAGAAAGGTTGAAAACTATGATGACGCTCTTTCCTCCGACACAAAAAAATATGCCGAATTTTTTTCATACCTTTTGGAAAACGGAATATATATTGCTCCCTCACAGTTTGAGGCCATGTTTATCTCCGCCGCCCACTGCAATGAAGATATAGAAAAAACCTGTAAAATTATTAAAAACTTTAAATCGGCATGAATAAAGCCTCCCCCTTTATTATCGGTGGAGGCTTTTCCAAAGAAGAAAACCTTTATTCTAATGTATAGACTGTATTCCCGTCATTAATTGTCTGAACCACAAATGCGCCTGTTCTTGCCGCTTCTGTATCAAGTTCTGAAAATTCCCGGCTGAGGGGGTCTATACTCAGAATCGCAAAATCTGCCTGTTTGCCCTCAGTTATCGAACCCTTTTCATTTTCGTCAAAATTCTGCCATGCGGAATTTATCGTAACTGCTTTAAGGGCATTATAGGCATCTATTCTTTCATCTGTTGTTTCATAGCCGTTTACCACAGCTCCGTGACCTATTTCTTCACCGTCTCTTGTTATACGATTTACAGCATTGTAAATTGAGAACAGCATATTGGGAACTGCCACAGGTGTGTCTTGGTGCATTGTAACATTAATATCGCCGTAGGACAACGCTGTTGCCATAGGGCTGATAGTCTGTCCTCTGACGGGACCCAGAGTGGAGCTTAAATGATAATCGCCGAAATAATACACATGATCTGTAAAGAATGAAATACTTATTCCCAGTTCGCTGCACTTTTTGACTTGGTCAGCTGTTGCTGTTTGTGCGTGAATAATTGTAGGACGTACATTTTCCTTTGCTTCATCAATAATTTCCTGTGTAAGCTCGCTTACGCCGTAAACCTGTTTTAAGGCGGTCTCGTAATTGTCGATAAACTGCTGAATTGCTCCTGTTCCGTTGCAGTGAGATGTAAACTGAACCTTTGCTTCAATCAGTTCAACAAACTCTGATAGCAAGGCATCATCTTCGATTTTTTTGTTATCTTCACCCCAATAATATGTATCCTCATCTGTTCTTATTTCTCCCTCTAATTTATAATAGCCGCCCTTAGCTCCGTCGGGGTCATTTTCATCAACGGAAAACCATGCTGTTTTGCCTTGGGGAGAGCCGTCTTGAAAAATCTTAACACCTGTTACCTTTGAACCACTTTCGTAGGTTTGACCGGCACTGCCGTCTTCTCCGAACCAGCTTCCCAAAGAACCCATCATATGCTGTATATCAATAATTGCTTCTCCGGATTCATAAAGACTTTCCACTGCCGCAATTTTTGCCGCACTGCTGCCGCCGCCTATTACACCTGTGGTAATGCCGTAGCTTGCATACAGTTCCATTGCGTGGGCTATAATTTCTTCGGTTGTTCCCGTCTTAGTGGCGTCTGAGTTGCCTAAAACATAGGGTCCGCCCATATATCCGTAAAGCTGATAAAAACCGTTTTCTCTTAAAAGCCCTGTCAAATCGTCAAAGTGATCCCAAATGTCAAAGGTTCCGTCTGCTATTCCCGAAGCTATTTCCGACTGGGTTAAGCCTATTCCGTCCCAGTTGGGATATACATATGTTCTGTAAACAGACTGTGCTTCCTCTGATTCGATTATAAGCTTTAATGCCGCCGTATTTACAACACCCATATGGTCGGATGTATGAATATAAACAATAGGATATTCAGTTGAAATTTCATCTAATATCTGCCTTGTGGGGTGGGCATAGCCGTCTTCTTTAAATGCTGTGTTGTCATATCCGTGGGTTACAAACCAGTAAGAGCTTACCGAAACAGCCGAATCCGAGGCTGCTTCATCTGTAACCAAAGCCGAACCTGAAGTTATTTCGGGATTATCATCAAGCCAAGACTGTAATGCCTTTTTCCCTTCACTTATCAAAGAATCGTAACCCGTAACTCCTGCTGCCGGTCCTGCATCGGGATATTGATCTGCCATATCCAAATGGCTGTGAGCGTCCTGAAAAGCGGGGACAACTGTTTTTCCGTCTAAATTAATTTGTTTGGAATTGTAAAGCTCGGCACTTCTTTCCAGCTTTTCATTTTCGCTGTCAGTATAAGCTACAGCAATAATTTTTCCGTTGCCGACCAAAACCGATTCCGCAGTGGGAACATCGCCGTATATACCCTCATAATCTTCATCAACCGTATAAATCGTACCATTGTAGTACAGCTGCGTATTTTCATAGTCTGACAGGTTTATATATTCTTCGGTTGTTTCCTCTGCCACCGCTTCGGTGGTTGTTTCGGTTGTTGAAGTTTTTCTGCTGCTTGAACCTCCGCCTGAGCTTCCGCTTCTCTTTACGGTTGTTGTTTCGGAAACAGCATCTTCCGTTGGTGCTTCACTGTCGGTTTCATCGTCTGATAAGTTGTCTGAATCAATTTCTTTTGACTTGCCGCCGACTTCTCCGCCGGTTATTTTATAAAGTATAACCGCTGTCTGCGCTCTTGTAACAATTCCTTTCGGGCTTAATTCGCTGTCTGAAACCCCTATAATAATTCCCGAATTATATGCCCAAGCAACAGCATCTTCAGCCCAGTCGGAGATGCTGTATCGGTCTGAAAACAGTGAAATCTCGTCTTTAGCGGTATTATCTGTATTTTCGCCCTTAAACGTATAATATCTCTGCAAAAAGACTGCAAGCTGTTCTCTTGTCAGTGACCCATACGGTTCAAATCTGTCTGAACTTGTTCCCGAGGTTAAACCGTTTTCAACACCCCAGTTGACAGCGGCAGAGAACCAGTCATTTTCATTTACATCGGTAAAACCGCTGCTTTCTTCAGCCTGAGGAGAATCCTCCAAACGGTGAAGAACAGTGATAAACATACCTCTGGTTAATATTCCGTCGGGGTCAAACTCATTATCGGATATACCAACCATAAGTCCATTGTCGGTTACATAATCCACACTTTCCGCATACCAAGCATTTTCTGCTACATCGGCAAAGCCGGCTGCAAAAACATTCTGCGGAAAAACCGACGAAATCAAAATTGCCGACAGTGTAAAAGCTGCTGTTATTTTTTTCATTTTCATACTAAATCACACTCCTGTCTGTAAAATAATAAGGAAACGACAGAAACCATCGTTTCCTTAAATATTTTATTGTGAATTTATAAGCTTTAAAAGTTTTTCTCTGTATTTGTAAAAGGTATCGGTGAATTTTATGTCTGTTCCGGCTCCTTCGGCAATTTCTCTTGAAAAGGTTACGGAAATATCCTCGATTACTCTGCCGGGGTGCTTGCTCAGGACGATTATTCTTGAGCCTAAGAGTAAAGCTTCTTCCACATCGTGGGTTATAAAAAATATTGTCTTTCCGCTGCTCCACCATATTTTTCGGGTTAAGTCCTGAACGTTTTCTCTTGTCAGAGCGTCAAGAGCACCGAAAGGCTCGTCCATAAGAAGAATTTCGGGGTCATTTATAAGAGTTCTTGCTATTGAAACTCTCTGTTTCATACCTCCTGAAAGCTCATATATTTTTTTGTCGGCAAAGTCCGATAAGCCTACCTTTTCCAAATATTCATCTGTAAGCCTTGTATATTCTGCTTTGGGAATACCCCTCATTTTGGGGCCGAAGGCTACATTATCTCTTACGGAGAACCATTCAAACAGCGGGGGATTTTGAAATACAACACCTCTGTGCCAGTCTGTTCCCTCAATTTTTTTGCCGTCAAGCTCAACAACTCCCGATGTAGGCTTTATAAAGCCGGCAAGAATTTTAAGAAGTGTGCTTTTGCCGCAGCCCGAGGGACCCAGAACGCAGACAAACTCTCCTCTGTAAATATTGAAGTTAATGTCCTCTATTGCCTTAATATCCTCTCCGGAAACACCTGCATAGGCTAAATCAACGTCTTTTATTGAGATAAGGGTATCATCATACTTTACATTATTTAAAGCTATAAGCTCTCCCGAAGGCTCATATAGTTTTTCTTTCCATTCGTCTGCCACTTACATCACCTGCTTATTTAATTGCTTCTTCGATATATTCCGTTGTGACCTTGTCTTTAAATTCATCTAAGCTGAGAGCGGATTTAATGCTGTCCTGTTCCACAAGGAAGTCGGCTGTGTTTTTAAGAACGGAAGGCAGTTTGTTTTCTATGAAGTCGATTTGTTCTTCCGCTGTTAAATATTCATACTGAGTAATCTGGCTTGCTGCATCTTCCTCGCTTATTTCAAGAACAGAAGCTATTTCAGCCGCCGCTGTTTCGCTGTCATTTAAAAGAAGGTTATTGCCCTTAATCTGAGCCTTAACATAATTTACAACCACGTCAGGGTGTTTTTCCGCAAATTCGGTTCTTACAACATTAAGATCCCCTGTTATAATATCCTTTTCGGCTAATTCTCCCGAATGAGTTATAACCTTTCCGTCCTCCAAAAGCTGATCCAAAACAGGATACCATATGTAAGCTCCGTCAATGTCTCCTCTTTGCCAAGCGGCATATATATCAGCCGGCTGAAGGTCTAAAAGAGTAACATCGTTTTCGTTTATGCCTTCTGACTTAATGGCATTTAAAAGGCTGTAATGAGATGTCGAAGCAAAGGGTGTGGCTATTTTCTTGCCGACCAAGTCCTGAACAGAATTTATGCCCGAATCGTTTTTAACAACAAGGGACTCTGCCGCTCCCAATATATCGCCTATCCAAAACACCTTAAAATCAGTTCCGCTTGAAAGTCCCAAAGCTGAGGGAGATGAACCAAGCTCGGAAATGTCAACGCTTCCTGCCGCAAGAGCGGTATTAACGTCTTTTCCTGAATCGAAGGTTACAAGCTTAACGGGAAGCCCCAGCTCGTTTTCATAATATTCCTCATACTGTGCTATAAGGTCTGCGTTTACAAGGTTCATTGTTCCTATTACAACAGTGTCATTTGTATCTTTTGTTGTGTCTGTTTCCGAAGCCGCTGTATCCGATGAGGCGGTTGAAGATGAAGATGAGCCGCAGGCACTTAATGTCAATACTGTTGCTGCTGTTAATAAAATACTTAAAAATCTTTTCATGTTTATTTCTCCTTTTAGGCTTTATGCCTTTCCTTTCCAGTGAACTATTCTGTTTTCCAAAATACGGATAATCTTATCAAGTAAAATTCCCGTAATTCCCATTATAATTACTCCCATAAATACTATGTCGCTTCGCAGATAATTGCTTGCATCAAGCACAAGCCAGCCCATACCTGCCGTTGCGGCAACCATTTCCGCCGCAACAAGGGTTGTATATTCCACGCCCAAAGCTGTTCTTAAGCCTGTGAAAATATCTGTCAGAGCCGCCGGGAAGATTACATAGAAGAATATCTGCCTTTTGTTTGCTCCTAATGTGTAGGCTCCGTTTATGTAGTCCGCCCTTATTCTCATAACTCCCGAAACACAGGCTATGTATATGGGGGCAAAGCCTGCAAGATATAAAAGAGCTAACTTTGAACTTTCATCAATGCCCATCCACAAAACCAAAATTGTGTAATAAGCAAGAGGGGGCAGAGGTCTGTAAAACTCTATTATAGTCTCCAATACAGCCCTGACCTTTGAATTATAGCCGCTTAACAAACCTAAGGGAACGGCTGTCACAACAACGAGAGCATAGGCAATTATAAGCCTTCTCATACTTGTTGCAATGTGGGTTATAAGTGTGTTTCCTTTATAGCCGTCTCTGACTATTTTGACAAAGGCTTGTATAACACTTTGGGGCGAGGGTATAATGGTTTCGGAAAAACTGCCTATGTTTGTAACAGCAATCCATGCCGCAAAAATTATGACAACAGTTGCTATAGTCAGCTTTCTTTCGGTACTTTTTGATTTCATATTACATTACACCTTTCGTAAACTGCCGGTTTATTTTTACTCATTCATAAACGCAACATCGTTTGTATACATACAGAAGCTTGCCGTATATATATCTGCCGCTTTTTAAAATCTGCATATATTTTCCTCCTTTAAGTATGTGTAAAATTATAATAAAAAATCTGCCAACAGTCAATATTGGCAGATATGAATAAATTTTAAATATTTTCACTTTTTTGGCAAACAGAGTTTTATTAAATATATTTTTCGTCTACGATATATAAAACCTCGTCGATCGTTTTAAATGCCTCCCTCAGTTCATCTTCCGTAATAATAAGAGGAGGAGTTATATTAATATTGTTTTCTCTTCCGAAAATAGAAATGCCTCTTTCAAAAAGCAATCCTTTTATAGAGCTCATTGTTTTGTTTTCGTCATAGCCGTAAGGCACAAGAGGTATCTTTTTATCCCTGTCCATCATAAGCTCAACTGCTCCGAAAAGGCCTATATACCTTACGTCGCCGACACATTTGTGCTTTGCCTTCAGATTCTCCAAAAGCTCTCCGAAAACCTTTCCCACTTCATTTACATGGTCAAGAATATTGTGGTTTATGTAATAATTTACACAGGCGACACCTGCCGCACAGGCAAGGCTGTGACCGCTGTAAGTAAGACCGTATTGAAAAACCTTGTCCTTGAAATAGTCGGCTATTTCACTGCTTATAATAATTCCTCCCAGCTGAACATAGCCGCAGGTAACACCTTTGGCGAATGAAATAATGTCGGGCTTAATTCCCCAGTTTTCAAAGGCAAACATTTTGCCTGTTCTTCCGAAGCCTGCCATAACCTCGTCGCATATAAGAAGTATGCCGTATTTGTCACATAAGGCTCTGAGCCCCTGTAAATAGCCGTCGGGAGGTATTATTACACCGTTTGCCCCTGTTATGGATTCAACCTCAATTGCGGCAATTTGGTCGGGTCCTTCATATTGAATTTGATCCTCCAAAAGACCGAGATAATATTCCGAAGCCTCTTTGTCGCTTTTAAATTCTATTTCCGAGCGGTATACATAGGGGTCGAAAAATTTTATAAAGCCGTTTGCGGCAGGTCTTTCAAGAGCAAAACGGCGAGGATCACCTGAAAGGTTTGCCGAGCCTAAGGTTGAGCCGTGATAGCTTCTGTAGCGTGAAAAAACCTTGCTTCTGCCTGTAAATGTTCTTGCGGCATAAACAGCGGCTTCGTTTGCGTCTGAACCGCCGCAGGTAAAAAATACCTTTTCCATATTGTCGGGGGCTAATTCTATTAACAGCTTTGCCAGTTCCGACCGAGGCCCCGAAGCAAGGGCAGGAGCAATATAAGGCAGCTTTTCAATCTGTGACTTTACCGCTTCTGTAATATCCTTATTGCCGTAGCCTAAGTTTACATTTGCAAGCTGGCTTGACATATCATAATATTTTTTTCCGTTGTAGTCCCAAAAATATATGCCATCCGCTCTTTCGATGGGAACTGCATCGACATTTCCCGTAAGCCACGGGTGCTGATTATATTTTCCGTCATATTCCAAAACCTGTTCTCTTGTCAATTCCGACATTGCTTTCATTCCTTTCTCAATTTATTGTACATATCAAACAATATATCGTCCGTTATTTCAACAGGGTTGTTATATAAATTGGGGTGGTGACTTAGTTCAACCAGCCTTGTTACAGCTTCGTCGCTTAAATTTAAGTCCGCAAGACCTGTCCTTAAGCCCGTTTCTTTTTTCAGTCTGTATATTTTATCTGCAAATTCATTTGCGTTTTTATAACCCAACTCTTTGATAAGCTCCTTTGTATGTTCACCCTCTCCGTTTATTCTTACAAAATAATCAAGAGTAAGTCCGCAGGCTTCTCCGTGGGGTATGCTGTATATGCTTGTAAGCGGAAAGGAACAGGCATGGGAAGCCGTTGTTTTAGGCAGATTAAAGGCAAGCCCGGCAAGCAGAGAGGCCTCTGCCGTTTTTTCCCTTGCGTTTTTGTTATCTGGCTCTTTATAAGCTGTCGGCAGATATTTTAATATCAGCTTTGCGGCTTTTAAGGCAAGAGTATCACAGACCGGCTGATGATTTTTACTCCAAAAGCCTTCAACAGCGTGGCACAGAACATCTATTCCGCTTGAAGCTGTAATATGGGGAGGAAGGGAGTGTAAAAGCTCCGGGTCAACAACCGCCTGTTTGGGATAAAGCTTTTCGGAAGAAAGGGGCATCTTTCTGTCTGTTTTTCTGTCTGTTAAAACGCTTACGCAGGTTACCTCGCTGCCTGTTCCGGCTGTGGTGGGAACTGCTATTATAGGAACAGGCTCTGCTGTTACGTCTTTGCCTGTTCCCCAAACCTCCCTGATGTCATTAAGCTTAAGAGAAGCCGCTTTTGCAAGGTCAATAACACTTCCGCCGCCGAGAGCAATTATAATATCGTTTTTATTTTGCCTTAAGACTTCGCTGCACTCATTTACTTCCCTTATATCCGGGTTTGGCGATACATTTGAAAATATACCGGCATTTTTAATTTCTGCTTTGAGATTTTCCGCTAAACCGCTTCTTACAAAATAAGGAGAGCAGACAATTAAAGGAGCATTATATCCCTTAACCAAGTCAAATATTCTGTTTATTTCTCCGCAGCCGAAAAAAATTTCAACAGGCTGTTTATATATCCAGTTCATATTAAAACCCTGCCTTTTTAACAATATTTTTTATTTCTTCAAATATATTTTCATCAAGGGAAATGTCCCCTAACTCATATTCTCTGCCGAGAGATGAATATTTCCCTCTGCCGAAGCTGTGATATTTTAAAGGCTCATATGAAACATTGGGAAAATCCTTTATAAAATCAAGAACAGCCTTTATATCATCTGTACTGTCATTAAAACCGGGAATAACAGGGGTTCTTACTCTTTTTTTAAGACTTGGAAAGTCCCGGCAAAGCCGTTTAAAATTGTTTAAAATAACTTTGTTGTCACAGCCTGTATATTTTCTGTGCTTTTCATTATTTAATGACTTTATGTCAAACAATATATAATCAAGATTTTTCGCAGCTTCATAAAGCACTTCATAATCGCCGCAGCCGCAGGTTTCTGTAGCTGTATTTATTCTTCTTTTCCTTGCTTCTTTAAGCAGCTGAATCAGAAAATCCCCGTGAGAGAGAGGTTCGCCGCCGCTTACGGTAAGTCCTCCCTCATTGCCGTAAAAAATGCTGTCCTTTTCGGCAATATCCAAAAGCTCATCCACTGTATATTGCCTGCCCTGAACGCTTACAGCCTTTGAAGGGCAAACGGCTTCACACTTAAGGCAGTTAATACATTTTTTCCTGTCAATAACCGCTTTGCCCTTAAAGTCTATTGCCTTTTCCGGGCAGACATTTTTACAAAAGCCGCATTCCTCTGAGCCTATACATTTGCTTTCAGTATAGAATATTTCGGGCTTTCTTTCCTGAGATTCGGGGTTGCAGCACCAGCGGCACCTCATTGGGCAGCCCTTAAGAAATATAATCGTTCTTATCCCCGGTCCGTCATGGAGAGAATAGCGCTGAATATTAAAGACATAACTGATTTCTCCCATTATACGGCCTCGTGTTCCGTTCTTGAAATAATATCGTCCTGTAAGTCTTTTGTAAGTTCCGTAAAATATGCACTGTAGCCGGCAATACGAACCAAAAGGTTTCTGTAGTCCTCCGGGTGCTTCTGCGCCTGTCTCAGTGTTTCCGTATTAAGTACGTTAAACTGCACGTGCCACAGCTTTAAATCTCTCCAAGCCTCAATAAACCTTACAAGCTTTTCAGTACCTACATCACCCTGTACACAGGCAGGGCTCAGCTTAATATTTAAAAGTCTGCCAGCATGTTCGTTATAATTAAAATTCTTTGTGGCATAGTTAGAAAGAAGAATTGCCGTAGGACCGTTTAAGTCTGCCCCCTGAGATGCACTTGAACCGTCTGACAGGGGAGTATAGGCAAATCTGCCGTTTGGTGTGGCACTGACAACCTTTCCAAAGGGAACGTGGGACGTAAAGGGAACAAGCCTTAAATCCATATGAACCCCAAGCTCTGCTCCGTATTTTCGTGTAAACTCCTGTGCTTCTCTGTCAAGAAGCTTTCCTATGCTGTCAGTGTAAGGATTATCGTTGCCGTAGCTGGGTGCATTAACAAGAAGCTGACGTACTGCCTCATAACCCTTGAAGTTATTTTCAAGAGCAGTTTTAAGCTGACCCAATGTTATTTTCTTTTCTTCAAAAACAAGCTTTTTAATTGCCGCAAGAGAATCTACTACCGTTGCAAAGCCCATATATTCAAAATAGCCGAGATCTATACCGCCTTCTATTTTAGGCTGATGCAGATCTGTATAGGTTTCTCTGCAAAGCCTGTGAAGGGCGGAGCCTAAGGGAGAGGCAAAATGCTCTGCTCTGAGCCTTATAATTTCTCTTTGCTGAATAAAAGCGTGCTTTATGAAATATCTCTGCTGTTTAAGGAAAGCGGAAAGAAGGTCATCAAAGGTTTTGAAATCCTCAAAATTTCCCGTTTCAAGTCCGAGGAGTTCCGAACCGTATTTTAACATTCTGCCGTTGTAAATAACCATTTCAAGAGCCGCCGCAAAATTAATATAGGCATTGGGGCTTGTATATGTATCTCTGTTTGGCATACGGCACTCGGCACAGCCCGATACGCTGTAATCATAGGCCTCTTCAAAGCTTGCTCCTTTGGAAAGCAAAAGAGGTATAACGTCCTCATCATTTATAAGCTTGGGGAAACCCTCTCCTGCCTTTATTGTTTCGGCAACCTCATATAAATATCTTTTGGGACTTCTTGTATGTATTCTTGCGGCAAGGTCGGGATAGTTAAGCGGAAATTCTCTCTTTGACTTCAAAAGAATATATGTAAGTTCGTTTACGGCATCTAAACCTTCCTTTGTCTGTCCGCCTATGGTTACGGCTTCCCAGTGGGCATAGCCTTCGTTAAAGGCTCCGCCTGTATCCGAAAGATAAAGGTCTATAAACTGTGCCATTGCCGCCCACATACATTCAAAAAGCTCCTGAACCTCGTCATCTGTTATTATGCCTTTTTCAATATCTCTTTTGTAGAAAGGATATAAATATTGATCCATTCTGCCGTTTGAAATTATTGTGCCGGTTTTCTGCTCTATTCTTGAAAACATCTGCGTAAACCACTGAGACTGCATAGCTTCGTAAAATGTTCTTGCAGGGTTTTCCGGAACATACCGGCAGGTTTCCGCAATTTTCAAAAGCTCGGCCTTTCTTTTTGGATTTTCTTCCTTTTCCGCAAGCTGTTTTGCCAAATCACCATGTCTGTTTGCCCAAAGAACTATGGCATCGCAGGTTATTATTAAGGCTTCCAAAAATGGCTTCTTTTCAGTATAGTCAAGAGGACTGTATTCGTCTAAAGAGGCAAGCTTTTCCTCGGCTTCTTCCTTTATTCCCTTAAATCCCTTTTCAAGTACGATTTCATAATCGTGTACCCACTGCAGAGAGGAACGGAAAGAAGCTGTTTCATTTACAATATAGCGTGAAGTCAGTTCCCTGTCTTTGTTGTATGTCAGCTTTGATGTTTCCTCTGTCAGTGATTTTGCAAAGCTTTCGTGAAACGTTTTTCCTACCCAGTAGGGAGCTATTTCATTTACTACAATATCGGCATCTTCATCGGAAATATCAAAAGGAGAATTTTCCCGTGCAGGCAGCTTTTCCACAGCCTCTTTAAAGATATTTCCGTCAAGCTCCGGATAGAGTATGCCATAACGACCCTGTTTGCCGCTTCTTCCCACAATAAGCTGGTTTTCGTCTATGTAAACAGAAGCATTTTCCGCATAATTGTAAAGAGCCTTTGCCCATCTCAAAATCAGGGGCTGCCCTTCCGTTTCCTTAAAGGAACGTGTAAAATAAAGCCCTCTTTCAATATCAATAACGGGCTTCTTTCCCCTGATTTCCTTAACAATATCTACAGCTCTGTTGTAATGCTTCGAACCCTCTCCTTTGTTGTTGATTTCATTTTGTATTCTTTTCTCCTGAGGAGATAAAATCTTTATACTCATAAATGACCTCCGTTATGTTTTTATATGTTGTACTCTATCGGTAATTCGGCATCTTCAAAAAATTCATTATAAATTCTATCCCTTGCCTCTGTAAAAACAGAACCGGTCCTCCGTCTGTGTGATCCGAGGTTCACTGTGTGTATTCTTTTTATTTTACCGGGTCTGGGTGTCATAACAATAACCTTGCTGCCCAAATAGACCGCCTCGTCAATATCGTGAGTAACAATTATCATTGTTATTTGCTCTTTTTTCCAAATCTTAAGAAGCTGTTCCTGTAGTTTTATTTTGGTGATTGCATCCAATGCTCCGAAAGGCTCATCTAAAAGAAGTATTTTCGGTTTGTTTGCAAGGGCTCTTGCTATGGATACCCTCTGAGCCATTCCGCCTGAAAGCTGACTTGGGTAGGAATTTTCAAATTCTTCAAGGTCAACCATTTCAAGGTATTCCCGTATAAGACCGCTGTTATTTTTTTGCTCCTCGGGAAGCGAAAATTTTATGTTTTCCTTTACGGTAAGCCATGGCAAAAGTCTGTGATCCTGAAATATAAAGCCTTTGTCTCTTGACGGCTTTTCAACCTTCCTCCCGTCTACAAGAACTTCCCCCTCATAGTCTGTGTCAAGTCCGCCTATAATGCGAAGAAGCGTGCTTTTTCCGCAGCCGCTTCCTCCTATTACAGACACAAAATTTCCTTCTTCAATTTCCAAATTAATATCTTCAAGAGCGGTAACAACTCCGCCGTCATTAAAAACCTTTTTAAGATTATGAATTTCAACTATATTTTTCATTCGGTTCACCTACTTATTCCATGTAATTATTTTGTCCCTGAATTTTAAAATAAGGTCGTCCATAATTTTGCCTATTATTCCTACAATAAGCATACCCAAAATAACGACATCGGGTCTTGAAAGGCTTCTTCCGTCCGCAAGCATATAGCCTACGCCGCTTGTGGCGCCTATCATTTCGGCAGCCACAACACATACCCATGCATTGCCGAGCCCCAGTCTTATTCCGGTCATTATCTGCGGCAAAGCACCGGGGATAACAATTTTGGTTATAAGCTTAAGCTTAGGCACTTCATAAACCCGGGCAAGCTCAAAATATTTGCCGTCAATATTTTTTATGCCGTCGAAGGTGTTTATAAATATAGGGAAAAATGCCCCTAAAAATATAATAAACACCTTTGACTCCAAGCCTATTCCGAACCAAAGTATGGCAAGGGGTATCCATGCAATGGGTGGGATAGGCCTCAAAATTTGTATGACAAAATCTGTAAATATTTCAATGCTTTTGAATATTGCAGCGCCTATGCCTATTAAAAAGCCGCCGATTAAGGCAAGTATAAAGCCCAAGGTCACTCTTCCGAAGCTGACGGCTATATTTACGGGGAGCTTTCCGTTTTGTATGTATTCTATTGCAGTTTTTACAACAGCAATAGGCGCAGGCATTGTATAAGGCTTTAAACAGCCTGCTAAGTCTGCCGACTCCCATATAATCAATAATATAACAGGCAGAGCAAAATATAAAATCCAATATTTCACATTTCTTTTTTCGCTGTTTTTCATATTACGCACTCCGATACTTTAAAATTATTCTGCATTTACCGCATTAACATATTCCGTATTAATAAAGCTGTTTATATCTATATCATTGCTTATAAGACCCTGTTCAAGGGAGAAGTCCTTTACTTTTGTTATTTCGGCAATGTCGTCCTCAGTAAGCTCTGTGGTAAATGTCAGATGGCTCAATATTGTTTTCATAACATCTATATCAACCCCGAAGGTTTCTGCTGCCAGTTCTGCCGTTTCATCGGGATTTTCTTCTATATATTCGCCTGCTCTGTTTAATGCTCTTATATATGCCTTAACAACATCGGGATGAGCCTCGGCATAGTCTGTTTCAAAATATGTAATCATATTTCCCTTTTTTACACCTGTTCCGTCGGCAAGAAGCTTTGCCGTTCCGTCGCTTATAAACTGAGATACATACTGCTCCCATGTAACAATGGCTTCAACATCACCGTTTGTAAGAGCCGCCGCCTGATCTCCGGCAGCCAAGTTTATTGACTCTATATCATCTAAGCTGAGACCTTCATTTGCCAAAAGCAAAGCAATAAGGTGCTGTGTATATGAGCCGGTTGTGTAGGCAACCTTCTTTCCTTCAAGCTCGGCAACGCTTGTGATATCCGAGTCGGGTCTTACAAGTACGGCGAGAGCCTTTTCTCCGTAGGCAACATTGGATATTATTTCAACAGGCTGACCGGTTGACCTTGAAATTATCGCCGGCAAATCAGCCATAAAGCCCATATCAACTTCCCCTGCTGCTGCAGCTTCATTAACAAGGGAGCCTGATTTAAACTCTTTCCATTCATAGGCCGCTCCCACAGCTTCAAGCTCTTCTTCCAAATATCCCAGTTCGTGGGCAACATATATAGAAGAATAGAGAGGATAGGGCTGAGCACCGACTCTTAAAACAACTGCTTCAGAGTTTGAAGATGTTTCTTCAGCGGCGGAATTTCCTCCGCAGCCCGTAAATGTTCCCAAAGCCAAACCTGCTGCTAATATAAGTGAAATAAATTTTTTCATATTAAATCCCTCTTTCTGAAAATTAAAATTATTTTCATACTGTTTTAGTATGAATAAAGGTATAAAAAATATTATATCTTCTTTTCCGTAATTGTAAATATGAATTATTTCTAAAAATTTTCATATATAAAAAATCCCTTCTTAAATCATGAAAGGACTTTTTATCTGTTATTATTTATTTGTATTATGCGAAGCTATGTACTGCCAAAGCTTATACATTATGTACCCCCATGCCAAAAACAATACTATTAAAACCCACATAGGTACAGGCGAAGTATAGGCATTTGTATTTACAATGCTTTCAAAACCGGGTATATCTGCATAATAATAAGCACCTGCTCCGAAATCCAAGCCTTCCTCAAGTCCTATATTATTTGTCATAATGTATACCGCTGTTATTAAAACAGCAGCGGCAAAACCGTATGAAAAAGCTTTTTTAATGCTTTCAATTTATACACTTCCTTAAACAGATAAATTGGGCAGAGGGAAAAATCTTCCCGACAGAAGTATGTAAACTGCCAAAAATGTAAGGATGATATTAAAAAGCTGACCTACTACATAAAGTGTAATTTGCTTTCCTGACGGAAAACTGCACTTTAATTTCCTTAAAGTTTGTCAAAAGTTGTATTTAAAAATAATCTTTGTCTGATTCCGTTTTGTTGCTTCAAATTTTAATTCTTTGCCCTGTTTAACTCTTGCTAAACAGTAAATTAAGCAGCTTCAGCTATAGCTATAGCCTTACTATGGTAATAGGTTCTCTTTTCTTAGCATAAAGCGGCTTTACAGGTATTCCGCATATGAAACCGGAAAGGACAACCTGTTCTTCCAAGTGCAATTTCTTAAGCAGCACACTGTTTGCACGTAGTTTTGACAGACAGCCCCATATATAGCAGCAGCCAAGACCGAGATTAGTTGCCTCAAGCATCATATTTTCAATGATACAGGCAGCATCACATAATTCAATCCTATCCTCAGACAAACTTGACTCTGAAACTAAAATTAAAGTAGGTGCACCATATAGAGGGTCGAAAGTTACCTCCGGATTCTTTCGTGATTCCATTTTGCAGCATTCTCGAATTTCATTTAACATTTCCTCGTTTTGTACAACAGTCAGGCGTGCTTTCGGTCGATTGCCTGCGGCTAAAGGCGCATTTTGAGCTGCTTCTAAAATTTTATGCAGCTGTTCTTCTGTAATCTGCTGCTTTTCGTCCTTCCTTGTGCTTCTTCTGTATGAAAACAATTCTTCTAAATCCATACTTAACCTCCTATTTTATACTTATTTAACTCCCTGATAAACCGGAAATTTATATAAAATCTCATAGTTGAATTCCATACACATAATCATCCATAAAAAATCCATTTCCGATAGCATTCTTTTCTTCTCTGATAACCTTCATACCAAATTTTTCATAAATCAGCTTTGCTGGGTTATCTCTGTTCACATTAAGTGTTATTTTCTTAAAGCCGTGTGCTCTTGCATTTTCACAGACAAATTCAAACATCTTTCGAGAATAGCCTTTTCCTCTGTATCCTTTTTCTAAATAGAACTTGCTGAGATATAATCCGCTTGCTTTATCATAAAATGCCAGAAAACCAATCTTTTTATTATTTTCATAAACAATGTAATACTGATATCCGTGCATAATCTGTTCTCGAATACTTTCTTTCGACTGGAACATATTAATCATGTAATCGTTTTGAGCTTCTCCTATAAGAGGATCGAATACCTCTTTTACAATGGCACCGGCAAATACGGATAATTCCTCAATTGTTTTTAAATCATCACATTTTACTTTTACAAAATTCATAGTGCATATACCCTCTCTTTTTGTTTGAAAAGACTTTATTGTTTCAATATTCTCTGTCTAAAAGCCTTATCTAAAGCTTTGCCTTTATTAAAAATCAGTGGTGAAGATGCGATGAGCTAATTAATCAGCGGTTCCTTTAATCATCTCCACCTGCCAAAATGTATTTGCTTTTCAAGTTCAGGATATTTTTGCTCTAATTCCTTTTCATTCGGATCAGCATAACCGATTCCGATAAATACGGGTATCATATATGTTGCCGGAACTTTCAAGCGTGCTTTTACTTTATCGTGTTCGTCATTTAACGGTATCCTCATGGAACAGGATAAACCTTCGGCTGCGGCTGCCAGAAATATGTTTTCTATAACACACCAGATTGTCGAAAACGGATTTAGCTTAGATACGCTTTCAGCATTCAGTTCCTTACATTTGAATACAGGAATTATAACATAAGGAGCGTCTTTCAGCATTGTAAACTGCCTCGGCATTGCATGGGCGTACATTTTCTGACCCAATGTAACAGGATATGGTCTTGGAATGTTAAGGTACTTTTCTGCGTCAAATTTATCTGCTGTTTTCTTTGCTTCTTCAAAAGCAAATTCTTTTTCTTCATCCGTCCTTAAAACTATAAAGCTCCAGTTACGGTTATGGTTCCATGTCGGAGCTTTGTTGCCTGCTTCCAAAATTCTTTTTATTGCTTCAAAGTCAACCTCTTTATCTAAAAATTCTCTTGCTGTTTTTCGCCTTCCCAATGCTTCGTAAAATTCCATTTTGTAACCTCCTTAAGCAAATCAATTTGTTATCCCTTCATAAAAAGAAGCATAGCAATATATTTTTGGCATTTATCTATTTTATAATCATAACTATCTCCAAAGGTTCTGATTTGTCATTTTGTTTATAAAGAAAGTGTAGCATATATTTTTGATTAAATCAACCGATTGATTTTTTCAAATTTATTTTTCCGCATAAATAATCCCTACAATGTGTAAGACATTAAAAATTTCCCGAAACGGCATATTTCAGCAGCATTTCGGGATATTGTTTTTCTGTTCAAATTTTGACTTTCTTATAATGACTTTACCCATTCCGCAAGCCGGGCTTCACTTTCTCCGCCTGTAAAGCGCTTGCCTTTTTTCCATTCGTATTTGTTTCCGTAGGTCTTTTTAAGCTTTGCTTCACAGCCTTCAATGCCTGTTCCGCCGGAAGTGCAGAACAGAGCGATTTTCTTACCAGTAAGGTCAGTGCTTTCCAAAAATGTATTTATGATAGACGGTGCAGCATACCACCATACAGGGAAGCCCAAGAGAATTGTGTCATAATCTTCAGGATTGGAAAGACTGCTTGCAATAGACGGACGGAAAGAAGGGTCATTCATTTCAATAGTGCTTCGGGAATTTTTGTCTGTCCAGTCCAAATCCGAAGCTGTGTAGTGTTCCTTGGGCTCTATTTCAAAAATGTCTGTTCCCGCTGCCTTTGCGATTTTCAGAGCAACATTTTTTGTTACTCCGCTTGCCGAAAAATATGCTGTTAAAATTTTGCTCATTGTATTTGCCTCCTTTAATTAATTGGTTTAGTGTATCTGATCGCTGAAAAAGTATGTAGGAAAATCAGATTTGTTTTTTATTATAGGAACGATTTCCTGCGGATATAAAACAATTTTATCAAGCTCTTGAATCTTGTGCCAATGAAATGTTAAATTATTGTACTCCTTACCTGCTTCATCAAGACAAAATAATTTATTGCTTTTTAATTTGTTAAAGGTATTATCGGTAATTTTTACACTATAGTACAAATTTATTTGATGACATGGTCGGGAACCCCACATGAAAAAAATTTCTCCGATTGCTTTTAATTTATTTACAACTATATCGATATTTAATTCCTCTTTGAACTCGCGAATTAATGCTTTTTGTGAAGGCTCCATACAGACTGCATGACCGCCCGGCAGCGAATATCCCCTATCTTTTTCGGGTTTTTGAAGGAGTATTTCATCATTATGTATCAACAAGCCGGTAACTCGATATGAAAAAACAAATTCGTCGTTTTTGAATAATAAGTCGATTTTCATCTTAAATTCACCCTCCTTTTTTATAAATGAATACGCCTTAAGTATATTACAGCACTATGTAATTGTAAAGGAATTTTTTAAAACATATTCGGCAGCATTTTTTATATGTTCAAAAATATCCCGAAAAGACATATTTAAGCGTCAATTCCGGGATATTTTTCTATTCGGTCTTTACAAAATCTTTTTATTCGTGTAAAAATATTACAGCTTACATATTTTCCTCAAAGAATGACTGCAGTTTATCAAAAGGAATTATATCCATTTGGTCATAAAGGTCGGTGTGTGATGCTCCGGGGATAATCATAAGCTCTTTGTTGTCTCCCTGAAGAAGCTCATAGGCTGCCTGACTGTACATTAATGAGTGGGCTTCTTCGCCGTGAACCAAAAGTACGGCACTGCGGATTTCAGGAGCATATTCAAAAAGTCTCATATTCATAAGAGAGCCGCTTGCTGTTGTTGCCCATCCGTTGTTTGAGTTAAGTGAACGGGGGTGATAACCACGCTCTGTTTTATAATAAGCTACATAATCCTTTACATACTGGGCTGCATCTTCGGGAGCTTCTTCGGGAAGCGCTCCGGCAAGAGCATAGTAGCCGTTTTCATAGTCCTCTGTTCTCTGATTGTTATATGCAACTCTGTTTTCATATCTTGCATCTTCATCATTGGCGTCAAAATATCCTAAAGCTGTGTTGCGGCTCATATCATACATCGTTATTGCCGCTGTTGCCTTAATTCTTGTGTCAAGAGCCGCTGTCTGAAGAGCCATTCCGCCCCAGCCGCAGATACCTATTATACCTATTTTCTCGGGGTCAACATTGTCCTGAGTTGAAAGGAAGTCAATGGCTGCCTGATAGTCCTCAACGTTTATGTCGGGAGAATTGAAATATCTTGGTGTGCCGCCGCTTTCACCTGTGTATGAGGGGTCAAAGGCTATAGCCAAATATCCTCTTTTAGCCATTTCCTGAGCATATAAGCCCGAAGCCTGTTCCTTTACTGCTCCGAAAGGTCCGCAAACTGCAATAGCCGATAATTTGCCTGTGTATTCCTTGGGTTCATATAAGTCTGCCGCAAGGGTTGTTCCGAAATGGTTTACAAAGGTTACTTTTCTGTGGTTTACTTCATCGCTTAATTCAAAGGTCTTGTCCCATTCGTCCGTAAGCTCCAAATCCTCTGCCACAATAGATGTGTCTGTGCTGTTTCCATAATCGACTGTTTCCGCTGCTTCTGCTTCGGTTGTGTCTGCACTCTGTTCAGTTGCCGTACTGCATCCTGTGTTTCGGCTTGATTAACTGAGCCTGTGCTGCAGGCTGTCATTGACAGTATAAGTGTTAAAGCGACTGCTGATTTAATGAGTGATATTTTCATATTATTTGTCCTCCTTTTGTTATAAGCTTTCTCTGAAAATTTCAATAATTTCGCTGCGTTCCAAAGGCTTATATCCGCCGTTTAAGGGAATTGTCACATCTGCAAGCTTTTCAAGCATATCTTCTGTTGCTCCCAAATCGGTTAAGTTCATAACAAGCCCCAATTCCTTCATCCATGCTTCCATAGCGGAAAGACCTTCTTCCGCAATCTGCCTGTCGGTTTTGCCCTCGGGGTTTACATTCCAAACATTTACGGCAAATCTCTTGAATTTAGCCAAGCCGTAGGGGAGAATGTGGCGGTAGTAGGCAAGAGAAACAGCGGCAAGGGTCATACCGTGGGTTGCGTTTGTACAGCCGCCTACTGCCTGACCTAACATATGAACCATCCAGTCTGTGGTTTTTCCCTTTGCAACAAGGGTGTTTAACGCCCAAGTTGCCGTCCACATAATATTGCTTCTTGCTTCGTAATTTTGAGGGTCGGCATTTGCAATACGGCTTGAATAAACAACGGATTTCATAAGACCTTCGCTGATATAGTCGCTTGTGTTGTCATCCTTGCCGGAGAAATACTGCTCGCAAATATGGTTGAAAATATCGTAAATGCCCGATACCATTTGATAATGGGGCAGGGTCAGTGTGTATTTGGGGTTAAGAATTGAAAATTTAGGCATAACCTCTTCGCTTGCAAATACATGACCTATTTTCTGCTTCGTCTCGGTGTTTGTTATAACACTTCCGGCATTCATTTCCGAGCCTGTTCCCACCATTGTAAGCACACAGCCAACGGGAACAATTTTACAGTCGGGTTCTTCAAAGCGTATGAAATATTTATCCCAAGGATCTTCATCGCAGTTTACAGAAACGGAAACCGCTTTGGCATAATCGCAGACTGAGCCGCCGCCTACCGCAAGAATAAAATCAGCCTTGTGATTTTTGGCGATTTTAACACCTTCTCTCAGTTTGTCAACAGTGGGATTGGGCATAACGCCCTCAATTTCGGCAACGTTCTTTCCGCAGCTTTTCAAAATCTCCGTTACGGAATTATAAATGCCGTTCTTTTTGATTGAACCGCCGCCGTAAATAAGCACAACATTTGAGCCGTATTTACTGAGCTCGTCATTTAAAAATTTAAGTGAATCATTACCGAAATAAAGCTTTGTGGGGTTGCAGTAAGAAAAATTTCCTAACATATTTGTTTCTCCTCCTATTTTATATTTACTCGGCATTTGCCGTCAGTGCCTAAATTATGATTTCTTATCGTATATTGATTTTATAACCCTTGCCGGAACTCCGGCAGCAACGCTGTCGGCAGGTACGTCCTTTGCTACAACTGCTCCGGCGGCAATTACTGCATTATCCCCTATTGTTATTCCCGGCAGAATGGTTACATTTGCCCCGATCCAAACTCTGTCGCCTATAACTATTGGCTTTGGAATTGTGCTGCTTCTGCTTTCAGGTTCAAAACAGTGGTTTAATGTGGCAAAGGCTGTATTGTGTCCAACCAAAACACCGTCGCCTATTTTAACTCCCCCTTGGTCTTGAAAATAACAGCAGCTGCCTATGAAAACATTTTTGCCTATGGTTATGTTTTTGCCGCAGTCTGTGTAAAAGGGCGGAAAAAGTACAAGACTTTCATCAACGGGCTTGCCTGTTATTTTAGAAAGCAGCTCCCTTATTTCTTCGGGACTGTGATACTTTCCGTTAAGCTCTGTTGTGACCTTCATAGCTTCATAGGAAAGCTCGGTCATATATTTGTGCAGCTCCGAACCGCCTTTTACAATCCTCCCTGTATTCATACAGCTTAAAAATTCCTCAGTGTTCATAAATTCATCCCTTTCTCTTTCTTTCTTGCTATAATTATAATATCTTATATCCAAAATATCAAATACACATATTATATGGAACTTCATACTTGAAAGGTATGGTATTTTTTGCTATAATAGACTTAAAGAACACCCAGAAAGGGGCTTATTTATGGACATAAGAGTTTTAAAATATTTTTTAACTGTAGCAAGAGAAGAAAGCATAACCGGAGCGGCAGAGGTTCTGCATATGACACAGCCGCCCCTTTCAAGACAGCTGAAAGACCTTGAAAACGAGATAGGAAAGCAGCTTCTTATAAGAGGGGGCAAAAAAATCACCTTAACCGACGAAGGTATGCTTCTGCGAAAGCGCGCAGAGGAAATATTGGATTTGTTTGAAAAGACAAAAGCCGAGCTTTCCGACTCGGACAAAAACATAACGGGGGAAATATATATAGGCTGCGGCGAATCAGATGCTGTTTCGTTTTTCGCCAAAGCCGCAAAGGCGCTTCAAAAGGAACAACCCTCTAATTCATTATCACATTTACAGCGGCGATGCAGAAAGAGTAATGGAAAGGCTTGACAGAGGACTTATCGATTTCGGGCTTCTCATTGGCGATGTTGATATAGAAAAATATAATTATTTAAAGCTTTCCATAAGCGACACATGGGGAGTTTTAATGAGAAAAGACGATCCATTAGCCGAAAAACCGGAAATTTGTGCCGAAGATTTATGGGGAAAGCCCTTAATTCTTTCCCATCAAGCCGCTTCAAACAGCAAAATGCTGTCCTGGCTTAAAGCAGATGAAGTAAAGCCCGATGTAGTGGTAACAGGGGATTTAATCTATAATGTTTCTCATTTTGTCAGAAACAACATAGGCTATTTAATCTGTCTTGACAAAATCCTCAACATAACAGGAGAAAGCGACCTTTGCTTCCGTCCCCTAACTCCCAAAATGGAAGCCGGTCTTTGCATTGTGTGGAAAAAATATCAGGTCTTTTCAAAAGCCTCAAAAGAATTTCTCCGCCGCCTGAAGGCAGAACTCAGTATAAATTAGTAGACTGCATTATCACAGCAAAACTTCTGACTGCAATCGCTTTGCCATATTAATAATTCCTTTTTCAAGTTTTTCTTGTAATAATAGTTTACTTTGTTTCAACATCATATAAATCAATTGCAACAGGATGTCTTATAAATACTTGAAAATTACAGAGATGTTTAAAAGCCTAAGTATATCTGCGAAATACTGCTTATAGTCATAAACCTCTTATATAAGCGGCTTAGGTCTAAGTTTCTTGTACGGTATCATGACATTTGCAAATAGAAGATAACTAATGAGTCTTTTATAAAATTACTTGAACAGAAAATCAAGAGGGGTTTATTGCCCCTCTCTCAGTTTTTCCTAAATATACGTTGTTAGTTTCATTCTGTATTATTGTATATGTCGAAAAGCCATTTTCCGCTGTCAAACAGTAAAAACAATCACGAAGGCGATTTTTTATTGCCTTTGGAATTTATAAGCAAACAGACTTTTTTATATATGCTGTTCTTGCCGGAAGCCTTGCTTATGCCGAACTTCGTTACAAAAACCTGAAAACAGGTTTCTACTGCAAAATAAAGCTTGTTTCTTAAAGCTTCACCTCGTGTTGCCGCATTGAACTGAAAAACATAAATTATAATTATCTTAATATGGCTTTTTGCTGCAATGTAAGCCTCCTATGCTGTAATTATATGAGGAGTATCCATAATAATTCCGTAATCGCCATACTGTTGTATAATTTGTATAACTTCTTCAGAATACAGCTTTATTTTTCTTAATAATATCTCCGTCCCACCATAATAAATTCACGATATGCCTTACTTTTCTATGCAGTAACCATAACCTCCGATTGATTCAACATGATATATTTCTCCATACATTTGATTAATTATTTCATAATAGCGTTTTAAGTTGGTTGTAGTAGTCTTGTAAAGAGAGCCATCTCTGTAGCTGACTGGGTTAATTATAAAGTGTATGTGAATATTTTCCGTATTCGTATGTACGGCAAATATCGTTTGAAATCTATGACCAATATAATCGGCAATTCTTCTTCCCATATAAGCTGCCATAAAATCACCTATACCACACGCTTCATCTCTGAAAAATACTATCATATGAACAATTTTCCGATCATATCCCATAGTCAAGGACTATGCGCATTTTTTGCTGACGCAAAAAAAATACTTATAACCAACGGCGTTAAACAACGCCCCATTCGGTAGGAGTTTATACTCCTACCGAATGGAAAGTAAGTCCCCACCGACTAAGAGGCGGGGTCTTCCTTTGTTGGTTAAATTCCGCCTGTACGTCATAAAACTGCAGAGCCAGCCTCTTGGTAGAATATGTTTCTGCCATTCCGCTTGTCCCGAATAAAGATTGATCTGTTTTTTCGGGATCTAAAATACGCTCAATCCTTTCCTCTATATAATTAATATCATGGTTTTCAGAAAAGTTTGTTTTTGCATCATAATCATTTCCTAAATATCTAAAATATACCGGACAATAAATTTCGTTCATTTTTTACACCAAATACTTATAATTCAGATGAATATATAAGCATTAATCCTTTCTGTAAATTTTGTAATGTCATAATCTAATTTTATATGTCGTTAAATCGTTTTTATTAATATAGTCTATCAGTACATCTATATTCTCGTCTCTCATATCCTTATATTCTTACAGTGATCTTCTGCCGGGATTTAATATCATCCTTGGTAATTTGAAATAACCTTATAATTAAGTCCAAAATGCAAATCTCCTCTCCTACCTTTCTGTCTCAATTAATTTTTATACTGCAATTCTTAATTATTATCAAGCAAACATCAATATAAATCAATTGAGACAGGAGGTCTTATAAATGCTTGAAAATTACGGAGAGGTTTTAAAGCCTGAGGATGTCTGCGAAATACTTTTAATAGGCAGAAATACCTTATATAAGCTGCTTAGGTCTAAGGCTCTTGTAGGGTATCGTGACGGCCGCAATTGGAAGATAACCAAGGAAGCCGTTATAAATTATTTGAACAGCAAATCGAGAGGGGTTTAGTGTCCCTCTCCGTATCTTTTTCCATTTTCACTTATATTGTTCAGCCTTGCAAAGATTTGCACCATCTTTATTGTCTGATGTAAAACATTTGATGTAAAACAACAAATAGGTGTTTAAGTCTGCTTCAGCTTAATCTGCATTTTGAATTTCAGAAGGAAAATTGTCTTCGTCATCACCGAAGAAGCCCTCGGCACTTTCATGCTTAGCCATACTGTTAAAGTCCGTTTCGAATACTGCCTGCTTTACGGGAAAGTTGGCAAATACATAGACATTGTTGTCGTTATTTAACCAACAGAGTAAGCCCCGCCTCTTAGGTGGGGTGCTTACTCTCCATTCAGTAGAGGTTTCAAACCACTACTGAATGGGGCGTTGATAAACGCCGTTGGGCATAAGCATATTTGTTAAAAACAAATATGCGCATAGTCTTTGTTGTTAAAAACAAATATGCGCATAGTCTTTGACCAGTCTGGCCCGTCCCACTGACTGTTCGAGCTCATTGGATATGTAGTAAATTTGTATGTCCTTCAGAAACTCGTCGTCATAAGTGTAGAATTTAAACTCGTAGCTTCCGTATCTAATGATTTTATGGTTTAGGCTGCTTCTGTTTACTAACTTCATATCGTAGTCCACTGATGCGGCAAGCAGCTTATAAACACGGTCATTGACATGGGGAGTTCCGAATATTGCCAAATTCTTATCACTATACCCGTCTTTTCCTTCTGTATTTCCGAAATGCAGTTCGTTTTTCTCGTTAAATCTCATAAACTCAATTTTTGTACATTTGTTGAAAACATCTGTCACATCATCATACAAACCCTTATTTTGTTCTATCCAAGCTCTGCTGAAGGAATATTTTGTTAATTGGTATATTGAACCCTTGTAGCGTACTTCACTTATTGAATAATTTTTTATTTTCCGGTTTTTGACCAACAAAGTAAGTTCTCGCCCTTTAGGGGGCAAGAACTTACTTTTTAATCAGTATGGGTTATAACCCCTACTGATTGAGGCATTGATAAATGCCGTTGGTCATAAGTATTTTTGCAAGGCAAAAATGCGCATAGTCTTTGACAGAACTCGGTATAAACTTTTCCGTTGGCTGTGGCTGAAAGCAAAATTATCTTTTCACACGGAAGGTCTGTTATCCATGAATAATATACGCCTTCTTTGTCTGCCATAGTAGCCTTTGCATTTAGAAACGTTTTTAAATTAAAATCAATATTGCTGTCCTCTTCCAATTTAGTACGTACGCTGCCTCTGATTTCCATTGAGGGTTCTCTATGGTGTTTATAGTATCGTCCTTCGACCACACCATTGTACCTTGAATAGTATTTTAACCAACAAAGTAAGTCCCCACTGCTTAAATCGTAGGACTTATTTTGTTGGTTATATTCCAGCATAAGCTTTTCAACAGTATCGGACATAGAAATTATTCTGTTTACCTGTCCGTTTTAGTACTCTTGTCAATTCTTCCTTTTCCGGAAGCATATACAACAGCACTGTTAATCTCTATAATATTATTATCAAAGTCTGTATTTTCCCATTTAACACCTAATATTTCGCTTCTTCTCATACCGGTAAACACAGCCGGCAAAGTCATAGCTTTCTGTCTTATGGGTTCGCCTTCCAATGTGCTTATTAAGTTTTTACATCCTCCCGGCCTGCCGTTCTTTCCTGCACCGTCGTGAGTAAGCGAATTATAAAAAATTGAGAAAAATTAACATTATCCAATTTTTTAATTCCGGAATTAAGGGTTGTCAAAAAATAATAAATTTAGTATAATATAATATATTTATGCATATGGAAACAATAACACAATGATAAACATAACTAAAAATCAAGCTTTCAGAAAGGAGCAATAAAAATGAAACGAAATATAAAACCACAGTTTGGTAATACGCAGACACAGAAGAAAAAGAGAAGAGCTGTAAGTTTAGTAACAAGCTTACTTACAGCTTTCATGATTACAGGAATGATGGCACCAACTGCAGCCTTCGCAGCGAATGCCAGCTCATTAGCAGCATCCTATGTATCCTCAAACTACACAACCGACAATGTACAAATCGGAAGCAGCTTTAGCATCTATTTAAACGGAGAAAACGTGACAGAGCAGTTTGAGGATGAAACTTCGATTAGAGTTACAGATGAAGGCCGTACTTTACTGCCTCTCAGGGCATTAGGCAACCTTTTAGGAGCTTCAGTAGACTGGGACAGCACAAACAAGGTAGCTATTTTAACAATTAGCGGAAGAACCATCGAAGTACCTATAGGAAGTACGATGTTAATAGTAGATGGAACAGCAAGTCAGATAGATAGTGAGGGCACACAGGCTATCATAGTCGGTGACGGTTATACCTACCTTCCCTTCAGAGCAGTAGCAGAAGCCTGCGGAGCAACCGTAGACTATCAGACAGGCAGCGACGGCAGCAAGAATATTTACCTCACAACCAATGGTAGTACAGGTACAGTGACGCCTACAGAAACACCGAGTACAGTCACAGGAGATGCAGCACTGGCGGCAATTGGAATTTATAGTGCAACTGATATGGGCTACACAGCAACCAATGGACCCGCCGAAGGTGAAGCATATTATGATTCATGGTACAACACAGTTACTGCTTACAAGAATGTGGGTCTTGCAGATGAACAAATAAATAATAATCTACAATATGTTTATTTATGTGCAGATACTTCTTCACAGAGTGCTATTAATGAGCATTATCATGAAGTTGAAAATAATAGAACAGCTATATCTTCTCCTACTTGGAGTGGTTCATATGAATATGAACAGTATTACTACTATCAATGGGATGGTCTTAGATGGATTACTGCAGGCACAACTTATAGTGGAACACTTGGATATAATATTTCAATGGGTTAACAGATTAAGACCTTTACATTAGGCAGAGGTCTTTTTTAGTGCAATAAAAACATAATATTAGGCTCCCTTTTAGAAAGTGGGGATTCTGAGAGGGAGTCTATAATAATTTTGCATAGTCAGAATACTAGTTTCTATTAGGGGTCTATAAAAATATTTATTTTTTACATCTTTATATCTATTGTATAGAAATATAAAAATAATATTTAAGGAGCTGATATAGATTGGCAGAATATTACTACAATATGACAAAATTTGTTCCAGAGGAAAATAGAAATTATAATCCAACTATGAGGTCAGGTTATAGGACTTATAATCAGTATGAAACATTAACTAGAATTTATAAAGATTTCTCATATATTATAGAGAAAAATGGAAAGATAGTTGAAGATGATCTTAAAAATGTGTATTCAAAGTATGATAAAGAGTTAAGAGGCACAGAGTTATATTCAAGTTCATTGTACAACCCCAATAATAATGTTTATTACTATATTAGTTCACCTTTAAAGAATTTGAGGTAAAAGGTGTACGTATAGAGATAACTTGTATATACTGTAATGAAAAGTATACACCAACACTGCGAAGTTTTGAACAAAAAATGTGTTTTTGTTTATATAAGGAATATAAAGTAAATGAAAGAATATCTTTTTTAAAGACAACAGATGAATTGTATTTGAATCATAATACGTGGAATAAGTGTATAACCAATGATAATACAGCATAAAAAATAACTGCCTATAATGCTTTCATTGAAGAAGTAAACAAGTCCGCACAATTTATGGTAAACCGGTATAACAGCAAATAAATTTTATCAACTTTTTTAAGTACTCATCTAAGCTGCCGAACTTTAATAGTCGCTTAATTTATTTTATTTATATGACTAAAACATCAAGAAATTATAAAATTTCTTAGATATAAGTCTGAAATATTATTGACATGAACTATTTCTGTGATATAATAAAGAAAAAAGGAGCGATGAATATGGCTGAGCTTATTAACAGACCGGAATATTTAAAACAGCTTATACAAAACAGGGATATAGATTTAATAAAAATTGTTACCGGTATTCGCAGGTGCGGCAAATCTTCACTGCTCGATTTGTTCCACGGTTATTTGACCGAAAATGGTGTTCCCGATAGCAATATTATTCATATGAACTTGGAATCATTGAAATACAGAGATTTAAATAACTACTTAGAGTTTTATGACTATGTAAGTGAGCGTATTGCCAAAGACGGAAAAACATATCTTATATTTGATGAACCTCAGACCATAGAGCATTGGGAAAAGGCAATTGAATCCTTTCGGCTTGATTATGATGTGGATATATACATTACAGGTTCAAACGCCTACCTGCTTTCCTCTGAATTTTCAACCCTGTTATCCGGCAGATATGTCGAGATACCTATGCTGCCCCTTTCTTTTAAGGAGTTTTTGACATTTTACAGCTTTGAAACTGCCGTAACTCTTGAGGAAAAATTTCAGAAATATTTACAGTTCGGTGGTATGCCTATTCTCAGAGAATATAGGTTTAACGAAGCAAGAAGCAACCAAGCCTTAGAGGGAATTTACTCAACTGTAGTATTAAAAGATATTCTGCAGAGGAACAAAGGCGCAGAGCAAAACACGCTGCAAAAAATAGTTATGTTTTTATGCTCAAACATAGGAAGCATTACTTCGCCCAATAGTATTGGAAACTTTCTATCAAGCGAAGGCAATATACAAACAGGCAAAGGAAAAAACATAGCAGGCAAAACTGTGGAAAGATACATTTCAATGCTTCACAGTGCCTTTGTTTTTTATCCCGTTTCCCGTTATGATATAAAAGGAAAACAGCTTCTAAAAACACTCGAAAAGAATTATATTATCGACCTTGGTTTCAGAAATATGCTGCTGGGCTACAGAGATGCCGACAGAGGACATATACTCGAAAACATTGTTTTTCTTGAGCTTATCCGCCGTGACTACAGAGTATACATTGGCAAAGTTGGCGAAACAGAAGTTGACTTCGTTGCCGAAAAACCAAATGACAAAATTTATATTCAGGTAACCGAAAGTATGCAGTCCGAGGAAACCCGTCAGCGTGAACTTCGCCCCTTGAATATGATAAGGGATAACTACGAAAAAATCATATTGTCTATGGACAGAAACTACATTACCTCCTACAACGGCATCAAGTCTCTGAATTTAATCGACTGGCTTCTCAGTTAATCTATTAACAAAAGATGTTTTATAAAAGCGACATTAAAATTGGTTACGCAATCACACGAGGAGATTAATATATGATTATTGCTACATGGAACATTGAAAGACTGAAACATAAAAAAGATATTGACAAAATTCTTCATGCTTGTGAACAGATAAAAGCAGATATTCTTGTCCTTACAGAAACAGATAAACAAGTACAGCCTAATTATAAATACTGTTTTGAAACTCCGTCACCTTATGAAATTAACCCTTCTCTTTACAAGCCAACAGAAAACAGGGTTTCTATCTTTACAAATTATCCATGTATTCAGCAATATGAAACCTACGATAAATATACCTCCATCTGTATTGAGCTTGAAACGGAAAAAGGCAATCTAACTATATATGCGACAATAATAGGAATATACGGAAATCGTCATCCAACCTTTAAAGACGATTTACTGAAGCAAACCGCTGACTTTAAAAATATTGCCGATGCCGGAAAAAATCTCTGCATTATAGGAGACTTCAACTGCAGCTTTGCCGACAACTACTATTTCACAACCTTCGGCAGAAATACATTGCTTAAGTCATTTGAAGAAAACAAAATCCGGCTTCTGACAGGCGGCAAACGTGAATGTATAGACCATATAGCTATATCCCAAAGCTTTATAAAAAACGCAGAACCGCAAGTCAAAGAATGGAACGAAAACAAAGAATTATCCGACCATAATGGAATTTTCGTTTTCATATAATACACCACAAAACAACCTTTCTGCAGGTCAAAAAGCAGGTAACATACTACAATTTTATATGTTATCTGCTTTTATGTTTATATTTAAAAACCTGCTATTATCTTGTCAGTTAAAAGCTGCTTTGCATACCTTTGCTATGCGTTTTGACAGGGCGAGGATCGTCCAAATAGGTGGATTTCCCATAGAATTAGGTAATATTGAAGCATCGGCTATGTAGAGGTTTTCAGGCAGACGATTGTTGTGAAGGCTTCTTGATTCTTCGGAAGTCAATGGCATCATTCCGCCGGGGTGACCGGCATTGACTGTTCCCAAGAACATATCCTTTTCGGCAATACCCATTTTGCCGAGAATTGCTTTACAATCGGAAACACCGGCTTTCAGTCTTTCCTTATCTGCAGCAGTCAGTTCTTTTTCGGTCTTTCGGCTGAGGCTTGAGCCGAAGGAGGCATCCGAAAGCTTTATCATTATGCTTAATATGTTATCGGATGGCAGCCGCCAAGCCTTATTGAAGAAAAAGCTTAAATAATCCATATAAGGCGACAGCATATAGCCGTTTTTCTGCATAAGAAAGGGCATGGGAAAATGTCTGTCCTGTTCTGCTTTTTTGTAGGGTGCGGCAACACAAAGCAGCGGATCTGCAAACAGAGTATTTTCACAGCTTATGCCGGAACGGTTTAAAATAACAGGCGTGTTCAGTCCTCCGGCGGCTAATATGATTAAATCTGCGCTGTAGGTCTTTTTCTTTCCCTTTCCCTTTTCCTTTACATAAACGGTATGCACTTTTTTGTTTTTTCGGTCTATGCCCAGCTTTGTCACCTTGCAGCCTGTTTTTAAAACCGCTCCTTTGGCAATGCTTTTCGACAGTAAGCGGCGGCTGTCCCATTTTGCCCCTGTCGGGCAGCCGAGTACACAACGGCCGCAGTGAACGCAGAGTTCAAAGTCAATCATTTTTCCGGCAGGCTTAGGCTTAAAGCCTAACTGCTCACACACATTATAGAGAGCTTTCGTTGTAGGTGACCAATATTGTTTATGGTCATAAGACAGAGGTATTTCTCGGGAAAGTTCCTCAAATTCTTTGTCCAAATCGATGCCCAGTTTTATAAGGCTGTCATCACATCTAAGAGCGCTGCCTGTGGAAAGTGCGGTTGAACCTCCTGTTCAGATGCCGTTGACCAGCACCATACCTGAAGAAGCCTTTCGGACACGCATAGCCGGAAAGAGCATTGAAATCATTCGTTCATCAAGAAACAGCCCTGTTTTTCTCAGCTTGGAAAGCTTGCGGATATTAAAGGCGAAGGGCTTAAATTCAGTTCCAGATTCCAATATTGTTACCTTAAAATCTCCCTGAAGCTCCTTTGCCGCCATAGCCCCTCCTGCACCTGACCCTATTACAATTGCTTTTTTCATATTAACCGCCCGCTCTTTTGTCAGTAAGATTTGCCAAGCATTCATTATACCCTTCTGTAATACGCCGACTGAAGCTAAGCCTTTTGCCGTTATAAATTCCCGCAAAAATGCCTTTATCTGCAGCGGAAATAACAGCGCAGGTTTCAGGTGTATAATATGCACTGAAAAAACATTCTTCTATACAGAATTTTCCCAAAGATTCCTCATTTATCACTATTCCTATATTTTTATAAAGCAGTTTAATTACGGAAAAACATTCCTGTTTGCTTTTTGGCTTCAGCCGTTGCCGCAGACTGCTCCCCAGATTATATGCCATATTAAACAGCTTTTGCTGCACATGGTTAATATCATAACCGCTTTGAATTAACCTCATAACTTCACTTGCCGTAAACCGGGCATAAAGCTTCAGCTTCTCTTCGCCGGAAGCTCTGCAGGTTTTAGGCGGTCTTACTCCGAAAACTTCGGCAGTTTTCCGCATAAGTATTCTTATTTCGAAATATGCCCCAAGCCTTCTGGACAATATTTTATAAATAAATTTGTTCATTACAGCACTCCTATAAAAATTACGTTCCCTGCAGATATTGCTTTGGCAGCATAAAGACCGTCAATTGTCTGCTTATGAATTTCAGCTATATTATTTCGGCGGATTTTCAAATTAGGTGTAAGCTCTCCGGAGGAAATTTTCAACGGGTCAGCCATAAGGGCATACCTTTTTATTTGCTCGGGATGTGAAAGCTTTTCATTGACGGCTCTGACAGCGGCGGTCAGTGTTTTTTCATCAAGTTCAGAGTTGTTTTCCTGCCAAAGCAATGCGGTACAATAGGGCTTTTTCTCCCCTATCAGTACAGCCTCGCTTATTTCGGGAATATCCCTTAAAAAAGTTTCGACCTTTTGCAAATTTATATTTTTCCCATAGGAGTTAATCAAAATTTCTTTTTTTCGTCCTATAATCTGAAGATAACCTTTTTCCGTAAAGTCTCCCAAGTCTCCCGTATGCAGAAAGGCTGAATTACTTCCGTTATACTCCCCGGCGACCTGAGGGCCGCTTACCATTATTTCGCCGTCATCTGCAAGTATTACATTGGTTTCGGGCAGAGGTGTTCCCACTGTGGAAATGTCATTTTCTCCCTGTCGGTTCAGTGTAATCAGAGGGGCTTCGGTTAAGCCGTAGGCATTGTGAATTTCTATGCCTAACTCTCTGAAATTTTCCAAAAGCCTTTGACTGACCGGAGCAGAGCCTACTATAAGCTGAGAGCACCTGTCCAAACCGGCTTTCTTAAGAAGAATTTTTTTAATTATATGCCCCAGTGTACTCTTTATAAGCGGATTTTCGGCAGAAATATAAAGCTTTCCGAATCCGGTTTCAGCTAATCTGTCCCAAAGCTTTTCATAAAATCTGGGAACGGAGAAGAAAATTGTGGGACGAACCTTCGGCAATATTCCCGCAAGCCTGTTAAAATCATTGAGAAAATAAAGTGATACAGGCGAACCGAGATAATAAGGAGTATAAGCCCCCAAAATCCCCTCTACAACATGGCTCATAGGCAAAAATGACAAATAAACCGCAGGCTTTATTCGGCTTTTGAAGCTGAGAAGAGAAGCCATGGTTTCAGCCATCCACCTAAGCTGAGCGTGAGTAAAGGTTACGGCTTTGGAACTGCCTGTTGTTCCGGAGGTGTAGCGGAGTGTTGCCGTATCATTATAGGAAACCTTCACAGGTATTATACTGCGGTCTTTTCCGAGTGAGAGAAACTGCTCCCACGATATTAAACGTGAATCATAGGAAAGAGCAGCATTTTCCGCAAATGAAATTATATTTCCATTAAATTTCATTTGACTTATATGGGATAAAATGCGTATATCTCCCACAAAAAAGCATTGTGCTCCGCTTTTATTAAGCAACTCATCTAATTCATCGGCGGGAGTTGTATAATACAATGGAACACTGACTTCACCCGACAAGCCTATGGCAGTGTCCAAAACAAAGTATAATACGCTGTTAATTCCGCTGACAGCAACTTTGCTGCCCAAACCTATGCCGAGAGCCTGAAGAGCCTTTAAGGCAAGTTTAATTTGCTCACTGACATATGAAGCATTTCTTTCGGCTATGCCCTCAGCTGTCACATCATAATATTTAACAGGTACATTACGTCTGTTAAGGAAAAACATTATCTGTTCAAATACTGTTCTTCCGTTGTCATTAAGAAAGCTTCTGTCTGCGGCATAGGTCAAAAGCTTCGGCAGATATGAGCTTAAATCCAAGCTGTATTCTCCCATAAAGCTTTCCGTATTGACGGTATCGAATATTTTATTCTCGGAAAAATAAGGGGCTAAAGAGACCATATTTGCAAAAGTATTCTTTTTAAAGCTTTTATGTTTTGACAGATTATAGCATGCTCCGATTTTTTCAAGAAAGGGAACAGGCAAAAACAAAGGCTTTTTCAAAAGTATATTAAGATTTTTCTCTGCCCACATTCTTACAAAGCAGATAAGCTCCTCTGCGGTGGGCTGTGCAGAATAAGGAGCGGTTAAGTGAAATATTTTCCTCTCGGCACAGTCACTGAGAGTTATCCGGACAACAGCACGGGCAGCATAGTCAACGGGTATCATATTAATACGCATTGATTTTCTTATGGGAAAAATGTTAATCTGCCCTTTTAAATACAGTTTCAAAGGATAGTAGAGAGTATTGAAGCTTTTTACATAGCCTATTCTCGAATCTCCCACTATTTGTCCCGGGCGAAAAATCGAAACAGGAAACCGCTTCATCGCCTTTAAGGCAAGCATCTCCCCTTCAAATTTGCTTTCCTCATAAAAACTTGAAAAGCCTTTGTTTATCGGAAAATCCTCTTTAATTAAACCTTTTCTTTTTCCTGCCGTATAAGATGTGGATATGTATGCAAAGCGTTTTAAAGTATGGTCGGACTGTATTTCTTCGGCAAAATTCAAAACATTCTTTGTGCCTGTTACGTTTACGCTCCAAAACTGTTCACGGCTGTGATTTATGCCTGTTAATGCGGCAGTGTGAATTATATAATCGGTACTGTATATGAGCCTTTCATGGTCGGCATTTGACATACCTAAATTTGTTTCGGCAATGTCCCCCGTTACGGGTATTATTCGGCTGCCGATATTGTCTTTAAGTTCAGGCCGCCTATACCAAAGATTTAACAGTACAGCTACAGCTTCGGAATATGAAGCGGCTCTGACTAAGCCGCAGACAACTGCATCGGTTGTCTTCATAATTTCTGAAATTATTTCCGTTCCCAAAAATCCGGTTGTACCGGTAATAAAGATATTATACGTAAGCTGTCACCTCCCTGCCGCCGTACCTTTTATGAAAAAAGCTTTTCTGCCAAAAAATCTCCCATTTCATCAAGTCTGTTTTTATAATCATCAAGCCTTTGCCCGATTTTGTATTGTATATTTTCTCGGTTTGACTGTATATACTCCAAAGCCTGCGCAAGCTTTACGGCAAGCTCATTGTCATTTGTGTGAAGAAGCTGATGCCGATACATATCCGTTTCCTCCATAATATTGTCCAAACGCTCATCCATAGAAACTGCAATGCTCGGAACACCTGTTTCCATAGAAAGTACCTGTGCATGGTATCTTGAAGTAACAAGCATTGACAGCTGCCTTAATAAAGCAGCCATTTCAAAACCATTATAGTCTGACGATAAAAAAACAGAAGTCGAAACTTTAAGCTTTTCCTTCAGTCTCTCACAGGCATCTGCGTCAAGCCGCTCCATTCCCAAAATTACAGTATGGCAGGAATATTTTGCCGCAAATTCATTTAACGCCGAAGCAATTCCACTCAAATAATTTTCAAACTGCCGCTGTCGCTGCTTAGAGTCACTGAAAAAATACCATAATTGAAACTGCAAGGACTTATCACCGGTAATTTTACATTTAAGCCACCTTAAAAGAGAAGGCTTCACAGGCCACCAAAATGGGTTAATCGGAGCAATGCCCAAAAGAGGTTTTTCACTGTCCCAACCCGACTGCCTAAGCTGTTCGGCTGCCCACTCAGTATGAGAGGTACTGTCAAATTTCCAAGCGGCATCGGTTCCTAAATGACCTTTCAATCCCAAGGCTTGTATACGTTTCAATGAATTTTGAGTTCGGGCAATAAAATAAGTATCTGAACAGAGTTTTTTGACAGTGCGTTCTAAAAACAAGTCCATGTCGCCTGCTTCCGAACCGTAGGCTATACAGGGCTTATTCTGAGCTTTCATAATTCCCTCCGCTTCGCAAAAATACAAGGTAAGCGCATTGGCAAACTTACTTTTAAGAGTTGAACCCTCGCACAATATAACAGCCTGATTTGCACAGCATGCCCTAAATACATCAATAAAAAACACAGAACTGAAATGAATAAGCCTTACATCGGCATCAAAATAACAGCGAAGATTTTTCTTATCAAGTGTCATAACGGAAATTTGCAAATTTTCTTTTCCGATCCGCTGCGTAAGCTGCTTCACGATTTCCGCTGTTCGTATATCTGCACCGGTGTTTCCTGCACCGTTATATCCCACTAACAATATGTAAAGCTTTGGGTCTTTCTCAAAATTCCCAAAGCTTCTGTATTCTGTTAAGCCTATTTTGGATAAAACGGTGGCAAAGCGTGATAAAAAGACAAATAATTTAACAAGTATATTTACAAAATGATCCATAGCTGTATTCTTTATTTAAATAATCCCTGCCGCAAACTTTTCTGCAGCCTTTAAATCATCTTGGTTCGGATGCCCTTTATGAAGCACTGTAAATTCTCCCCTGCAATAAAAATTTTTACTTTCAACAGGTATGCCCTTGTCCTGCAATAATTTTTGAATTTGAGGAAATGCCCTTTCTGCCATTGCCGATGTGGAAAATACTACAACCTTTCCGACCTTATCTTTATCCAGCGTCTGTATATATTTCTTAACCTCAGAGCTTATGCCACCCCAGTAAACAGAAGCACCCAAAAACAGAATATCCACCTTGCCGGTGACCGGTGTGGGAATCTGTTCTGCCTTAACGCCGACAGCTTTCCCAATTGCATCTGCCAGTTTTTTTGTATTGCCTGATTTAGATAAATAGCGTACAGCCGCTTTTGATTTTTTCACAGTAATCTCCTCCAATATTAATATTGTATTTAGCTTTTACTCCTAAAAAATGCTTTACTCTTAATTTGGTATCTGCTATAATACTATTATAATAGTGAGATATATTTATGTCAACTACGCAATTTTTGCGGAGTAAGTAACAAAAAACTTATTTAGGAGGAAATAAAATGGCGAAAGAACATATTTGCCCTTGTACAACGCTTTGTCCTTTGCAAAAGGCTATGAATGCCATAGGCGGAAGATGGAAAATTTCTATTTTGTGTTCACTGTCAAATGACGGCGCAACCAGATATAATGATCTCAAACGAAAAATGGGAGGCATCTCCAACACAATGCTTGCCAAGTCATTAAAAGAGCTCGAACAGGATGGACTTGTAAAAAGAAGCGAATATATGGAGGTTCCTATTCGGGTTGAATATGAAATAACCGATTCGGTACGTTCTCTGATTCCCATTTTATCAGAACTTGCTCTGTGGGGAAACAGCTTGAAATGCAGACAGTAATAAATATAAACTTATTTTACCTTCATTTTGATAAACGAGGCAGCAGTTAGTTTTAAATATCTCGAGAAGCTAAAGACAATTACAGCGACATGAACGAAAGCATTTATAATAGAAAATCGTTTATTTGTAATTTCTTATTAGCGTAAAAATATATCAAAGAAAAAATCACAGCGGCCAAGTTCAAATTAAAGCTTGTGCCGCTGTATAATTTCTCCCAAAATACTTTATTAATTTAGCTAAATTTGAAGCATTGGGAGCAATTTAAAAGAAAGTGTTCCCAAAACTGTTCCCAATTCCGTTATTTTCGAGGTTTCCAAAAATTGTAAAAGTCCTGTAAACCGCTTATTTACAGGACTTTTTGAAGTTGCGGGGGCAGGATTTGAACCTACGACCTTCGGGTTATGAGTCCGTCCCGAAGCCTTCTATATCTTTTTTCAATGTTAAAAACGGTCATTTTTAGGTAGTTTTTGGTGTTTTTCGGTATAAAAATGTAGGGATTTTGCTTCATTTTTAAAAATTTCAACGGCATTACAACGGCAATAACGGCACTGTAACGGCACTCAAAACGGCATTCAGATGCCCTTTTATTTTGCCGCAAAGCAGTGTATTTTTTTGCTTGATTAGTCATTTGCTTTGTGGTAACATTAAGATATAAGAGATGATTCGTATTTGATTTTAACCGGGAGTGAGTGAGATGAAAAGAAAGGTTTTGCCTGTAGGAACAGATGATTTTACAAAAGCACGAACACAAAATTTATATTATATTGATAAGACAGGTTTTATAAAAGAATTGCTTGAAAACAAGGGCGAAGTAAATCTTTTCACCCGACCCAGACGCTTCGGCAAAACCCTTAATATGAGTATGCTCAAAAACTTCTTTGAAATCGGAAGCGATAAAAGTCTGTTTGATGGCTTGGATATTTCCAAAGAAACTAAACTGTGTGAAAAGCATATGGGACAATATCCGGTTATAGCTGTTTCTCTCAAAGAGGTCAGCGGAGACACCTTTGAAGAAGCTAAAGAGAATTTATGGGATGTAATCAAAGCCGAAGCAGAAAGATTCGACTATTTACAAGACAGTGCCAAACTTAATAACCGTGACAAACTTAACCTGTTAAATTTAAGCGGCGGCATAGGAAATTTAGCAAGCAGTCTGAAGCTTATGTCCAGAATACTCTACAAGGAATATGATAAAAGAGTTATTATACTGATTGACGAATATGATGCTCCTTTGCAAAAAGCACACGAAAACGGCTATTACAAGAAAATGGTTTTGTTAATCAGACAACTTTTCGGATATGCCCTTAAGTCAAACGAATTTCTTCATTTCGGAGTTCTTACAGGCTGTCTGCGAGTTTCTAAGGAAAGTATTTTTTCCGACCTTAATAATCCCAAGGTGTTTTCACTTGTTGATGAAAGATGTGACGAGTGGTTCGGCTTTACAGATGATGAAGTCAAAGAGCTTCTTGATACCTATGAGTTAAGCAAATACTACGATACAGCTAAAGATTGGTATGACGGCTATCAAATCGGCTCCACAAGTCTTTACTGTCCATGGGACATTATAAACTACTGTGATTATCTGCTCACCAACTCAAACAAGGCTCCTCAAAACTTCTGGGCTAATGTAAGCGAGAATGGAATTATCCGTAACTTTGCCGACAAAGCCGACAGAAAAACACTTGATGAAATCGAAAAGCTGATTGCCGGAGAAAGTGTAAAGAAGAGGATTCGAACTGATTTAACCTATCCCGATATTAACAGCACAGTAGACAACCTTTGGGGTATTCTTTTTACAACGGGCTATCTCACCTGTCATAATATAGATGAAAATGGATTTTACGAGCTTACAATACCTAACCGAGAAATCAAAAATCTGTTTGAAGACCAGATTACAACTTGGTTTGACACAAAGGTTTACAGTGATACGGATAGCCTTAACCTTTTCTGCAATGCTTTCCCGAAAGGTGATGCAGCAACAATAGAAAATCATCTGAATACTTTGCTTAGAAGGTCAGTTAGCATTCGTGATTCTCAAGTTCCCGAAGAAAAAAAAGAAAATTTCTATCACGGTTTGTTATTGGGTATACTCAATAGCCGTCCTTTCTATTGGAACGTAGAATCCAATCAAGAAAGCGGCAAAGGCTTTCCCGACATAAGAGTTGTCAGACCTGAGGATAAATACGGATTTATAATTGAAATAAAATACGCCGATAACGAGGAAACTTTAAACAAATATGCCGAAAAGGCTTTAAAACAAATTGATGATAAAAACTATGAGCATTCCCTCTCCAATATGGGTATCACAGATATAAAATGTTATGGCATAGCATTCTATAAAAAACTATGCCGAGTTCTTCTTAAATAACATAATAATAGATATATTTAGGGCGAGTAGATACCTCGCCCTAAATTAATAGCTTAATTTGGTTTTCAATATCTTGAAAATACATAAGGCTATCTGTTACTCAGATTTATTTCCTCTGATAGCCAACAATGTCTTTATCAAATCGGGATTAGGAACCGCCCCCAACACTCCCCTTCTATATTTTTCTTTTATATCCGTTGTGTCACGTACTCCGTCATTAGCGGTAAACTCCGCCAGTGAATAAAGATATACACCCTCTTCATCCTTGTGGACAAACCATATCTGCTCTTTTCTGAATAACTTTTTACAATCCATCAAATTAATATCATGAACGGTAAATATCAGCTGGGCATTAATATTAAGCTCATTATTAAACATAGCCACAACAGCTCTTGTCAATTTAAAATGAATACTGCTGTCTAATTCGTCTACAATCAAGATTCTTCCCTGCTCCAAGCTTTCAATTACATAGCTCGCAAGGGCTATAATTTTCTTTGTTCCGGTAGAATCATAAAACATAGAAGAAACAGGAATACCCTTATATACAGACACAAGCCTAAGCTGGTCCACAATCTGCTCCGGAATGTCAAGAACCTTTTCATCAATCTCTTTTTCATCAATTTTACTGTCAACAGCCAAAAAGAGTTTATCGTCACCTATATATTCAAAATTATCCATATAAATATCTGCATTCCTAATGAAGTCATCTACCTTGTTTTTCAGATTGTTTTTGTTCTTCATTAAATCTATAGTCTTTTTTATGGGTATATTATACATACTAACAATGTCGATTTTAGATGCAAATTCGGTAACGATTTTTTTCATCTCAGCCAAAAGCTCAAACTTGCTAACATCCATCATATATATAAGCAAGCTGTTGTTAGCTATCATAGGAATCATATCCGCAATTCTTTTTTCACTGCTGTCTTTATAATAATATTGAGATTTTATATTATCCTTCAACAGCCACTTTACCTCTGATTCATTATTATAGCCGTCTTTTTTTATTTCCGAAAACTTTTCATAAGGATATTCCTTTTTGTTACAGTCATACCAAAAATCATATGAATATTCACGACCATCAGATAAAAAAGATATTCCTAACTCACATATGCTTTTCTCGTGGAAAATATTACATTGTACTCCAATATTTCTATTCAGCAAAGCATTCTTTATTGATCTGATACACTTCACAAGACAGGTCTTTCCGGCATTGTTGGCTCCGTAAATTCCCGATGTCTTAAGAATATTGAAATTGTTTTCTCTATATACGTTTGAAGCAAACTTTTTGTTTCGCATATCCGCTTTCATAGAAAAAGTAACCTTATCATAAAATGAAAAGCAGTTTTTTATTCTTACTTCAATAAGCATTTCATCAAACCTCCCTCTCTGATTTTTGTTACAGTCTACCCCCCCCCACGTTTATATGTTACCACAGTTACGCCTCCATTGCAATATTTTTCGTGCAATATTTTTTCACAAAAAATCTAATTCTTTTTTATCTAAATTTTCATTAACACTTAAAACGGTCATATTTCTGCATTTTTTTGATTGATTAGTAATTTGCTTTGTGATAACATTAAGGTATAAGAGATGATGTTTATTTGACTAAATCCGTATATTAGAGAAATCCTCTCCAATGTTATAAAATACTGCATATAAAAATTATGCAGAGTTATTATCAAATAAAATAAGATGGTGGTGATTATATGCCAATAAAGGAAATAGAAGATATTAAAACCTGTTTTGTTAATACGCTGAAGCCTGTAAAAGTTTATCTTTTCGGTTCTTTTGCAAACCAAACCAATACGGAGGAAAGTGATTTGGATTTTTATATCGTTGTAAATAATGAAACAAATGATATTGCCGAGGAAACCGCAAGGGCATATAAGAGCATACGCAATATTAAAAAACACCCTGTTGATATTATTGTAGGCAGCGAAAACAGATTTGAAAGCCGTAAAAATATATCTTCGATTGAAAATGAAGTATATAAAAAAGGAATCTTGCTATATGAGGCAAGGAACGAATAATAACTCAAATAAAATATAATATTCTATGATTTTTATTGACTTATCTCTGATAATGGTGATATAATATCAACAGACGGAGGTGAAGATATGAAAAGAAAAATAACGGAAAAACTTCTGTTGTGGAAGGACAGTCCAAACAGAAAGCCTTTGATTTTAAACGGAGCAAGACAGACAGGAAAGACCTATATTCTCAGGCAGTTTGGTAGGGAAAACTATAAAAACACTGTCTATATCAATTTTGAGAGCAATGGCACAGCGGCTTCATTTTTCGATGACAACATATCTCCTTCCAAGCTGATTAAATATCTCGAAGCCGAAGCCGGTCAGCGTATTTTACCCGATGAAACACTGATTATTTTTGACGAAATTCAAGCTTGCGAACGAGCCGTTACCTCGCTTAAATATTTTTGTGAAGAAACACCCGAATATCATATTGCCGCCGCAGGAAGTCTGTTAGGTGTTGCCATAAACAGAAAGGCGGCTTCTTTTCCTGTGGGAAAGGTTAATATTTATCAGCTTTTCCCTCTTGATTTTGAAGAATTTCTTTGGGCAACAGAAAACAACTTTTTGTGTGACGAAATTTATGACTGCTATGCTGCGTCAAAGCCTATGAATGATTCTCTCCATAATAAGGCATTAAATCTTTACCGTGACTATCTTATTGTAGGAGGAATGCCCGAAGCCGTTAAGAGCTTTATAGAAACAAATTCATACATTGATGCCGGTCTTGTACAAAACGATATTTTAGACAGCTATACTGCAGATATGTCAAAATATGCGACCAATACCGAAGCAGTTAAAATAAGAGCCTGTTACAACTCAATTCCGGCACAGCTTGCAAAGGATAACAAGAAATTCCAATATAAGGTAGTGCAAAAAGGCGGTTCCTCAACTATCTTCGGAGCTTCCATAGAATGGCTTAAACAAGCCGGTGTTATACTGGAATGTCAAAGAATCGACCAAGGAATTCAGCCCCTTGCCGTTTATGCAGACCAAACCGCTTTCAAAATATATATGTCCGATGTGGGATTGCTTGTAAACAAATCCAAAATGCCCGTAAACACAATTCTCACAGGCACATCAAATATATTTATGGGAGCAGTAACCGAAAACTATATAGCACAGCAATTTGCCGCAAAAGGCTATCCTCTGTATTATTGGACAAGAACAAATTCACAGGCTGAGCTTGATTTCGTTCTGCAAAAAGACGATAAAATTTACGGCATAGAGGTAAAAAAAGGAGAACACGTCCGCTCCCGAAGTCTTAACCTTTTCACACAGAAATATTCTCCCGACTTTGCTCTGAGAATTTCAACTAAAAATTTCGGAAAAACAGATGATGTTATTTCCGTACCCTTGTATGCGACATTTCTGATATAAATCATAATTAACTCATAGCCATATTATCGTAAAAGAACATTTTTGACTTATATATTATCTATAAGAATAAGTAAAGACACAAATACCGAATTAAAAAATTTATTTGGTATTTGTGTCTATTTTTAATGTTAAAATTAATTTACAACATAAGAAGGAAGGTGTTTTTATGCTTTACGGCTATGTCAGGGTTTCGTCTAAGGAACAAAACGAAGACAGGCAGATTGTTGCTTTAAATACATACGGAGTTAAAGACAAAAATATTTTTGCGGACAAGCAAAGCGGAAAGGATTTTGATAGGGCAAATTATAAAAAGCTTGTAAGCAAGCTGCGAAAAAATGATATTATGGTAATCAAGAGCATTGACAGACTGGGCAGGAATTACAGTGAAATCATTGAGCAGTGGCGAATTATTACATACAAGAAAAATGCCGATATAGTTGTTTTAGACATGCCTTTGCTTGACACAACCAAAAACAAAGACCTGTTCGGTACATTCATAAGCGATATTGTCTTACAGATTCTCAGCTTTGTTGCCGAAAACGAAAGAGAAAATATAAGGCAGCGGCAAGCAGAAGGCATAGCCGTTGCAAAATCAAAAGGTGTCAAGTTCGGCAGATCCAAAGTCTACAATGCCGAATACTACATAGACATTTACGAAAAAGTAAAAGACAATAAGCTTTCTTTCAGTGAAGCCACAAAAATAATCGGCTGCAGCATAAGCTCCTATTATCGAATAATGGCTGAAATAGAAAAGATGCACACAAATTTTTCATAAGGTATACTTTAAGACAAACAAAAAAAGAATTTTCTGCTTTGTCTAAAGTATACTATTTTTTTGCTCAAAAATCAACGGTTTTATAGCAATTCATCAAAAAAATCATCATAAAAGCCCTTTGGTAAATTTGTATACCACAAAGTATACGTTTCGGCAAGAAATAATTTTTACCAAAAATAAATTATTTCTTCAAAGGGACATAAGGGTGTCTATGCAAATTGTTATAATAGAGTCAGAGGTGAAGAAAAATGGCTGACAACGAAATTACAAACAGATTAAGCAGGATACTTGAAATGTACAAGCGTTTTATGGATGGCGAAATCATAAACAAAAGAGAGACAGCAATCCGCTTCGGAGTCAGTGAAAAGACCATTCAGCGTGATATTGATGAAATAAGAAATTATATCAGTACCAACAGCCGTTACGGCTCCTTTGACAATATAGTTTATGACCGCAAGGCCAAAGGCTACTATCTTGAAAGAGTTTACAATTCCAAACTGTCCAACAGTGAAATTTTGGCAATCTGTAAAATACTTTTGGACAGCAGAGCCTTTACCAAGCCTGAGATGCAGAATATGATTGATAAGCTCATAGAAATGTGTGTTCCCAAAGAAAATCAAAGGCTTGTTAGGGATTTGATAAGCAATGAGGAGTTTCACTATATTGAGCCGCATCATGGCAAGGTATTTATAGATATAATGTGGGAGTTGGGTCAAGCAATAAGGAAAACCAAATATATAGAAATAGACTACCTCCGAACCAAAGACAAAACTATTGTCAAACGTAAGCTTAAGCCGCTGGCGATTATGTTTTCAGAATACTATTTCTATCTGACAGCCTTTATAGATGATGAAGAGGTCAAGAAAGACTTCGATGTCATAAATGACTCCTTCCCCACTATCTACCGTATAGACCGTATACAAAAGTTGAAAATCCTTAACGAAACCTTCCATATTCCATACAAAGACAGGTTTGAAGAAGGCGAATTTCGAAAGCGTATTCAGTTTATGTACGGCGGCAAGCTCCAAAAAATCACCTTTAAATACACCGGTGATTCCATAGAATCGGTTTTGGACAGACTGCCTACTGCAAGAATAATCTCTCAAGATGAATCCGGTCCCACTTTCACCGCCGAAGTTTTCGGCAAGAGTATTGATATGTGGCTTCGGAGTCAGGGAGATAATATAGAAAACATTAAATATATATAAGGAGGCTAAAAAATGGAACAAATCAGAGTTGAAATTAAATACAATGAGGATTATTTATCAATTACGGTTGATGATATGGAAATGGATAATATTTATGCCATTGAGGATAAACCTGTCAGTGAGTGGTTTGTTCCTTCAAACGGCAGAGACGGCTGGAGGGGCTTAGTTGAAGAAATAAGAAATTTTGCAGATGATTACAATTCTTCTATCTTCTTTGATTTTCAGGGCTCTGAAGAAAATAAAGATGTTTTTTTACAGTGTATCAATGAGCTTGGTTTTGAAAACCATGCCGATGAAATATCAAAGGAAGAAGCCGTAAGCATAAACCTTGACAAAGCAAAAAAAGCTGAACACAAGGGTTCCAATGAAAACGCTCTTAACTTTTATTCTAAAGCTGCCAAAGACGGAGATGCCAAGGCTTCATATAAGACAGGAGAATATTATTTAGATTTTTATAACGGAAAAATCAACGATATTAATGAAGACAGAGACTTGGCAATTTCAAAAGCCTTTTCGTATTTTGAAGCCGCCGCAGACAAAGGAAATATACTGGCTAAAATAAGAATGTTTGAATTTTATTATGATGCTTTAAACGGAGTAGTAAACTACAGCAAGGCATTTTCTTATTTAAAAGAAGCTGTTGAAACCGGAAATGCGGAAGCAGAGTTTAAAATGGGCTTGTATTATTACGAGGGCAAAGGAACAAAAAAGGATTTGTCCGAAGCCTATAAATGGTATCTTAAATCTGCAGAGCAAGGCTTTGCCGAGGCACAATACAAACTGGCAGTAATGCTTCAAAACGGCGAAAATCCAAACTCACATTCAGTATGGGAATACAATGCCAAACAGAATGAAAAGCAGGACAAAAAAGATGCCATAAAATGGTTTAAAGAAGCTGCGCAGCAAGGTTATGTCAAGGCTCAGTATAATCTCGGTGTTTTCTATGCAAACGGTGACTGCGGAGTTAAGCAGAATTGGAGAGAAGCGGTTAAATGGTATAAATTGGCAGCTAAACAGGGATTTGCCGATGCTCAAAACAATTTGGGAAACTGTTATATGTTAGGAAACGGAGTAGAGCAAGATTATAGCGAAGCCGCAAAATTATTTTTATCTGCGGCTGAACAGGGAAATGTTTTTTCTCAACGTGCTTTGGGACTATGCTATTATGACGGACATGGTGTTGGACAAAATTATGAAGAAGCCGTTAAGTGGTTTAAAAGGGCTGCCAAGAAAAAAGATGCCGCTGCAAGATATTTTTTAGGGCAGTGCTATTATTACGGCAGAGGCATAGAACAAAACTACAGAGAAGCATTAAACTGCTTCAGAATAGCAGCCGAACAGGGAATTACCGAAGCTCAATATATGCTTGGGCTTTGTTATGAAACGGCTAAAGGAGTTAAGCAGAAAAACCTTGAAGAAGCTGCAAATTGGTATTTTAGGGCAGCAAATCAAGGACATATTTCCGCTCAATATAATTTGGGACTTTGTTATTATTTAGGTAAGGGAGTAAAAAAGGATTATAAACAGGCTTACTCACGTTTTAGGGAAGCAGCTGTTCAAGGTCACGCCTCTGCTCAAAACTATGTCGGTATTTGTTGTAGAGATGGTTTAGGTATTACGCAAAATTATAAAAAAGCTTCGGAATGGTTCAGAAAAGCGGCTGAACAGGGAAATATGTATGCCCAGTGTAATTTAGCAGATTATTACTATGACGCAAAGTACAGCGGCCATGAATTAAATTATGATGAGGCGGCAAAATGGTATCGAAAAGCAGCTGAACAGGGAAACGCTTACGCTCAATACAGTTTGGGATACTGTTATCTAGTAAAAGAAAACCGAACGGAAGCTCAAAAATGGCTTAAACTGGCAGCCGAACAAGGACATCAGGGAGCAAAAAGGATTCTTTACGGAGAATAATTTTATATAATTTTAGAGGGTGAAATATATGGCAAATGATATAGATATAAGAAATTATACGGAACTGACAAAAAGCTTGGCTTTAGCCGAGCATACCGTATATAAGAGGTATCTTACGGAGTTGGACAAGTATCCCGTTATATCTCCGTCCGAAAGTTTAAAAGACGAAGCAGCTGATAATTGTCTGCGTTTCTTTAAGCTTGAAGAATTGACTTGTAAAAAGGGAGAAGATATATTCCAAAAGCTTGCTACTGTTTATCATTCAAGTATGCTTTTAGGATGTAATCTCGCTGTTATAGTTGATGCACCGACAAATAATTCTCCGATAGGTATATACATAGGTGTAAGAAATCAAGGCTACAGCAGCACAGACAAGCTAAACCTGAGAACCTCTTTTAATACTCTTAAAAACGGTATTAACAGCAACTTTCCCGGCACAAAAACTGAAAACATATCGGCTAAAAATACTATTGACGAAATATTCGGAGATCATGTTAAAAATATTTCTTCCGTATCCTGTGTTGCATCTATAAGGGATAAGTCAAAAACAGAAAACAAATCTTTTATTCAGGGAATCGAAAGATTTATTGACACTATGAAGGGGAACTCTTATACAGCCGTATTTATTGCCGAGCCTATTTCAGTGAATGAACTGGCTGAGGTAAGAGGCGGTTATGAAAGTTTATACAGTACTCTTTCCTCTTTCGGAAAAAGTATATGGTCCTATAACGAAAACGAAAGTAAAGCTGTTATGGAAAGCTTAAGCGAAGGAATTTCCAACTCCGTTTCAGAGGGAACAAATTCTACACAGGCTCACACAAACAGCTCCGGTTGGAGTATGGAACTTAATTTCAGCGGTTCAACCAACTCCGGAACCTCTTCATCAACTACCTCTCCCACAGGTGTTTCAAGATTAGGCAGTGCATTAGGGGGTATGTCGGGAAATTCACAAGGTTTAATAAATGCAATAAATATAATTGGAAAAGCTGTGTCAGTTGCAGTACCTGTTGTGGGCGGTGCAATGATGGCAGCAGGGGCTATAGGCGGAGCTTTAAGAGGTGTATCCACCGCAAGCGGTATTACAAACTCAATAGGCAAAAACCTCGGTATGTTCGGAGCAGTAAACAAGGGAAAAGCCGATACCGACTCCGAAGGGAAAACCAAAATAGATACCAAAAGCAAAACCAGAACCGAAACAAAAGGAACAACAGATACAACCGGAACCGGCAAAACCCTTCAAATTGAAAATACAAATAAGCCTATTCAGGAAATGCTTAAACGTATTGAAGAACAGCTTAAAAGAACACAGGAAGGCGAGGACTACGGTGCTTACAGCTGCGGAGCTTATTTTTTAGCGGCTAAACAAGAAACAAGTCTTTTGGCTGCCAATACATACAGGGCTTTAATGATAGGCGAAGGTTCTTCCGTAGAAAGCGGAGCAATTAATACATGGAATTATATAAATTACAAAGGCAAAGATGAGGCAGAAGAAGAAAAAGCAAACACAAATAATGCTAAAATTTCTGCTATAAAAGAATATTTGAAAAGATTTGTTCATCCAATATTTGCTATGCCCCTTACAGATAATATAAAAACAGGAGAGAATTTTATAGCCTATACTGCCGGAACAGTTGTCAGCGGTATGGAACTGCCTTTGCATTTAGGTCTGCCTACTCGTTCCGTTTACGGACTTCCCGTAATTGAGCACGCTGAATTCGGCAGAAATGTAACGGATAAAGGACTTAAAGCTGCTGAGGATTCAAGAGAAATAAATCTCGGCAAAGTTTATCATATGGGTCAGGTTGAAACGGGTTCAAATGTGGATTTGAATATTGAGGGACTTGCTTCTCATACCTTTATTACAGGCTCAACAGGTTCGGGTAAGTCAAATGCCGTTTATCATATATTAAATGAAGCCGATAAACAGGGCGTAAAGTTTCTTGTAGTAGAGCCTGCAAAAGGCGAGTATAAAGACGTTTTCGGCGGCAGAAATGATGTCAGTGTTTACGGCACAAACAACAAAAAGACCGATTTGCTAAGGATAAATCCTTTCAGTTTTCCCGAAGATGTTCACGTTTTGGAACACATAGACAGGCTTATTGAAATATTTAATGTCTGCTGGCCTATGTATGCGGCTATGCCGGCAGTTTTGAAGGATGCTGTTGAAAGAGCTTATATTAAGGCGGGCTGGGATTTAAACCAATCCGAATGTAAATATATAAGTGATGAGGGCGTTAAGCTTTATCCCGGTTTTGTTGATGTTTTACAGCAGATTAATGTTGTTATGGAAGAGTCTAAATATTCCTCAGACAGCAAGGGAGATTATACAGGTGCTTTGTGTACAAGAGTTAAGTCCTTGACAAACGGCTTGTACAGTCAGATTTTTACCGCCAATGAGCTTTCAGACGAAGAATTATACGATGAAAATGTTATCATAGATTTAAGCCGTGTAGGCTCAACGGAAACAAAATCTCTTATAATGGGTCTGCTTGTTATGAAGATGCAGGAATACAGAATGTCAGCAAGAACCAACAGCAACAGTCAGCTTAAACACTTGACCGTTCTTGAAGAAGCTCACAATCTTCTCAAACATACCTCAACAGAACAGTCCTCCGAAACCTCAAATCTTTTAGGCAAATCTGTTGAAATGCTTGCTAATTCCATAGCCGAAATGAGAACCTACGGCGAGGGCTTTATAATAGCCGACCAGTCGCCGGGACTTCTTGATATGTCTGTTATCAGAAATACTAATACCAAGATTATATTAAGACTCCCCGACCTCTCCGACAGAGAGCTTGTGGGTAAGGCTGCAGCCCTTAATGATGACCAGATAACAGAGCTTTCCAAACTGGAAACAGGTGTTGCGGCAGTTTATCAAAATAACTGGCTTGAGCCTGTCCTTTGCAAGGTAAAAGAATTTAAGAATGAAAACGGTGAAGGTTTTAAGTATTCACCCCGTATTTCAGATAAAGATTACGATAATAAACAAAAAGCAAAATTAGTTAAATATATACTTCAGCCTGCATATGAAAAGTTCGGTTTTGATAAAAATGAGATCAAAAAGCTCGAAAATTCTGTTTACAAAATGCAGCTTACGGCAGAAACAAAGGCAAATATTTTTAGGTTTATAAAAGAGGAAAGCATTGATAAAATCAAAAATCTCAGAAGCAAAATCATCTATGGTGTTATCAATTCGGAAACTGCTTTGGGATTATCAAACGCCGAAAGAAAAAATATGGGCTTATGGTATGATTTAATGCTTGAGGCTTTGGAGCCGGATATTTCACAGCTTGAAAAGACAGAAAGAGATAAAATACTCGGTATAATAGTAAACGAGTTCAACGAGGCCAAGAAAAATAATTTGTCATCTGAACTATATAATGAGTTCTTTAAATATATAAAAAAATAAAGGGGGTAAGGCATAAATGTTAGGCAAAGGTTTGGCATTAGAAGGTTTGGAAAATATTGAAACTCCGGAGTCTAAAATAGAAGTAGATCCCGAAGCAAAGGATACATTTGAAAAAATGTTTTCCGATGATTACGGTGAATCTCCTGCAGATGTTCAGGAGAACGATTTAAAGGAAGTTTTAAATGACTATTATGATGATTTGCAAAATCGCTCCGATTGTCCCGAAACTCTTCCCGAAAATCCTATTGAAGCATCTGATTTGGAAAAATTATCACCTGAGGAAGTTGCCGAAAAACGTGAAGAATTTAACGATATAAAAGGCGATTTGAAAAGCCAATGGGAAACTAAAAACGGACAGGAGTGGCCCAAGTATGAAGAAGATGTGTATTCTGCAAACGGAAAGATTATAAGACAAGCCGGAGGAGATTATGATGCACATCATATTCAGCCTTTGAGTATGGGCGGTAAAAATGAGGTTGACAATATAACCCCTCTGCATGCAAATGAGCATTATGATAAACAGGGAATACATTCACCTGACAGCCCTTACAGCAAGCTGGATACAATGTTAGGAGGCAGATAAAATGACTAAAAAAGAGTATTTGAAGGAAATCGGCAAGTGCAAAATTTCAACTGAAAGGGTACGCAAACTTGAGGATATATATGAATATAAAATTTGCGAAACCATAAAACAAATTATTTCATACTCTGATAAGAGTGTCTTCTTTGACGATGGAAGCAGAATATTATCCTTTTCCGAGATTGCAGAAGCAGAGAATGATTTACACGTAGATTTTATAAAATTAAAAATTATCCCTGTTGTCGACTGCGGAGAAAATGATTTTATTGTTTATCATTTTGATAGCAATAGTTGGTCACTATTTAATATAATAGATGAATGTACTTTTAAAGAGAGAGCCTCCATTGATAAATTATTAATAAAAGAGTAGGTTGGTAATCTTACATTGGGCAATATAAAGCAGGAAATATCAAAAGTTTAAAGTTCAAGAGTATAGTCTTAAAACCTTATATAAAAAATAACATTCCTACTTTACTGAAAACATCTATTACACAGCACTTATTTTGAAACAGATAATGGCAGCAGTCAATTAATTATAATTTTACACATTTGACACATTTTCAAGCATTTTTTAATATATATTATCTATATATTATAATAAAATATAGCTCATAAGCGTTAAATGTGTAAAATTTCTTATATTCATCTTTGACACCGCAAAGATTTCAGGATTTTAGTGCTTGATAAAAAATGATATTACAAAAAACAGATTACTACGGCATACGCCCCAAGCGGTGATGCGTGAAGCACATCAAGGGGCGTTATGCCGGTAATCGTTTAGCTGAATGACTGCCTGTTATTTTAAGATGGTATATAGAATATTTAATCCTTGTTATATTTCAGCACACAACCCATAGTCCAAAACCATTTTAAAATATTCTGGATCATATAACATCTCTTCGATGTCAATATAGTCCCAGCCCATATCCCATAAATCATATACTATATTTTCATCAATACCCACAGACT